>NZ_VPEK01000038.1:0-20110 GCF_013417145.1 Acinetobacter sp. YH16044
CTAGACAAAATGACACCAAATGAGTTTTACTATGATCAGCTACCCCAACAAAACAAGGTGGCTTAACTAGAGCGGAATATCACTTATAAATACGCTTTTAGTTGTTCAAACAAGTGGAACCACCTCTTATAATGAGTATTATTAACCCTCAAGAAACCTCTATGAAAGGTTTACAGTCAATCATTCTTTATGATTCTTTTCTTTCATCTAAACTATTCCGAGTTGATATTAGTGGTGGTCATACAAACATTACCGGTATCAACGGTGCAGGGAAAACCTCATTCCTGAACCTGATTCCTATTTTCTTTGGTGCCTCACCAAATGGGTTAATAGAGAAAGCTGCAAACAAGAAAAATTTCGTAGACTACTATTTGCCGAGCAGTCGAAGCATGGTGATTTTTGAATACCTTGCTCACTCAGGTACAAAGTGTGTGGTGCTGTATCGCAATAATAATCAGGGCAAGCACAACTACCGATTTGTTGATGGATGCGCGGAAGATACGCTATTAAGTGAGAGCAGTCTGGAAATCTTGGGTCTTTCTCAGAATGTGAAAGACGTATTTGATCAGGTTTATAAATCTGGCGTTGATGTGAGCCGTCAGATCGACAGCATCCCTGAATATATCTATACGCTGACTGCAGATAAATCACGACTGACAGGTGAAAGAAACCTTCGTGATTTATGCAACCGCTATTCACTGTCTGGAAGCAAACAACAGCTAAAATTCCTGAGCAATCTGACCCAGGTAACGATTAACCAGAACAATGTTGTCTCAAACTTCAAAACCATGTTAATTGAAGCGTATTTGGACAACGAGAAAATCAAAACAAAACCAACCTCTACCGCAGATTGGTTAGCAACCATCAATGATGTGAAAGCCCTACAAAGCCTTCAATCGGAAAAGCAGAAGATTATCTCTGGCATTCAGTTAAAGAATGCGGTCTTAGCCTCCTTTAATGCGCTTCATGCACACCTGTTGGTACTCCGGGACCATGTGGTGAACTACGAGCAGCAGATCAGTTCGATAGAGCATGAAATCTATGCGGTAAAGAACAAAGGGAATGAGACAGTCCGTAACCTGAATAACCAGATTGTACAAGTCAAAGAGCTGATTGCAGTAAAAGAAAAGTCTGCAGGTAACTTTAAACAGGCAATTCATGATATTGAAGTTGCGGAAAGACGTTATCAAGACATGAATATTTCCGTCATGGAACAGGAATATAAGAAACGTGCGCACTACTTCAACGAGATTGAAGAAGCGAAGAAATACAAACAGTTTTTGACTGAAAGCTACGAAAATATCAACCGCGAGTACGACAAGCATTCAGCAGATTTGCTTCGTGAAAAAATGGCATCCAGTGAAGCCCTTAATGCTGAATCTAACGAGGTTCAGGAGGCAATCAACCAGTTGCGAAACCGCTTTGATCTCAAGGTGAAAGAGCTTGAGCGCAAACAGGCTGAACAGCTCCAAATTCTTGATCAAGAAATTTCCAGTGAACGTCAAAGGCTTCTGGATATCCAGTCAGCAGCTATGGAGCGCATGCACCAATCAACACTGTTTACGGATGAAGAAAACCTACAGCTACAGCGCCTCAAGTTGGCTTATGAAGTCAAAGAGAATACCTTGTCTGCAAAGTCTGACGAATTGAAAGCGGCTCAAAACAAGCTTAAACAACTTAATTTTGATCAAAACAAGGCGCAGTATGATCTTAATGGATTAAAAGCCAAGCTTGAGAAAGCCAAGCAGTCAGAAGAGAATCTGCGTACAACCCTGTTCCAGAAAGACACCTTGCTACGGTTCCTGAATGATGCACCGAATGAAGATGTGGACTGGCGTACTACCATTGCGAAGGTCATCAATCCTGAGCTTTTCTTCAAAACCAACCTGAACCCTGTCTGGCAAACTGGCGTGAATGCCAATGCCCTAAGCCTCTATGGTCTTGAAATAGACCTGAACAAGTTGGAGATTCCAGGGGAAGCCGACAGTCTTGAGCAACTACAAATACGTCTGAAAGATGCCGAGATTTACACGGCTTCTTTGGTTGAGCAGTACGACAAGCAATCGCATCTGGCTCAGTCCATCCATAGAGAGATCAACGAGACCAATATTGCAGTTGTTAAACTCGAAAATGAGTTAAATACCCTGCAAAACGAGAAGCAGCAAGCCCGACAGGTTTATGACCAGACTGAGAAAGAGCTGAAAGCGAAGAAGGCAGAAGCTACACGTATTGAGCAAGAAGCTGTAAATAGAGCGAAATACGAGCTGCAAACTTTCAACAATCAGATTGAGCCGAAGAAACGTGGTGAGCTTCGATCAGCCAACATGCTTGAAAAAAATGGCTTAAAGGAGAGCTATGATGCGTCCTATGCAGACTTGCGTATCAAGCTTGATCTGATTGCCACAAAGGAAAAGCAGCTAGAGAGCAGCTATCAAGCCAAGATGGATGATTTGACCAACCTGTATCACAGCAAACTGCGTGAGCAAGGCGTGGATGAAAATATCCTGAAACAGGCAGAAATGAAGATCAAGGCTGCGATTGCACAGCACACCAAAGTCAAAGGCTATGAAAGCATTTTGGCTGAGTACGATATGTGGAAGAAAAACCACTATCAGTACAAGCAGAACCATATCGAGGACATGAACCAAGCTCTGAAACTTGTATCTGAATACAGCCACAATCTTTCCAAACTGGAAAGTGAGCTTGAACAAGTCCGAACCTCCCTTCGTACAAGAGTGGACAATCTTGAAGCGAGTGCACAAGATTTCAGGGAGAAAATCAAAAAGCTGGATAAACAGGGGCGTGAAATCGAAAACCTGTTCGATGACGATATCCTATTGGTAGAGGTAGATCGACCTGAGTTTTTAAGCTTCGACAGCTTCTCTCGTGATCTGGGTACGTTGGCTGATACACAGAAGAAACAGATTTATCAATTACGCTTGCAGACAAACGCTTCTAAGGCATTACTGCGCAAATATGAAGCCTTCTCTCTGTTCAAGCTGTTTGAGGAAAAGATGGAGAGTATGGGGACTACCAGTGAAACCATGAACACCATTAACTCCATGTCTACCATCGAAAGCATCATGGACTACGACTTGCCGAAAAAGCATGATGCAGTCACAAACATTTTCCGTAATAAATCGGCTCAGTTGCGTAACTATATTCAGGAAATCCTTAATCTAAATAAGCGTTTAAAGAGCGTATCTACGGAACTGTCTGGTTACCTGAACCGTAGCAACAAGTTCAAGGCATTCACTGACTTCTCAATGAATCTGGAAAGTGTGCTGAATGACAAGAACACCCTAGATCAGCTCAATCAGTTTGTTTTGCAGTGTGAGGACTATCAATCCTTTGAAAACATGCAAAGCAGCTCCATTCCGAGCGAGGATTTCATTCGTTGCTGTGAATACACCTTAAAGGCAATTGAAAGCACCAAAGGACATACTGATGATATCCGCTCTATGGTACGTCTGAAAATGAGCGTGATGAACAATGGTCGTCTTGCCGAGCTGCGTACTGACAACGACTTTACCAGTGCAGGGAGTACAGGAACGTCACGTATTCTGGTGCTGATCATGTTCCTCGCATTGTCACGGAAGTTATGCCCTGATAACTCGACCTACATCCATATCCCGCTTGACGAGATTGGCAACTTTGATGCGATCAACACCAATTTGCTGTTCGACATGATGGACCATAACAAAATCTATCTGGTCTGTGCTCAACCGGAAAACTCAACCTCTAACCACAAGTTTAAGAATCTCTACATTGTTGGAGCCAATGGTGTCAGCACTGTTGTTCCACTGGAAATCGAAGGCGATAACCCATTGCTTGCAGCAGAACCAGTCTAATAGGGAAAAAGTGGAGAATTTTAAATGGCTGATAAACGATTAACAAAAGTAGCGACCAAATTATTAGAAGGTTATCTAATTGACCAGTGGAGTGATTTTGAGAACTTTGAGTTTTTGAATGATGTCGAATTTTTAGATCAACTAAACAACCATATTAGTTTTCTAGGCAAAAAGTGTATTCAGACACCGTGCGGTGGTGGGTATTTCCTGATTTACCTTGATATTGAAAGTGACCCTGAGATCAAAAAGGTCATCACCAAACAGTTTGAGGAAAACGTCAGCAAAATGGAGCCACTTGTGGACTGGCTGCGACTGTTCAGAAAGGCAGGGGGGCGCAATGAACCTCTGATTGGAGGCGACAGAATTACGTCTGGTGAAATCCTGGTTGAAGTGGAGAAGTCCAAGCATGTCCAAAAAGGGCTAAAAGAACTCTCTGCAAAGTTGGGTAAGACCGCAAGCACAGTGAAAGACCAGATCAACGGTGTTATTCAGTTTTTGGTACAGCGCGAATATTTAGTGCCGGTTGGGGTTGTGGGTACTGAGTTTTTGGCAACTTCACGTTGGTCGATTTTCTACGATGAAGCTGAGTACCTTGCCGAACACAATGCGATTGATATCACTCAAACAGATGATGTGGAGCAGGGCGAGTTACTATGATCGACTTCGTGAATCCGGCTGAACGTGGGGCGAAGGTTTTCTCTGCAAACATTGATGCTATTGCCGAAGCAATCATGTTTACCAGTTCGTCTATTCAGGTCAATGAATCAAACAAATCCTTGATTGATAATTTGCTGTCTTGCGATCTTGGGTATCTGGATGCAGAAAAAAACACGCTGCATCTAAGAAACTTCGTCATTGAGTTTGTGAATTTCTATAAAAACAGAAAGAAACGCAACATTTCCGCACCCGACATTAGCGGTCTGATTGATCGTATCAAAACGGTGAGTACCGACTATGCCTTGTCAAAAGTCGAGGACCCGGAAAGTGCCGAAGTATTAAAGGTTGAAGCAAGTGACCTGATTATTGAGCTTTCAAACAATATCAGCGAGAACATGACCAATTTTGCCGATCAGTGCTTTGAGTATCTGTCGCTGTTCAACAACTACGACATGAAAATGCGTAAGGCTGAACAAAGCTTAAAGACTGCCAAAATGCTAATTACGGCACTGGAAATCCTTTCACCAAATACGATGGATGAATTGGCGGTAGGTGATGCAGACTTGCAGAGAGTGATCTCCAAACGTCTCAAGCCAAGCGTGTTTGAAGCCATTGAAGAAATGAACCACAGCCATCACCGACTGGACAAGCAACTCTTTGAATGGAAAAAGGACATAAAAACCCAGGAGCGAATCAATCTGATTGATGCGCTGCACCGTCATTTTGCCAACAACCGGACGCTGAATGCCGATATTGATTTCAACAAGGCACCTGATAGCTTCCGTCGTGTACCACTTATCAAGCTGAAAGCTCGTGCCGATATCTACCTTGAGGATTTTGAGAACACTTTATCTGCGGTAGCTCAGACAGCCAATCAGAAGCGTGTTAAAAAAGATGGTCCAGTTGTTGAAAAAAAACGCCCACCGGTAGAGAAGGCAACGCATACGATAGTGAAGGCAGTCTCACCTCTGGATAAAGCTGCATTTTTCTTCTTTGACGCTTTTGGCAGTCCGGCAATCAATGAAATATCAGCAAAGAACGCCTACATACGCCTAGAGCCTGGATGCAAATTTGAATACTGGATTAGTCGCCTCCTGTATGAGTTTGAACTCAACCACTCAAACCATCTTGAGTTGCAGTTAGTGGGTGAAACGGATGCTAAATATAATGGCAACTACTACATTTCAGATATCGTGTTTCGTCGCAAAGACAGCAACGGAAAGGTGATGCAATGCGCTTAGGGCAAAGAGAACTCTCAATCATTCAGACGGTTTTACAGCTTAAAACCAGAGTGGTGAAGCTTAACAAGACATGGACAATGCTGAACAAAGACATGCAGATCGGTAGCATCATCAAACGTGAGCTGCATCTAAGTGAATCAGATCTTGATGTGCTTCGGGTTCTGTACGGAAAGCATGTAAAAACGGAGCCAGAGGTAACGTATGACTCCAATGCAGACCGAATATCGCTTGCTGATCATCGTATAGATGAAAAGTCTGGCAATGCCAGCGTTTTCGGTGAGCAGCTTTGGTTTGCTGCGATCAATGCACAACTACCGTTAAAGTCCGGTGAGATGCACATTGCACATCCTGGCGTGACAACAGCCGTGTCCTTAGAGCATCTTGCAGTAGAAAAAATCAGGAAGCTGATCATTATTGAGAATGGCACTATGCTTGTACGGATTTTGGACTGGTATCAGCAAGTTCCACTCGAATGGCAAGACAGCCTATTCCTTTACAGGGGGCATGGTAAGAACTGCCGGTCAGTCAATCAGTTGCTTGAAGTTCTGCCAGAAGAATGTCCGGTAGCGGTGTATACCGATTTCGACCTGTATGGGTTGAATATCGCCAATAATTTCAACCTGATCAGACCAGTCTCTGTGATGGTTCCCCAATGTTGGCAAAGCATTAAAGAACAACACCCTGATAACAACTTCTATAAGTATGTAGACCAGTCAGAGTACATTTCGGATTTGTCGGAAACCGAAGGCATGTCGGAGCCGATGAAAGCGATCTTGAAGCATGTGAACTTCAATAAAGTTGCAGTTATGCAAGAGAACGTGAACCGGCTTGGTCCATTGGTGTGTATAGCAATTTAAGGGCACTGTTGCAAAAGTTCAAGGTGTTACTTTAGACTATACCCTAAAGTAACAATATAAAAGTTCTTAAAACTATGTAACATTTAAATGATTTTTAACCATATATAACATGTAACTTTGATATTTAAGATTTATAATTTACGAAATTGTTCATTTTTATCTAATTGGGGCGTGAAAGAGTGAAAGGCCAAAAAGTAGGTTATGTGCGAGTGAGTTCGGTCGAGCAAAATACAGGGCGTCAACTTGAGGGAATTGAAGTCGACCGGATTTTTGTTGACCGTGCTTCGGGTAAAAATACCGACCGACCGAAATTTCAAGAAATGTTGAACTATGTCCGGGAAGGGGACAGGGTGATTGTACATTCCATGGATCGTTTTGCACGAAGTCTAAAAGATTTGGTCACTGAAGTAGATAAACTGGTCAAAAGAGGGATCGCTATCCAGTTTGTAAAAGAGAATATTACTTTTACTGCCCAATCCACGCCGATGGATAATTTGATGCTGCAACTGATGGGTGCTTTTGCGCAATTTGAACGTGAAATCATTCTGGAAAGGCAAAAGGAAGGAATTAAACTCGCCTCTGTTCAAGGGAAGTACAAAGGCCGGGTACATAAATTGAAGCCTGATAAAGCTGAAGCTTTGCGACAAGCATGGAAGGAAGGGCAGTATCCTTCAAAAATGGCATTAGGCCAGGCATTTGGAATTAGCCGCCAAGCGGTATACCGCTATTTAAAAGCCGGAGAGGAACTCAGTTGAAATTGGCGACTATAATTATTTATCTTATGAAAACTGTGGAACACTGACCCGGTACGGTTCAAGTAAAAATAATTATATTGCTGAGGAGGTTCTTATTGAAAGAGCTGAGAAGTTGGTAAAAACTATTGAAGAAATAGCTAAAAATCAGCCTGTAAAATACGGGCTGATTTATTGTTATAACTTTTAAAGATTAAGTTTAAAATAATATTAGCTAGGTGTTGGAATATTAGTAGTTATAACGGGTTTCTTGATAAAGATCTTCAGAAATTGGAAGTTGGGCTACCTTTTTAAAACGTCCTGACTCTAATACATAATAATATGCCATATAGCCGAGAGAATCGTAGTCATTTGTGTAGAGCTCTTCTGTTGTTATGATTACCTTGCTATTTGCTCTAATGCTGACAATATTTTCACCGCCTTCACCACCAAATGGTGTATCAAGAATGGCACCTGTTCTTTTATTGATAAAAGTATATACACGACAACTCGTACCACATCCCCATACACTCAGAACATATTCGCCAGCAAAGTTAATATCTTCTTTAGAAGAGTTAGTTAGACGTGTTTTGTAATTTTTATGATATGGCGTTGTTAATTTTGGTGCAGAAGTGGGACCTGTATAAATTCGAGCGGGATAGTCTGAGAATTTAGGGATTTCTACGATTTGAGCAAAGCTTGTATTAATTATAAAAGTAAGAAACAAAAAAATTATAAAACGATTCATTTTAAAGACTTGTATTGGGAAAGTAGTTGCGTGAAATGTACCATATTTGGCACTGTTGCAAATAGAGATTTGAGTCGATGATGTTCCCTTTAAAAAGTGCTTAGAGACCGAAAACCCTGTTGATTAGACACACTTCACCCTGAGGCTGACCATAATAAAATGACGATGCTTGTCCTTTACGTAGTGCACGCATGACTTCAATACCTTTAATTGTGGCATAAGCAGTCTTCATAGATTTGAATCCTAATGTGGCCCTGATGATTCGCTTTAACTTACCATGATCACATTCAATGACATTATTTTTATACTTAATCTGCCTGTGCTCAATATCTACTGGACATTTTCCTTCTCGCTTTAACCGTGATAAAGCATGGCCATAGGTCGCTGCTTTATCTGTATTGATGACCCGTGGAATTTGCCATTTTTTCACCGTATTGAAGATCTTTCCTAAAAAACAATAGGCTGATTTACTGTTCCGTCTAGCGGAAAGGTAAAAGTCAATCGTATGACCACGTTGATCAACTGCACGATACAGGTAAGTCCATCGCCCCTTCACTTTGATATAAGTCTCATCCATATGCCATGAATGTAAATCTGTAGGGTTACGCCAATACCAGCGTAACCGTTTTTCCATTTCTGGAGCATAACGCTGAACCCAACGATAAATTGTACTGTGATCCACATTTATGCCTCGTTCAGCGAGCATTTCTTGAAGTTCACGATAGCTGATGCCATATTTACAATACCAACGAACAGCCCAAAGAATGATTTCACCTTGAAAGTGCCGACCGTGGAAGGGATTCATCTGCTGTATCTCGAAATAAATAAGATATTTAGCTTATCATGTCAGCCTATTTGCAACAGTGCCGGAAGATGCTCTATTTGATTTGGCAACTACACTGTGTGAAATTTCAGATACTTCATCTAACCAAAACAAAAAATTTGACTACAAGGCAGCAGAGAGAGCGCGTGAGTGTATTTTGGCGTATCCACATGAAAACTTAAGTTTGTCAGATTTAGAGAAACATGCTGATCGTGACCGCTGGAGCCTTTCTCGTGATTTCCGATTATTATTTGGAACTAGCCCACACCGTTATATGATCATGCGTCGCTTAGAAACAGTTAAGTTCTACCTTGCTCAAGGGGAGTCTATTGTTAATGCTGCTTTAAATGCAGGCTTTTTTGATCAGAGTCATATGACCAGACATTTTATAAAAACATTTGGTTTAACTCCCACTCAATGGAAAATGATAAATATTAAAAGATAGCCGTTCGATTTGAACGGCTAATTTGTCCTACAGCAGATTTATTCCATTAAGAAAATCTTTGAACATAAAAAGCCCTGATAAAATCAAGAGTATACCCATCAGCTTATTTAGCCGATTAAACCAGATAGGATTAGCAATTTTGTTGCCTAATAATTTTCCAACCAGAGCATAGGTGAATGGTGCGCCAACAGCACCAAGTGAAATCAGTAAAGAAACTATCAAGATCATGATTCCTGTGATTTTGGCTGCAGGGTACATAATTGTCGTAACAGGTAGAATGACGAGAATGGCTTTTGGATTTAATAACTGAATAAATAAGCCATTTAAGAATGTTAGATGGCTTTCTTGCTGTTGAGTTGTTTCTACATTCGCCCTAATCATTTTTATAGCCAAGTAGAATGTATAAATTGCACCCGCTAAAGCAATATAATGAATCAATCCATGTGGAATAACAGCTTCACCTATATAGCCAAACAATACGAATAAGATCAACATGGCGAAACCAATGCCTAGGTAAAATCCTATAGTCTTTTTTAATTGACCTGTAAGGCCAGAATTTAGCCCCATAAAATTTACAGGGCCTGGGCTATACATAACGCTTAATGTATAAAGAAATATTTCCACAGAGTTCACTCAATTAGATAGCAATAAACATCAAAGAGAGAACGGTATCGAGTTATAGGCCTTAAAGATTGTACGTTTGTGCTGAACTAATTAAAAATTTCTATTTAACTTATGTTCACCTAAAGTTCACTTCATAAGTGTATAAAGAAACTATGTATTGTATTTTCAATTGCTTATATAAATATTAGTCTTGGTTTAGAATTTTAAAGTTCATGAACTATGAGAAAAAACTAAGATACGATCAAAATTGTAGAACAACAAAATTATTTATACTAATTTACAAGCCACGCTGTTTAAGCGTGTCATTAAAAAATAAATCTTTTAATCTCTCCACACAATCTCCACACAATCTCCACACAACATCAGCAATTCATAAACACTGCTATTTCAAAATAGTAGTATCTAAAACCCCCCCTCTGAAAAAGCATGTCAACACATTATCATTTAATAGGTTCAATACTTATTACAACTGTACTTTTAATCGGCTGTACACAAGCCAAAGATGCTGAACAGTCCCCAACAGAAATGCCACCAGCGGTTGTCAGTACCATCACGGTATTACCGCATTCCATGAATTTAATTGAAAATCTTCCAGGCCGTGTTGTCGCTTACCGTATTGCTGAAATTCGCCCGCAAGTAGGTGGAATTGTTGATAAAGTACTTTTTAAGCAAGGCTCTTATGTGCAAGCAGGTCAACCGCTTTTTAAATTGAATTCTGAAATATTTCAGGCAGATGTAAAAAGCAATCAAGCCACTTTAAACCGTGCACAAGCTGAGGTGACACGTTTGCAGGTGCTGTTAAAACGCTACACTGAATTAGTAAAAGTAAATGCGGTTAGTCAGCAGGAATACAACAATACCGAAGCAGATTATCAAAAAGCAAAAGCCGATGTGGCGCAAATGCAAGCCATGTTAAGCAGACAACAACTTAATCTTAAATATGCGACTGTTACAGCCCCTATCTCGGGAACGATTGGTGAAATCTTAGTGACTGAGGGTGCATTAGTTGGTCAAGGTGATACTAATGCAATGGCCGTAATACAACAGATTAATAAAGTCTATGTTGATGTAAAGCAATCAATTAGTGATTATGAAAAACTACAGGAAGCTTTACAGCAAGGTGACGTGTCAAATACCAAACATACGGTTGAAATCCTAAATAGTCAGGGTAAACCTTATAACGTTACAGGTGAAATCCTATTTTCGGATACTAAAGTTGATCCTGATACGGGTGATGTCACAATCCGTATTTTAGCCAATAATGAAAATCAAAAACTTTTGCCAGGCATGTATGTTCGAGTCAATATGAGCCGAGCTCAAGTTGAAAATGCGCTCCTAGTTCCAGAACAAGCGATTCAACATGATATTAGTGGTAAAGCCAATGTTACGATTGTTAATCAAAAAGGTTTAGCGCAAAGCAAGCCTGTTCAGCTTGGTCAACGTTATCAAAATAACTATGTGATCAAACAAGGGTTACAAGCAGGTGAGAAAGTCATTGTTGAAGGGGCTGATCGTATACAGCCTGAGCAAAAATTAAAAATTAAGCAGTGGCAACCTACAAATATTAAGGAAAATGGAGGACAGCAATAATGTCCCAATTTTTCATTAGGCGTCCTATTTTTGCATGGGTGATTGCTTTATTTATTATTCTGTTGGGTGTACTAAGCATCCCCAAGTTACCTATTGCACGATTCCCAAGTGTTGCGCCACCACAGATTAGTATTACGGCAATCTATCCAGGTGCTACGCCAAAAACATTGAATGATAGTGTTGTGACCTTGATTGAGCGGGAAATGTCAGGTGTCAAAAACTTACTTTATTACAGTTCAAGTTCAGATAGTTCTGGAACAGCAACAATCACCGCAACATTTAAACCAGGTACAGATGTAGAACTTGCACAAATTGATGTGCAAAACAAAATTAAAGCCATTGAGTCACGCTTACCTCAAACAGTGCGACAACAAGGGCTGATGGTCGATGCTGCGTCGTCTGGTTTTTTAATGATGGTGGGCTTAAGTTCACCGAATGGCAAATATAGTGAAATTGATGTCAGTGACTATATGACTCGCTATGTGATTGAAGAATTAAAGCGGGTTGACGGTGTTGGTAAAGTCCAAAATTTTGGTGCTGAAAAAGCCATGCGGATTTGGGTCGATCCAGATCGTTTGGTTTCTTATGGATTGAGTATTCAAGATGTGAATACAGCCATCCAAAACCAAAACTTGCCGATATCACCAGGTCGTATTGGTGATGTTCCTGCTTTGACGGGGCAACAAATTACTATTCCTTTAACTGCTCAAGGTCAATTAGAAACTGTAGAGCAATTCAAGAAAATTAGTTTACGTGCTCAACAAAATGGCGCCAATGTTCGACTGTCGGATGTCGCTCGTGTCGAAATCGGGGCACAGATGTATAACTTTGCGATTTTAGAAAATGGCAAAGCCTCTACAGCTGTGGCGATACAAATGAGTCCTGGTGCCAACGCTGTCAAGACTGCAGAAGGTGTTAAAGCGAAAATTGAACAGTTAGGTTCAGCACTGCCTGATGGTATGAAATTCTCTATACCTTACGACACTGCACCTTTTGTAAAAATCTCGATTGAAAAAGTAATCATGACATTGCTTGAAGCTATGGCATTAGTTTTTATTGTCATGTTTATCTTTTTACACAATGTTCGATACACCTTAATTCCGGCGATTGTTGCACCGATTGCATTGCTTGGCACATTCTCAGTCATGCTGCTTGCTGGTTTTTCGATTAATGTGCTGACCATGTTCGGTATGGTGCTTGCGATCGGGATTATTGTCGATGATGCGATTGTGGTCATTGAGAATGTTGAACGCATTATGGCGACAGAAGGCTTATCTCCAGTTGAAGCCACATCTAAAGCCATGAAGGAAATTACCAATCCGATTATTGGCATCACCTTAGTGTTAGCCGCTGTATTCTTGCCGATGGCATTGGCGTCAGGCTCAGTGGGGATTATCTATCGTCAGTTCACCATTACCATGTCGGTTTCAATTTTATTCTCAGCTTTCCTTGCACTGACATTAACCCCTGCGTTATGTGCAACGATGTTAAAACCGATTGATCAAGACCATCAGAAAAAGGGTGTTTTTGCATCGTTTGATCGCAGTTTTGAGAAGCTGAACAATCGCTATGAACGCAGTTTATTTAAAGTAATTAAACATAAAACCCTCGCAATGTTATGTTTCTTAGGCATTGTCATTGTGCTGATTTTTAGTTTTAAACACGTTCCGACTGCGTTTATGCCAGAAGAAGATCAGGGGTGGTTTATGACTTCGATTCAACTTCCTGCGGATGCAACTCAAGAACGTACCCGTAAAGTCGTTGCTGAGTTTCAAAATTATTTAGACCAAGAAACGGGGATTAAAGACAATATGGCGGTCTTAGGTTTTGGTTTTAGTGGATCTGGTCAGAATACAGCGATGTATTTTACCAATCTATTGCCATTCGAAGAGCGTACTATTACGGCACAAGAAGTCGTGAATAATGCCAATATAGCGATGGCTGAAAGTTCAGAAGGTCAAACCATGTCTGTGTTACCACCAGCAATTGATGAATTGGGTAACTCATCTGGTTTTTCACTGAGATTATTAGATCGTGGCAATATTGGCATGCCTGCTTTAAGAGAAGCACAAGATCAGCTTTTAGCATTAGCAGCACAAAGTAAAATCGTGGCGGAGGTCTATCCTGAAGGTTTGCCAGATGGCAGTTCTGTACAGCTTAAAATTGATAGAGATAAATTGCAGGCATTAGGTGTTAATTTCAGTGATGTGACCGATATTATTTCAACCTCAATGGGTTCGATGTATATCAATGATTTTCCAAATCATGACCGTATGCAGCAAGTCATTGTGCAACTTGATGCCAAATCACGCATGAGTATTGAAGATATTCTTCAGATTAAGGTGAACAGTCAAAGCGGTAAATTGGTTTCAATGTCTGAAATAATTACTCCAATTTGGCAACATTCCCCACAACAATACAATCGTTACAACGGTCGTCCATCATTGAGTATTTCTGGCAGTCCAGCAGCAGGTATATCTTCAGGACAAGCCATGACTGAGATGGAAAATTTGATTGAACAACTTCCGAAAGGTGTGGGTTATGAGTGGACTGGGATTTCTCTAGAAGAAAAACAGTCGGAATCACAAACCTTGTTTTTATTACTGTTGTCGATGTTAGTCGTTTTCCTTGTCTTGGCAGCGCTTTATGAAAGCTGGTCAATTCCATTCTCTGTGATGCTAGTTGTCCCTCTAGGGTTGATTGGCGCCTTTTTAGCAGTAATGTTACGTGGTATGCCAAATGATATTTTCTTTAAGGTCGGCATGATCACGATTATTGGTCTATCTGCAAAGAATGCTATTTTGATTGTTGAGTTTGCAAAAGCACTAAGAGAAGAAGGAATGGGTTTAGTGGAGGCAACCGTTGCAGCCGCTAAATTGCGCTTACGTCCAATCCTAATGACATCTTTGGCATTTACCTGTGGCGTTATTCCTTTAGTCATTGCCAGTGGCGCTAGTTCTGAAACTCAAAAAGCGATTGGTACAGGCGTCTTTGGCGGCATGATCAGCGCAACAATTCTAGCTGTTATTTTTGTACCGATTTTCTTTATTGTCGTCATGAGCATGGTTGAGAAATTCTCGAAACGTAAAGCGGCACATTAAGCATCAAAACTGAGAATAAAAGCTGTGGGTTAACGAGTTTAGCCCACAACAAATCTTTCATTTACATCTTTATTTCAGAATTGATTTAATAAACCATCAATATAGGTTTAATCATGAAAGCTACCAATC
The DNA here is from genome assembly GCF_013417145.1 of Acinetobacter sp. YH16044. Classification (NCBI taxonomy): domain Bacteria; kingdom Pseudomonadati; phylum Pseudomonadota; class Gammaproteobacteria; order Moraxellales; family Moraxellaceae; genus Acinetobacter; species Acinetobacter sp. YH16044. Next base: position 14,798 of record NZ_VPEK01000038.1, read on the forward strand.
TTGATCCGAAACGCTGGTGGATATTGCTCGCTGTCGTGCTTGCATTTCTGCCGATTGTGATTGATATGACTGTACTGCATGTTGCGGTTCCCTCATTAACCCAATCGCTGAGTGCCACAAGTAACCAAGTCTTATGGATTATTGATATTTATCCATTACTTATGGCTGGACTTTTAGTTCCGATGGGAACTTTGGCTGATCGTGTCGGCAATCGTAAGATTCTGCTGATTGGCTTGGTTATATTTGGAATTGCCTCAGTCCTTGCGGCATTTTCCCAAACGGCTTCTATGCTGATTGCCGCACGTGCTTTATTAGCATTAGGCGGTGCCATGATTATGCCCTGTGTATTGGGTATTATTCGCAGAACCTTCGAAGACAGTCGCGAACGTGCCATTGCGCTGGGTATTTGGGGCACAATCGGATCAGCCGGTGCCGCCATTGGACCGCTCATTGGTGGGGGATTGTTAGAATATTTCTGGTGGGGTTCAGTTTTCCTGATTAACGTCCCAATCATGCTGGTTGTCGCACCAATGTGCTATTTCTTATTGTCCCGAAAAGAAGCTATAACCCCTGGACATTGGGCATTTGGTCAAGCGCTATTGCTGATTGTCGGTTTGATTTCGTTTGTATATGCACTAAAAGCAGGCTTAGGCGGTAAACAGTCGTTGTTGATTGTCTTGCCTTTGGTCGTTTTATCTATCGGCTTATTAACCATATTTGTACGCAAACAGCTGAATTCTCCTCAGCCGATGCTAGATCTTTCGCTATTTTCACGTCCTGCTATTTTAGCCGGCATTATTATGGCAATGGTTGCTGCAGGCGCTTTGGCAGGGGTTGAGTTAACTTTGGCAATGGAGCTGCAATATGTCATTCGTTTAACACCGCTGCAAGCCGGTCTTTTTATGGTTCCGATTATGGTTGCGGCCGCTATTGGCGGGCCTATTGCTGGTTTTTTATCCAATAAATTTGGACTCCGTCTGGTTGCGACCATGTCATTAATATTGGCAGCAATTGCGTTGGTCAGTTTGAGTTATTCAGATTTTCATCATCCGGGAATCATCGTTCCCTTTATTTTAGCTTCGATTGGATTAACACTGAGTATTGGTTTAACAGCTTCATCCATTGCGATCATGGGCTCAGTACCTGCAGAAAAGGGCGGTGCGGCAGGTTCACTTGAAAGTACAGGTTATGAACTGGGTACAGGACTAGGTATTACTTTATTTGGTGTTTTCATGGCCTATATATTTGGCAGTCATCTTCAAGTGCCGTCAGATTTAACTGCTGTTTTAGCAGAAAAAGCCAGACTTTCGATTGGTGATACCTATTTAGTGGCGAGCCAGTTACCCGTTGAACAAGGTACAGCATTGATTAACGCAGGTAAAATTGCCTTCAGTTCAGCTCATGTTAATTTATTATTAACAGCAGGGATTATCATCGGGATACTCTCCATTGTGGTATTTTTTATGCTAGCTAAATATCGAGATGAGAATTCATTGTGATGAAATTTATTTGAGGATCATCAAACAGAATGGTTAAGTTCAGACATCAATTTATCTTAAATTTATGGTTTAAATTAAGCCGTATTAATCTGAACTTAACACATTATAAATGAGTTGATGTCTTACGATTTAGTTGAATAGTAAAACAGCTGCCACCTAAGTTTTTGGATTTAGAATAATAAATATGACCTTGGTGTGCTTCAATAATTGCATCAATCACTGCCAAGCCTAATCCAGTACCGCCATCTAGACATGATCTAGAGTCTTCCAGTCGATAGAAGGGTTTGAACAGGTGTTTAAGATGCGATTCATCAATACCAGGACCTTCATCTTCAAACGTCAATACCCAATGTTCTGCTGTGGTTACAGATGTAATATTTATTTTTCCAGCATTCGAATATCTTAGAAAGTTAGAGAACAATGCAATAAAGACCTGTTCCATCCTTCTTATATCAACGCAAACCAATTTATCCGTCAAATTTAAAACAATAGTTAAACCTTTAACATGAAACCGTTCATTAAACATCTGCAGACATTTTTCAATACTATTTTTTAAATTGGTCTTTTCTAGTTCTAATCGTAATTGTTTATTTTCAATAAGTGTCAGTGTCCGTAAATCTTCCACAAGGTAAGATAAGCCTTCGACTTGGTTCAATAAGCTTAGGTGTAAAGCTTTATCGGCAATAAATATACCATCGACAATACCTTGCAAGCGACCTTGTAATATTGTCACAGGTGTTCGTAATTCATGTGCAATTGCAGCATTCCAAACAGTTGAATTCTTAACTGATACTTCAAGTTGGTTTGCCATTTCATTGAAGTTCTCAATAAGAGACTTGATTTCATGTGGAATATCATGATGTGGCTGTTTAATTCTGAGTGCTAAATTGCCTTGTTGAATTTGTTGAATAACATCTGCTAAATCACTAATTGGCTGTGTATAGCGTTTTCCATATTTAAAGGCGAGGATAGTAGAAAGAAAAAAGCCTGTTAATAGCACTAAAAACAGCCAGATAAAGTCAACGGAGGTAACTGAAAATTCATTTGAATTAATAACTTGTGTATTTAGAAAACCTATTTTTATCGCCCAGCTATAAACAAAATAGCCAATCATGAAAGATAACAGCGTAATGCCTAAATTGAATAGGCTCATCATGATAATAAACTGGAAGTTAATTCCAACAGAATTTTTAAAAAAGTTAAATTTCATGATTTTGATCTAAGCGATACCCCACGCCACGGACATTGATTAATAAGCCATTTACATCATTTTCTTCAAGTTTTTTGCGTAATTTGCTGATATGGCTATCTACAGTGCGATCTAAAGCATCACTTTCAGGCATACAGTTTTGGATCAATTCATTACGTGTAAAGACTTTATTCGGTGTTTTTGCCATCAAAAACAGTATCTTATACTCAGTTAACGTAAGGTTGAGCAACTGATTTCTTTGACCATTTGAAATGTAAACTTGATGATGATCTGGATTAATTTCAATATTTCTATAACGAATAATATTAGTTATTTCCATATTTTGGCTTGTACTTCGTCTAAGTACGGCTTGTATTCGTGCAATCACTTCGTTTGGGTTAAATGGCTTAATAATAAAGTCATCAGCACCCATTTTTAGCCCCATGATCTTATTCACTTGATCATCTAAGGCAGTCAGCATAATGACAGGTAAATGACTTGTTTGACGGATGATTTGTAGAATTTCCCAGCCATTTAGTTTGGGTAATTTAATATCAAGGAGAATCAGGTCGATAGAGTTGGCTTTTAGGCACTCTAAAGCTTGTTGTCCATCCAATGCACGGATGACCTGCATGTTTTCATTTTTTATGTATTTTTCAAGAATGTCACCAATATCATAATCATCTTCTACAACGAGAATGACGCTGTTTTCGAAGCTGTGCTGTAGATTTGGATACATATATTTTATCTTAGATGAAGTAGCTATGCATTTTAACATTTAATTGTGTAATGGAGATGATTAGACGAGCAGTCATTTATATTTGTAATTGAGGGGTGACATATAATAAAATTCGTTGCATATCAGTATTAATGAACAAAATGTCAATTATCATTCATTTAACATAATGGCTGTTATACGAAACGAGAGTTGTAAGCCCCAAGTAGAAATGTCCGGTTTCTCCAAAGTAAAAATGTCCGCTTTTAGAATATGCACTTTTGCAATTTTCTTAGCGGACGGTTTGATATGTTGGTGTCTATGTCGGATAAAGAACTTAAACGATTGTCGGTCTTGCAAGAAATCTGTGATCAACGCATAACCCAGTCCCAAGCTGCTCAGCTACTTCATATTTCAGAACGTCAGATCAGACGTTTATTGCAAAAATACAAAGCTCAAGGCCCAGCTGCATTAGCACATGCTGCACGTGGCCAAATCAGCAATTCCAGGCTTCCTGAAGAGCTCAGACTCAAGTGCCTCAATATTGTTTCGGATCAACTGCATGGTTTCGGACCCACTTTAGCGCATGAAAAGCTCACCACTGTTCATGGATTCGATATTTCAGTGGAAACACTGCGTTCCTGGATGATTGCAGCCGATCTGTGGATTCCTCGCGCCAAGCGCCTGAAACGCCCGTATCAGCCTCGTTATAACCGAGATTGTTATGGTGAACTGATTCAAATCGATGGCTCACACCATGACTGGTTTGAAGGACGCGCTGCTAAGTGCTGTCTGCTGGTATTTATCGATGATGCCACAGGAAAATTACAGCATTTACGTTTCTGTGAGTCGGAATCAGCATTTGACTATATGATTTCAACACGTTTGTATGTTGAGCAGCATGGTAAGCCGTTGGCGTTTTACAGTGATAAACATTCAGTCTTCAGGGTGAATCAAAGCAGCAAGAAAGACACCAAGATTACCCAGTTTGGACGCGTACTCAGTACCCTCAATATCGATATCATCTTCGCCAATTCACCACAAGCCAAAGGCCGTGTAGAACGGGCGAATAGAACGCTTCAGGACCGTCTGATTAAAGAAATGCGCCTGGAAGGCATCTATTCGATTGAGCAAGCGAATGCCTGGCTGCCCTGCTTTATCGAGCAATTTAATCGTAAATTTGCCAATATGGCCTTTAATCCCAAGGATCTACACCGGACTGTCACTGAAACAGCCGAAGAATTAGATGATGTTTTTACCTGGCGTGAACCCCGCAGAGTCACGAACAGCCTGACGATTACTTATGATAAATGCGTATATTTACTGGAAAATACCGAAGAAAATAAAAGGTTGATCGGCAAGTATCTTGAGTTTCTGGAATACCCGGATGGCACGGTAGCCATTGAACATCAAGGAAGAAAAATCAATTACAGCATCTTCGATAAATTAAGTCAGCTCAACCAGCGAGAGGTTGTTGAGAATAAACGTTTAGGTGCTGTTCTCAATCATATTCAACAACAGCACGAAGAATTAGAACAGCAAAACAAACGCAATCGTTCTCAAAAGATGCCGAGCAGACGTGCACAGAAAACAGTAATCAAAGAACGAAATCTGAATCCTGTGCTTGACTTGGAAGTGTCTGTATAGGACATTTCTATTTGGTTATTAGGTAGGACATTTCTACTTAGGAATAACAGAGAGTGTTAGAACCCATTTAAAGTGTCTATATTCTCACCAATAAAAATGTCCGGTTTCTCCGAGGTAAAATATGACTTTTGAACAAAAATAAGCCATTGTTTATTCTTTTTATTTCCAACAAAATTCCAGAACTCATCTACTTCGAGAGATTCATAATGACTTTGCTGAGGCTGAATTTCATAGGTTGATTCAGTTAAAGTACGTAAAACTTT
>NZ_VPEK01000039.1:0-19910 GCF_013417145.1 Acinetobacter sp. YH16044
GGGCATCTGGCTGTGTGCCCGGCGGCTGGAACAGGGCAAATTTCACTGGGCTCAAGTTCACCAAGGTGAAACCGTGGCCCTCAGCCCGGAACAGTTACAGGCACTGATCCAAGGTTTGCCCTGGCAGCGCATTGGACGGCAGCAGGTGGTGACGATGCTTTAAAACAGGCTGTTCCATTCTGCTATTCTCCAAACGTTCTATTTCATTCTTCTCATGACCTCAGGCATACTGCGGTCATGAATACGCTGCCTGACTTAAGCCAACTGACCCATGAACAACTGCTGGAATTCACCAGGCAGTTGGCGATGCAGCATCAGTCTCTGGCACAATCAAATCAAGAATTAGAAAAATCAAACCAGCAATTAGATGCCAGAGTTCAACATCTTGAAGTCATCAATCAGCAATTAGATTCTAAAGTTCAACATCTTTCTATTCTCAATCAAAAATACGAGCATGAACTCGCACTATTTAAACAGCACAAATTCGGCAGTAAAAACGAACATCTCACTGCAAAACAAATCCACCTGTGGGATGAAGCGGTCGAAGAAGATATTGCAGCCGTTGATCTGGAACTGGAACGGCTGAATGCAGATAAAACCGATGCAGCGACACACAAAGCCAAAGCAAATAAACCTAAACGTCGACCACTGCCAGATCATCTACACACCATCCGTATTGAGCATGAACCTGCATCAACCCAATGTGCTTGTGGCTGCCAACTCCGTCGTATCGGCGAAGATGTCAGTGAAAAACTGCATTTCAGACCGGCACAGTTCTATAAGGAACAGCATGTACGTGGCAAATGGGTCTGTGATCAGTGCGACACCCTGACTCAGCAAGCGATGCCCGCCTATGTGATTGATAAAGGTATTGCCAGTCCTGAACTGCTCAGCCATGTGCTGGTATCGAAGTATGCCGATCATTTGCCGCTGTACCGTCAGCGCCTGATCTATCAGCGGGCGGGCATTGATCTGTCCAGATCCACGTTATCTGACTGGATTGGTCGCTGCGGTGTGGAACTGGAACCTCTGGCCAATGCCTTAAAACAGGTGGTGCTGCAACAGCGGGTGATCCATGCCGATGAAACGCCGGTCACCATCATGCGGATGGGTGAGAATGAGAAAAAACCGAAGAAAGGTTATGTCTGGGCCTATGCCACTACACAGTACAATCCAGTTCAAGCCGTGATCTATGACTTTCAGGATAGTCGTTCAGGTCAGCATGCTGAAGCGTTCCTGAAAGACTGGCAGGGCCATCTGGTCTGTGATGATTACAGCGGTTATAAAGCACGCTTTAAATCAGGTCAGGTCATTGAGGTGGGCTGCATGGCGCATGCGCGTCGTAAATTCCATGAACTGCATGTGACCAAAAAAAGTCAGGTCGCTGAACAGGCATTAGTGCTGATTCAGAAACTGTATGCCATAGAAGCAGAACTCAGGAAAAAGACCGATGGTACAGCAGAACAGCGCCGCGAATACCGACAACAGCATAGTCAACCGGTGATGCAACAACTGTATGAATGGCTCAACCAACATCAACTGACTGTGCCATCGAGTTCTCCAACCGCCAAGGCGATCAATTACACTCTGAAGCGTTGGCCAGCTTTAAGCCGCTATCTGGATGATGGCAATCTACCGATTTGCAATAACTGGGTGGAAGTGCGACACGAAGTCGCTTAATGAAGTTGTTCCCCCTGCGGGAACCACCCGTGTCACCGGGTGAATCTAGAAGGCTGAATAAAGAGCGCCTTCGACAATGTAACGAGGCACCGCAAGGTGCGGGGTATCAATCGTGAGAGACGTACCCTTCTGGCAGCCATAGCCGGACAAGGGCTAGATAATCGGTATGGTGAACACATGTGAATCTGCGTAACGATCGTTAAGTTGAACGAGCGGAAATGGCTGATACGCTCGAACCAAAACGGTAATGGAGGTGGGAATTGCGTCTTTCGACTACGCATTCGTGACCCATACGCCTCCCGGTCGATAGCAGGCACCTAAGCCGATGTACTTCAGTAAGCGGAACGTGGAAATCCCGTATTACTCCCATTGGGAAAGCAGTTTGCAAAAACTGCCCATGGTGATGCGGGCGAAGGAACGAGGAAAAAGCGAATGCCAGTCTGTAATGGGTTGGATAGAGGTTGAAACATTACCCCACGCGAAAGCGGGCTGACGTCCTTATGGTCTCTCATCACAAGAGAGTGTGTAGAACCCTTTTAATGGAGGGAGAGCAAATGAATGCAGCAGTATCAGCGTGTGCACCTTCCAGCACATCGTGGGACCCATCGATTGGATTGCTGTACAGCGTCATGTCAGAGGGCTGCAAGCGCGTATTGTGAAGGCGGTACAAGACGGCAGGCATAACAAGGCGAAAGCTTTGCAATGGCTGCTGACTCACTCGTTTAGTGGCAAAGCATTGGCCGTCAAACGAGTGTCTGAAAACAAAGGCAAAAACACGGCTGGGGTCGACAAGGTGACTTGGAATACACCCAAGGCCAAGACCGGTGCGATGATGTCGTTGAAGAGGCGAGGTTACACGCCCCTTCCGCTTCGGAGAGTCCTTATTCCGAAGAAAAATGGCAAGATGAGACCTCTCGGGATACCCACGATGAAATGCCGGGCCATGCAGGCGCTCCATCTGCTGGCTTTGGAACCCATCGCGGAGACCATCGCTGATCGGAACTCTTATGGATTCAGACCACAACGCTCAACCGCGGATGCTGCAGCACAGTGCTTTGGTGTGCTGTCAAGAAAAGTAAGTGCGGAGTGGGTGCTAGAGGGTGACATTCAAGGCTGTTTCGACAATATCAGCCATGACTGGATGATCGCCAACCTCCCAATGGACAAGGTGATTCTACGGAAATGGCTCAAAGCCGGTTACGTCTACCAAAGCAAGCTGTTTCCCAGTCTTTCCGGAACACCGCAAGGAGGTATTATCTCCCCGGTGTTGGCCAACATGACCTTGGACGGACTGGAAACGATGCTGGCGAAGAGGTTCCCTAACGCCAAATGGACAGGCAAAAAGCTGCAACTGGTACGGTATGCGGATGATTTCATCATCACGGGGTATTCTAAAGAGTGGCTCGAAAATGAAGTTCGCCCTGCCGTGGTTGAATTTCTGGCGCAGCGCGGTCTCGTGCTCTCTCAGGAAAAGACCAAAATCACGCACATAGGGAACGGGTTCGATTTTCTTGGGTGGAACGTACGCAAGTACAATGGCAAGCTACTGATCAAGCCGTCAAAGGCAAACATCAGTGCTCATCTCGATAAGCTGCGAGCATTAATCAATGCAAACAAAGCGACACGACAGGCCACTTTGATCGGTTTGCTCAACCCTATTCTAAGGGGTTGGGCCAACTATCATAGTTATGTCGTTGCCAAGAAGGTTTTCAACCAGGTAGACAGCGCAGTGTGGGAAATGCTCTGGCGATGGGCGGTACGTCGCCACCCTCGCAAAACACTCCGATGGGTCAAAGATCGGTATTTCAAAGTACAAGGAGCGCGTCGATGGGTGTTCTCATGTGATGAACAGTCCGCCGATGGTCGGAAGCGACAATACACATTAGTGTCTGCCTCGGACACGCCAATTGTGCGACATATCAAGATCAAGGCTGCTGCTAACCCTCATGACCCCGCATGGGATGAGTACTTCGAATCCCGATGGGGTAAAAGAATGCTGGTCTCCGCAAAGGGGCGAGCCAAGCTGTATCGGGTGTGGCTAAAACAAGGTGGTCGCTGCTGCGCCTGTCTTAAACCAGTCACCAAAGATACACCATGGCACAGCCGTCATATTGTGAAGCTAAGTCATGGTGGAACGGATGCAGTTGCTAATCTTGAGATTTACCATCTGTATTGTCCGAGGAGTGTTCAGTTTGCCAATGTCAACGATGTATAACCGGGTGCCGAATGGCGCCTTAGCAGAGGCTTGAGCCGTGTGCTGGGAAACTCGCATGCACGGTTCTTAGGGGGTTGGACGTAGGTAACTGCGTCTGACTACCCGACAATCAAATGCGACCTTGGGCGTTGGGACGTAAGAACTGGCTGTTTGCAGGTTCGCTGCGCAGCGGCCAGCGAGCGGCGAATATCATGACTTTAATCCAGTCAGCAAAGCTGAATGGCTTGGATCCGTATGCTTATTTAAGTGATGTGCTGAAAAGGCTACCGACACACAAAGTGACCCAAATTGAAGAATTGCTGCCGCACTGCTGGAAACCTAAATCGAATTAAAAATTGGTATGGGATTCAGCGGACGCTTACGACTCAAATATCTCTTGCCGTAGATAAAATTATAGATTGAATCTTTGAGCGCATATTGAGCAACAACTTGTGGTGTATCACCTGTATCCAAAAAAATGTAGCAGCTCTTAATTTCTTCTTGCATGGACAGATTTTTAGAAGTCATCACTCATAGCCTCTGATTTATTATTAGCGCGTACCCGAATTTTTTTGGTAGCAAGTGTTTTCCAACTTCGTCATTTTGTGGGTTCGCAATATTAAGCAAACTATTTTCCAAGCCAAATACAACGAGAATGGAAATAAGATTTTTTAGGTTAGATAACACTAAATATAAAAAAATTGGAAGAATAATTTATTAAATTATTGTTTTTATGTGGTTATTGGTGATGTTATGAATAATAATAACTTTTTTCTTGATGAATTTTACCTAAAAAAATTGATCAGATAATTTTCTTTAAATGTCATGCATACATAAATTTGACAGTTTGAAGGGATCGGTATGTGCATTTTTCACAAGGTTAAAGATCGACCATAAATGTGATAAACGGCAGAGGATCATTGAAAAATGAATGGATTTAAACACTACATGTATGCACGAAAAAAAGTATCGCTGCGGTTCTGCTGACAGGCTGTATTGAGCATTGAATGCAAATGATGTAGTAATTGTCTACAGGCTATAGGACCAGCATGAAGAAGAATGAAATGTAGTTGCCAATTTATAACCTTGGTTGAAAAGCATAGCATTGTTATTCGGAGAAGTGAGGTAAGCCATCCTTCTCTTATTCATTTAAAATGATTCTTACTCAACTGATCTCGACTCATGGGCTGGTTCCAATTAGACGGATAATAACTTCCATCCCCTATCTTTTTCTTACCACATTTCTTGCATTTAATCCCTTCTTTGGAGATTTGATTCAGCATCACTGTTGTCGGTTGAATCAAATCAATGACATAGTTCGTTGGTTCAGGAAAAGCAGAAGAGGCTGCTTTATTGCAAAAGAGAACATTCGGATCAAATGGATTGGATTGCACAAAAGCCATGATACAGCCACAGAGTAATTCACCTGCATGTAATCTGTAACATCCATTCAGGTCATCAGACGAAGATTAATCTGAAATTTAAGCACTAAACACCATAAATCTATGTATGGGCAGACTTTTTTGAGACATATGTTGATAAACATGCGGCAAGTTACATTGCTTAAAAGTCTATCTAAGTTAACGATCTATTCAATTCTGGATAAGTAATCTGAATATTACGATCCTAAATTACCCGAAGAGTATTAAGATTTCTAAGAATCGTGATTGTTGGTTTATTTGGGAAATTAATCAGTGGATTGAAGCAAAGATGATGGCTCATTAAGGATTGTGGGCTTCGACTACTTAAATTTTAGGTATTTTGAATAAAGCATATTTCAAAAATCTTAATTAATGGATTTAAATTACCATAAAAACCTTCAATATTGGCTTGAATCCATTGTTGTTGAGAGTCAATGCGAGACCAATCAATACCATAACCACAATGAGCAATCAGATGCTCAAAGAAAATCCGTTGTGTACGTCCATTACCTTCACGGAATGGGTGTATGACATTAAGCTCACAATACAAGTCGGCAAGTTGAGGAATCAGTTGTTGTGGTGCTAAGCCTTGAAAGTATTTTTTTTCTTGAAGCGGTTTGAGTAGTTTATTGGTTTCAATTTCAATACGGGAAAAATTACAAAAACGGGTGTCACCTTTGGAAATATCGATTTGTCTTAACTTTCCTGCCCAGTCGTATAAGTCGCCAAAGAGCTGCGCATGAATTGATTTTAAGTATTGTAAGTCGTAAGGTGGTTCAGCATATTCAATTAAGTTACTTGCCAATCCAGACAGTTCTAGTTCAGCTTGTTCTAAAATTTGTTCATCACGAATATTGAGTTTGTTCTTTAGGATATTTGTGCCAGGGTAACAATACAGGCTGTCACCCATTTCCCCATATTTATCCATACATGCACCTGACTAAGATTCGGGTTGCGAATACTTCTTATATTTTTGCAAGATTTCAGCTTTACTTTGTTGAGTTGTTTGAGCTGTCGTTGTAATGCCTTCAAGCTTTAGGCTGGCTTGATAGTTTTGCGAACGTGTCGCTTGAATATATTTTCTTTTCTGTTCAGTGGTTCTGAGCATTTCGAAACTCCATTGATGCTACACGTGAAGTAAGTATAGCAGAGAATCTTTTTGATCAATGCTGCATACACAGCATTTCTAAAATGTAATACAACGGTATTGTTTCATGTAATAACAGAAAACTAAAAAAAAGTGGAAGAATTCTTAAAATTTAGACCACCCATGATAAGTAAACCATATGTATTTGTTGATAATTGTAATTTTGAGAAAATTTAGTTGATAAATTAAATGAATTTTAATATACAAAGATATGCTCATTTTTTATATCGATAAAAATGTTAAAATTTGACTATTTAGTAAAAAATATAGAGATATTTATGGGGCAATTTATCATGCCCTTTTGCTTTGAGCGACAAAATGTTCAATTTAAGATAGTAAAAATTAACTCAGAACTACTGAAAATCAAAAAGATTAAACAGAGCCAGAAAGTAGTAGTACAAGCAAAGTTCAAAATAATCTATGTGAAAATTTGGCAAAAAATATTGCTATTAATGCAAACGGAGCCAGGCTTACGTGTGCATTCTAATTATGTTGCAATCTTACAGTTGATACATAATCTTGATGATTTTATCGAAAAATCACAACAACACTTGTGCTTTGAAAGAAAAGCTCAGAAAGAACTGGATGCTAAATTTTTTGCAAGATTTTTTAAGCTAACAAAGAATTCAATAAAGGATCAACTTTTACCAAATCGTTCTGATCACAATGAATTTAAACAATGCAACGTGATAAAAATATTAAGCGAAAATGAATATGCCAAACATTGAAACACAAGAGCAATTCTTAGATTTAGCAGAAAAATATCAACAAGATTATTGTCTATTACGTGATGATATTGTAAATACACAATTTGTCGATCTATCAGATGATTTGTATAAAGATGTCTACGCTCTATACAAATTAGCACAACAAATTTATAGCTATATATCAGGCTCCAGACAGATCGGTAAGTATTCTTTTTTAGCTGCTGTGAGTTTTTTTGCATGTCCAGATTCTAGTAATACACAAGAGCTGTCATCGCAACGTTATTTGATTCTACAAGCGAGTTTTTTAACATATCGGCAGTATCAAGAATTTGCAAAAATTGATAAAGCTGAGAATAAGCAAAAACATGTTTGTGACCTATTACGCTATGTCTCACGATATGTGCTGGATTCTAATCATGCTGAATTATTTCATGAATGTAGTAAGCTGCTAAATTGTTATGTCACGTACGAACGTAATTTGAAAAAAGAGGATCGTAATCAACTTTTTAATATTAAAGATTTCGAACAAGTACAAGTCATAGAGTATTTATCGGCTCTATTAATAATTTTTAAAAGACTAGATGATCGTCGTGTAGTTCATCGTCAGCGTAAGTCAAAAAAAAGCAAAGTTTTGCAATGGCCGACGAAAAATGAACTCAAAAAATTTCGTGAAATTAAAACGGGTAAGCAAGTAGATATTGGACATAACGCAAAGATTAGTATTTATGATGCCGCTCTTCACAAAGATGAAGAGGGTGAAGTTGATCTATTAGATCCTGAAATGGAGTTTTATTCAGAAGATGAAAAGTCTAAAAATTTAAATTATATACTCAGCGATAATGCGACGCATCTAATGCGGCATCGCCAGCGCCGTCATGCTCCTTTTGTTACAAATCCACATTATTTGGCGCCAGATATACTGAAGCAAATTGTTTATGTGTTGAGAACCGAGTTATCCGGGCACTGGAGGGATGCTGCAATCGCTGCAGCATGTTTATTGTCACTTTTGACGGGATTATCACCCGTCGCACTGATGGATTTTAACGAGCTTATTCAAGATGGAATTTTGATCCAGAATGGTTCAAGTAGACGTCGCGAATATTTACTCAAATTAAATCTTAAAATTACAGAGCAGAAGATTAAGAGCTTAAATCATGTGCGGTGGAATGAAGTGATGACACATCAACTACATTTACCTTCTGCTTGGTTTGACTATATAGAACAAGCATCGAATCCACTAATTTCATCAACACACATTAATACGAAACTTAAGAATTGGCTTGATAATCGGTTTGTAGGTTCGATCACTGTAGAAAAACTGCAGGCTCAATTATATTTTCATATATATTATGAAACATATAATGAATATCTTGCTCATGTAATTGCTGGGCGGGATAGTCAGCATCACATGCCTGGTATCTATTATGGCGGGCTACCGAAAACTCAACTCAGTAGCACATATCTAGCCTTTTTAGAAAAAGCACTTACACCACATTCCACACATTTTACTGAAGACACGGCTGAACTAAAAATATTGCAACAACAATTCAAAGTGCAATCTGCATTATCTATAGGAAGGATAGGGAGCCAACTGGCACTTGAACCCAATTTTGTGAAAGAGCAATTCCATATTTTACATAGACATTGTCACGAAAACATCCAAGAAGATAAGCACATTATTAATCAACTTAATGCATATGCGTGTTGGATGTGGCATATCAGTTTGTTGAGTTTGGCAAGTCGGCCTAAAAAAAACCTGTTGGGGAATTTGGATGATTATTGTGTTGAGCTCAAGCTTTTATATGTGAATGATAAAAAAAATAGTAAAGCAAGAAAAGATGGTCGTTTTATCCCTTTATCTGATTTTTTCATAAAAACACTGCAAAATTACACTGCCTTTTTAGAACAAATTATTGAAGCGTACGGTTCATTTTTTAGACAAGTCTTTGCAAAGAAGAAGATAACTGTAAATGATCTTTTTGGTAAGGTCATTTTTAGTAAAGATATCTTGCCGATAACTGTCAAAGAATGGCAGAGCAGGAAAATTAAGTTAATCCCTTTATCGAGAAAATGGGTGAATTCATATATGCAAGGAGTCTTTCCAAAGAATATGTATTCGAATTGGTTACGTCATTTTGACATGAACTTTTTGATGCATGAGCAGCAAGAGGGTAAACCAGCATTAGCTTTTCACTTAATTCAGGCCCTGTATGGTCATGACCAACGTGACCGAGAGGCTTTTCATCCGCATTCTTCACTTATCCCGAATGTCTATGTACAGCAAGCCCGCCAGCAATTGCAAGATAATGTCAAATCTTTATCGATTAAACACTTAGAGCGAAAATAGTTGTATGCAAAAAATCAAAGAACTAATAAAACCACAACTAGATGATCTATTTGTTGATATTCATAAAATGGTGAAAAAGTCGCTAGATAGACAGCCTTCTCCACCTGAAGTATTGACGAAAGAAATGCAGCAAAAACTTGATCAGCAGATCGCTGAAAAATGGCATGACATTAAAGATAGTGTTGATTGTTTGAGTCAAAAGTTGAGCCGAGACGAACAATCAAAACTGATGCAATTTACTGAAGATGAATTTAATAAAAGAAGGAAGCAATTCAACCAGAATGTAGATAAAAAATCATACAGAATTAAGCTAAATCCACATACTAAACGGATCGTACTGCCTAGAAAAATTGAGAGTACAGAGTCACGGTTAGAACAGGGGCATCTACATATCCATGTACTTAAGGAATTAAGGCAGTATTGGCAAGATTCATTTGAATATTGGAATGAACCAAAGTACTTATGGGGAAATTTATGCTTAAGTTTTATATATATTTCAGGCTGTGCAGATGAACAGCATTTGATTGCTATTCAGAAGCAATTGCAGGAGGCCATTGAGCTTGGTACAGATCTGAATTGTTTTCGGTTATACCATTCGGACTACAAAAAAATCACTAATCCATTGTTACTACATTATCGTGTTGAAAACTCTCAATATGGCAACGATGTAGAACAGGGAAAGTTGTACCAATGGAAACATGTTTTTTTTAACCCATATGCGCAGTTCATTTTGCAATATTTAAAAAAGTTGAAAGCTGCTCAGAAAGAATTTTGTCTGCAACATTCAGTTGAAGATTGTATTTTAGAAAGCTTGAGTAAGATAGGCAGGAAAAAAAGTCTTGGGGATCTGCAATATCAAATTAAACGCCGTGGATTTCGTGCATTTAATGATGTGCAAATGGTACTCGAATTTAATCCAAACCTCAGCATAGATATATTTTTGAGTAATGTGCTTCAGCAAGAGATTAATACTGTTGCTTTAAGGCCATCCGAATTTAGATTGCTGTGGAATAATGATTACAATCAAGTCACAGAACCAGATAATCGCCCTATTCATTTTGAACAAGAGCAGTTACTTCCTGAAGTTCCGACTGTTCAAAGCAAATTACAAACGATTCCGTATGAGTTGATGTTGTTTGGTCAAAAGAAACGTAAAGGTCAAAAAGTTGAGCGTTTAGATAAAAAGAGGAATAAAGAAGAACGCACGCTACGTTTTTGGCAAGAAACTAGAAGGGTGTTAGAGGAGAAGATAGTTGATGCTAATACGGAGGAAAAGTCTTTAATTGATGCTCAACTACGCTTAATTCACTGGTTAATGCATTTAAAAAAACGAGGGCTTCAATTATCAACTATTGAAAGCTACTTAGGATCGTTTGGCAAAGAATTTATATTTGAGATTTGGCTCAATAAATTAGATTTAAAGCAACAATCCATAGATGACTATGAGGATTTATATCGGCAGCTATTGAAATACAGCAGTGAACGTGATGAAAAAGCAGTTCAACGAGATTCGGTGAAAGGAAAAACCTCTCGTAAGATGCACCAAAGCGCAGAATACCGTTTTGGTCGCCTAAAAGATTTTCATCAATTCTGTATAGAGAATTATGATGCTCCAGGGGTATTGGTGTTACAGAATTCAAGTTTTAAGCATTTACAAATTTGCAATGCACGGCTAGTGAGTCCTTTGCTATTTGGCAAATTATTGGAAAAACTAGAAAATTTAAGTCAAGAGCCAACGGCATCAGAGTGGGTCGATCATCTGAGTTGTTTAAAGCTGATGTATTTACTAAGTTATAGAACTGGACTTCGATTAAATGAAGTTCGTTGTCTTAAAATACAAGATATTATTTGCCCAGAGCTACTTTATAAAGAAAAAGAAAATACAGTTTTTAATAATATCACGCTTCATATCCAAGACAATTCATATCGCCGTCTGAAAACGCGAAGTGCGAATCGTCAAATACCATTGAAAATTGCATTGTCAGAACATGAGTTTTTAGTAGTACAACGTTACATACAACATCGTTATGAGCAATATTTGGTTAATCAGCAGGATGATCTACTTTTTAGTGTGAATCATCGTGTATTAACTGATCAATGTATCAGCAAAATTACAGTAGATTTGTTTAGTCAAATATTAGGTATGCATCATGGCTTTAGTTTTCATACATTACGCCACAGTGCTGCTAACTATCTAGCAATAACTTTGCTCGGTTCAAAAGAAATGATCAAGACCTACACAGATTGTCCTTGGGTAAAAGCAAAAAAGATGAGGGATTTATTGTTTGGTATGAAAGCACGTGCTCAAGAAGAGATTATTCAACATAAATGGCAGGTGCTCGCCTCTTGGATGGGGCATAGCAGTATTGAGCAAACGGCTTCAAATTACCTTCATGTTTTGGATTTATTAGCAGTCGATCGAATTTATAATTCGCCGTGTATCATTTCAAAAAAAGTATTAGAACAGTGTTTTAGTCCAGTGAAGTCAAGTACAGACTACATAAACCTAAATCGTTATACTCAGCAGCAGAAATGGTTTAATTCTTATCAGCAAACACAGCCAGTTACGATGGCTGGCCGACAAGAAAAGAAGTTTAGTATAGAGAAGAGTACTCTGACACCTTTTCAACGTTTGATAAGTTTTAGAGAAGGTCGATTAAGCGAAGATACCCAAGCTCAAGAATGGATGCAACGATGTCAATGGATGAGCACTAAATGGATGGATCGCCAAAAATTTAATTTAAAAACGAATTATGTTTATAGTAAGAATTTAGAAGAGAGTTGGTTTGATGAACTTTACGAAAAGGCTAAAAAACTGACTCGTCCAGATGAAATAATTCCTCTCCTTGATTTTCATTATAAAGATGATAGGCAGCAAGATGCACTGAAAGAAAAGAACATGGTTAAGGCGCTTAAAATATTATTATTATTTGGAAAACTGCGTAAGAATTTTCTACATTTTCAATGCCGAATGAAAGGTGATGAGCAACAAATTGTTAATTTTATTACTGGTATAGAGCCAATGTTAGGAGATCATCTGTATTTAGAAAAACAAAACTACCCAGTTAATTTGGATGCTCCTGAGCGAACCGTTAAATTTAGTTTTCAAAGAGTTGTCGGCTCTAACAAAAAAAATGTTACTCCGCTGGTTATATTTAATTTAATGTTAAAAATGATGCAAAAAGATGAACTCTGGATCAAATAGCCTAAGCATGTTAAAGGGGAATTGTTTAGAAATTTCCCTGTTTATAAGTAAACTGCCTTTATGAAAAGCACCATGCTGACTTGGATTAATAAGCGGAATGTAGTATCACAGTTTGATCGCTGGATTTACGAAAATGGTGTGAAGATTAGCGGTATGGTAAATCGATGAGCTAAAGTGTTGTAGTCCAAACTCGATCTGACAATTACCCATTTTTTAGTGTGCCCGTCAGGTTAAATTTGAACTGAATTTTTCTCAGCCCAAATTCATTTCCAATCAAGTTATGTTTCAAGTGGCGTGCGAACACTGCACAATTTAATTCACGGTGCCTAAGACAGGTATCAACTTCGGACCAGCCATTCTAGCTTTGCTAATGATTTCCACCAGCTCATCATAAGTCAGTTCAAACTTATCCTCACTATCAAATACATAGACCATATTCTTGCCTTCATGTTCAGGTGGAGTAGGTGGTACAAATCGTTTCGGGATAAGAATTTGTGCGAGTTGTTCGTCAGTTAATTTAAATAAGTGCATGTTTTTATCCTACTGTTCCTTAAAATGTATTCAAACATACTCAAGGACTAATTCGCACTCTGTTAATGTCTTGTTGCCAAGCGTGTAACTAGAGCCTGAGTCGGTCAGTTCCGACTTGTAGCGGTCAGTCCGTTCTTGCAATATACGCTTTACAGTTTTGTAAGGCGTATAACGACTTATCTCATTGTCGTTTAATCTTGCAAGCACGTTTCTCGCAGCATTCCAATCAGCTTGCACAACTTCCCCATTGAAACGGTGAAAACGATCTCCCTTACGTGTACCTATTAAAAGGCCATGCAAGAAAGAATCACTTTGCGAAGTATATGCAGAATTGACTAGATGCACCGTAGAACCTCTACGGTGAGATATAGAAGTTAGGGCATTAGCTAACAAACCTTTAGCCCATGTATTTAAGCGTCTATTGGTGTTTTTGCCATAGTTGCGTTTACTTTGAATTGGGGATGTTAAATCTTCCGCAACAATCACTTTGGCTTTATCAACCAACTTGTGAGTTGCTGTAAATATTAATGTTTTGAGCTTTGCTTTTTGAGTATCTTGTCGCTTATCTAGTTTTTTTCGACCTAGATTATTTAACTCAATTTTCTGTTTCTTGTGCGGTTTGGCTTTAGAAATCGCTCTGAGCTTATTTCTACGTTTGTACTTTTGATTTAGGTAGTCTGATTCACTTGAGATCAATTTACCTAAACCATTGCCATATACTTCACCATCAGAATCCACAAAGGCTTCTGAATAACCTTTATCAACACCTACGGTTTCCTGACCACAATCCTGTGTTTCAACTGCATCATAAGTTGAGTGAACTTCAACATTACCGTTTTTTAGAATGATTCTAAGTGTGCCTTGTGGCGCAAAATCAACAGTGGTGTTTAGTGGAATTTTAATGGTTTGTCGAGGGACTAGACTCGGCACTTTAAGCCAACATTGACCATTTAACTCAAAAGTTTTACACATATCCGCACGAACAATAATTTGATTATGTGTGTGATTAACACCATGCTTAAAGTGATTACGCATTTGACGATGGAGGAAATTATCAGTCATCCATTCATCTTTTTTAAGCAAGGTGTATAGTCTTTTTTGTTCATTATTACAGGAGGTGCGTTTTCGGATCGCCTGCTTTACTTTGTCTTTTGATGCTTCTCGATAGGCTTTAATATCACCTATGCAATCACGTAGCGTTTCTTTCCACGCATTTGCAGAAACACCAAAGTCACGACTTTCTTTCATCCACGCATCACGAATAGCTCTGTCACTGATATTCAAACCTGAAATAGCACCATATTTAGCCCACACCTCGCTACGAATACGACCAAGTAAAACAGCTTGTTTCTCAAGCTGTTTGTACTTTTGCACATTCAAGTTTTTACAATGGTGGATGCGTGTTAATTTCACAAAGTCATGCCTAGGTTAAGGGATTGGATAATCAATAGATATGGATGCTAATATACCAAGACACTCACCTAAAATACAAAAGATAATCATTTAAATCTCTAATAAATACCCACCTTGCCACTACTGAATCGACATAGACAAAATGAGAACTTATGCAAATATTTGTCTATATTTTTAGTTATAGTTAATTACTCTCGTAAAACAGCTGACGAAGTCCGAGATAGAATCATTGCGTCAAAACAAACGTGATGCTTATGCACTTATGATGAAAATGAATTAATTATTATTTAATTAAGTTAAAAGACTGCTATATAGCGGTCTTTTTTGTTTTTGAGCTCTACAAATTTTAATGAGTACATATAGTTACTTTTATAAAAATGATAATAAAGGGTAGAGGAGGTCATCTAAGAATTTAAAGCACAAGACTTATTTAACATTGATGACAGAAAAAGTGAGTTGTTGGGAACTTAAAGAAGAGGTGGTACTTATAATGGTTACTAAAATACAAATACTTAAAATATTAAATATATAAAACAATATATTACAAATATATATGATGCGTAGTGTACGCATCATACATAAAGCGTTCTATTTTGATATAATTGATCCAATCAACCCATTGTTAGGTTTCATTTAAATTCCATGAGTCTTACTGAAATTAAAGTTCGCCAAGCTCATTGTAAGGAAAAAACCAGTTTTTTATCCGATGAAGATGGGCTTAGCCTGAAGATTGAGCCGAGTGGAAGAAAATCTTGGTGCTATCGCTATACAGATCCACAAACTAAAAAACGTCGACGCATTCAGTTAGGTCGTTATCCTGATTTATCGCTGAAAAAGGCACGACAAGTCAGAGATGACTTTAAAGACAATGATTTCTGTTTTGAACAAGATACTGCCTCTAATGTCATCACCTTTGGTAAGGTCGGGGAGGAGTGGTTACAGTTCAAACTGAAAAATGCCTTCAACGATCTACCCCGCTGTGGTGTACTACAGTTAGCAGAAAGATGCTTACAGCAAGATATTTATCCAGACCTTCAGGATCTACCTTTTCAAAACATCAAGCGTTATGACCTGGTTTCAGTAATCAAAAAAATAGAGGGACGCCAAGTAAAAGAACCTGTCAAGAAAGCTTGTAGTTATTTGAACCAAATTTATGACTACGCTGTAGCGATGGGTTATTGTGAATTCAACATCGCGCATGGTTTAAATAAAATCGCCATTAACAGTAAAATCAAGAAAAATTATCCGTATTTGAAAGCGGAGGATATATCTGATTTTAAGTATAAATTACAAAAATTGGATGCCCATCCGATTATTAAAAAAGCACTGCTGTTCAAATTACATACTGGCGTGCGAGGGGCTGAATTGTTATTGGCTGAGCCTCATCATTTTGATTTAAATGAAAAAGTCTGGAAAATACCTGCCTTGCATATTAAACAGTTTCGACGAAAAGTCATATTAGGCCATGAGATTCCCGACTTCTTAGTTCCACTTTCAGATCAGGCTTTAGATATTTTAAAAGACGTCATGCAATGGTCATACGGTGAAAAGTACATTTTTGCTAGCCCACGGAAACATAATCAACCGATTCATTTTAATACATTAAATATGGCTATACGTAAGATGGGCTATGGAAAACATCAATTATCCTCTCATGGACTACGTTCCACTTTTAGTACCATTTTGAATGACTCAGGTTTGTTCCAGGATAACTGGATTGAGGCACAACTTTCACATATTGATAAGAACCGTACCCGTGCCAGCTATAATCACGCTGACTATTTAGCCCAGCGGACTGAAATGATGCAGTGGTGGGGTGATTATTTAAGTACTGCTAAGTGAAAATCGTACTTTTATACATAGACTTAAAACATTATGGGGTTTCAAATGGATAGTAAACAATATACTTGCCGTGTTACATGGTCAGCAGAATATAATGAGTATGTTGGGTTGTTCGAACCACAAGCACTAGCCATTTGTTGTAATTCAGCTTTAAGCGCCCTTAATTCTTTCATGCGTTTATTCACTAGTGCAAGTTGCTGATCAATTAATGCATTAACGCTAGAGCAGCTTTCTTCTGGCTTATTTTTTAATTCGATAAGACGTTTAATATCATTGAGTGATATATCTAGGCTGCGACAATGCTTTACGAATTCCAATTGTTTAAGTGCTTTGCTATCATACAGCCTGAAATTACCTTCTGAACGATTTGGATTTAACAGTAATCCTTCTCTTTCATAATATCTAATCGTTTGTATTGAACAGCCCGATTTTTTTGACAATTCGCCTATTTTCATCAATTTCCCCCAGACATTTGACTCTATAGTTACTATAGAGTCTATAGTATAAGTATGCAACGAAAAGGATATATAAAAAATGACTGAGAAATATTTAAACAATACGAATATCGTTAATTTTGAACACAAAGATATCCAATCCTTGATCGATCAACGTAGGTGGAAAAACTTGGATAACTTCAACAAAATTGGTGCCGCTTATCAGTTTGTAAAAGATGATTTTTGTGGTTATGGTGTTGCAACAAAGTGCTTTTCATCACCAGATACAGATTGGCGTGGAGAAAATACCTATATTCAAAAAGAAGGTATTCATGATGACTTTGGGCTTTATGATTCCCCTGATGAGTTCTATTTCGAAAAAGGGACTAACTTGTCGGGGTTCAAACGCTGGATATATCAACGCTTGATACGTCACTTGATTAATATGAATGTATCAAAACTAAGAAATAGAAAAGTACTAGAGGTACAAAATGCACAACCATAATCATAGTCATCAACATGGTAAAGATGACCGTATTGGTTGGGCATTTTTCCTTAATGTGACATTCACTATTATCGAATTTATAGGTGGTTGGCTCACTAACAGTACGGCGATAATGGCAGATGCAGTTCACGATCTTGGTGATAGTCTTTCAATAGGTTTTGCGTGGATTTTAAGTCGTTTTTCAGATAAAGAAGCATCAGATAAGTTTAGTTATGGTTATCGTAGACTTACTCTCTTTGGCGCATTGATAAACAGTATTGTTTTAATCATTGGCTCAATTTGGATTTTATTTGAAGCAATTCCAAAGCTGTCCAATCCTGAAATGCCTGTAGTCGAGGGGATGTTAGGGCTAGCGATACTCGGCGTTGCCGTTAACGGATATGCTGTATTAAAATTAAAAGCGGGTGAAACATTAAATGAGAAAGTGCTGACATGGCACCTTCTTGAAGATGTACTTGGATGGGTTGCCGTTCTTATAGTCTCTATCGTACTGTTGTTCGCTGAACTGCCGATATTAGATCCCCTTTTATCAATAGGGTTCACGCTGTTCATCTTGTTTAATGTTTTCAAAAACCTGAAATCAACACTCGTTTTATTTCTTCAAGCTGCACCCGATAAAGAGACTCAAAAGCGTATTAAACTATCACTAATGGAATTTCCTGAAGTTAATGGTATCCACCACATGCACTTTTGGTCACTAGATGGTGAAAGTCACGTTTTAACAGCGCACCTTGAGCTGAGTGACAACTTTGACGTTAAAGAATTAATTAGGCTTAAACAAGAAGTTGCAGCTAAATTATCTTCCTATCATTTATCGCATACAACGATAGAGTTTGAGTTTTTAAATGAAAATTGTCGGGATGAAGCGCAGTAAGCTTTATCAATAAAATGTTGGGCATACAATATTAAAAGCAGCTTAATTAGGCATAACCTAGTAATTAAGCTGCTTTTTTTGATTTTAAATTTCGTCGGATTGCTGTTTGCTACTCTCAGAGCCATGCGCCCATTGATATAAAATAGGCAATACAAACAAAGTTAAAATTGTAGAAGATACAATACCGCCGATAACAACTGTTGCTAGTGGTCGTTGTACTTCTGCACCAATTCCAGTGTTTAACGCCATTGGAATAAAACCTAAACTTGCGACCAGTGCCGTCATTAAAATAGGTCTTAAACGAATGATGTGCTGAGTTTCCATCATTGTCTTGGCTTGATGCGGATCAGTCTAAAGCATTCTCAGGAATAGAGGAGCTCGTTGCTGATGTTGTCGCTGATATGATTAGCAATAATGAAAAAGTTCCTACACCACTCTCCGGGAAAATATAGTAGGCAGTTTGTTGTCCTTGTTCTCAGTGGTTCAACAAAAACTAGCCCTCGAAGCCGCAGAACGTGGCGTGGACATAAATTGTTTAGTATCAGTAAAAAGAGCGATGTAATTTTAGTACGAGTGAGTGATAGAGCAGGAACCTATGCTTCATATATTCAGTAAATGGTATGTTTTTGAATTAATAGGTATTTTTAAATAAAGCTTTCTTTGATTTAGTGCTTTTTATTTAATAAATTAATTTTAAAAACAACTTAGGCTAATTGATAAACACTATCTGGAAAGATTAAAAGAAAATATTTTTTAATTTCTGCTAATTCATTTAAGGCAGGTTCCCTTTCAAGCAGTTGAAATGTCCAAATAAGTACAGCCTGATGATTATCATAGCAAGTATTTACTCCAAGAAAATTAGCCATTCCATAACTTCTATTGATGTTCATTTCTTTAATTAATTGATTTCCTAAGTCACGAGCTTGCTGGCTGATCAATAACTCATTTGGTAACACGGCGGTCATCTCCACAAAATAATCTAATGCAGGTTCAATCCTTATATTTAAAAAGTTATAATTTAGTTGAAATGGATAAAATATACTTTCTATAAGTTGTAATAACCTGCTGTAGGTTAATTTTAGCAAAGTATTACTCAGTCAACAACTTCAAATAACCCACAGCAAGTTATTTTTTGTAAATTAATTTAAATATGATTACTTGTAAGTTATCTAGCCTCATGGGCGATAGAAAAATTTTAAAATTAAGTGAAGTGGTGCATGCAACAGGTATCAATCGCAACACGCTCACAAGTATGTATTATGACCGTGCTGTACGTATTG
The DNA here is from genome assembly GCF_013417145.1 of Acinetobacter sp. YH16044. Taxonomy (NCBI): domain Bacteria; kingdom Pseudomonadati; phylum Pseudomonadota; class Gammaproteobacteria; order Moraxellales; family Moraxellaceae; genus Acinetobacter; species Acinetobacter sp. YH16044. Next base: position 19,581 of record NZ_VPEK01000039.1, read on the forward strand.
AATTACCAGTCGCCGATAAGTTGTGTAAGTACTTTAACTGTACGATGAATGATTTGTTTGAGTTTAAGGAAGAAGTTGAAGAAAAAGATTAACTTAATACTTCGTTTGATAAGTTTTTCGAAGAAAAAGACTAGCCAATACTTAGTTTGATAAGTTTTTCTCTGCAGATCTAATATTGAATTTTATAAAATATCATTACAAACAGAGGTGGTTCCACTTGTTTGAACAACTAAAAGCGTATTTATAAGTGATATTCCGCTCTAGTTAAGCCACCTTGTTTTGTTGGGGTAGCTGATCATAGTAAAACTCATTTGGTGTCATTTTGTCTAG
>NZ_VPEK01000003.1:0-230861 GCF_013417145.1 Acinetobacter sp. YH16044
GGATAGTCTTTTTCAGATTCAATCAATAATTGAACCGCTCTTTCTCTGATTTCAGGGGTATATTTTAATTTGGTCATCGGAACATTCTCTCAGAATACTGAGTCTCCGACAAACCCGGTACGGTTCATTTAGTAGAAGGTGATTCAGATTTGATATTTTTGAAAGGATTATCAAAATTCATTAATGAATCTTATTGTTTCGAAAAAACAAATATTCCAATCATTAGAATAAATGGGAAAATGAACACAAAAAGGTTTTATGATTTCTATAAACATTTTGATATTGAGGTATTTACCCTCTTAGATTTAGATATTTTAATTGATGGATTTGATAAGCTAGAGCTAGGGGAAAACAGTTCTGAACTTCAGGATTTAAGAAATAATCTCTTAAATAAACTTGATCAGATTTGTGAAGAACAAGATATTGAAAGTAGAATCAAAGGCTCGATGATTTCAGAGCATGTCAAAAAACGTTCGTGGCAAGAAAAATATACTCGATTAAAAGAATTAGCCTATAAAGTCAAAAATAAAGAAGAGATTGAAGACATTGAACTACAAGAAATTGATGAGCTTTTTGAATTTGAAACCAATAACAAGCGCCGCGAAGCTTTAAAATTATCTGAAACCTTCTATTTAGATGAAAAGATCCAACTCATAAATCGGTTATATGATTTAGGGTATTTTGTATTAAATTTAGGAGCAATTGAAGCTTATTACCCTGAGCTCACTTCAGGTGAAGATAAACCATCTAAAGCCCTAAATGCTTTAAAAATTATTGAAGAATCAAATATAAGTTATCTCCCCCGAATAACTTATAGAGAAACTCAACATTGTGAGTTAAGCCTAATTATGAATAAAATTTTTTCATAGACCCTCTCCCCCAACCCTCTCCCATTAGGAGAGGGAGCATCATTTGATCTTATGCTTGCGTGAGTTTAGTAATGAATATTCCCTCTCCTCTTAGGAGAGGGTTAGGGAGAGGTATTTTTTAACTCAGTACAACTCTGCCACAAATCCTCTAACACCACATCCGTCCAACTCAACACATCATGATTCCAATATCGCACAACGGTTAAACCCAAAGCCTCTAAAAACTTGGTTCGCTCAGCATCATATTCTTTTCCCTCATCTGTTCCATGCTGACTGCCATCCAACTCAATCACTAAACCAATTTCATGACAGTAAAAATCTACAATATAAGGTTTGATCACATGCTGACGACGGAATTTTAGATTCATAAAACGCTTGGCACGTAGCAGTTGCCACATGAGGTGTTCAGCATCAGTGGAGCTCGATCTCAATTGACGAGAAAATTTGAGTAATTGCACATTTATCGACATTTTATTTTTCTATATTCTTTATTTTTATTAAACTAGTATAATCACACCCAAACTAAAACTTATAAAAAATCCACATGAAACAACAAAATAAAAAAAATCTTGCATGCATCATCATTTCAACATTATTACTTATTGCCTGCAAAGAGCAACCTCAACAAGAAATAGTGCAGAAAGCTGAAAAACAAGCAACTTCAGAACCTGTCACACAAGATACTGTAGTGATTCCACCAACCGTACAATCCACTATGTTAGTGAATAATCCAACGCCTTTCCCTCATGGCTATGAAGTTGATACCACACATTTAAAACAAGCAAAACTAATCGACTTTAATGGCGATGGCAAACTTGATGCCTTTCGTGTACTGAAAAACCCAAGTAAATCGGGAAAGAAATATCTTTTTGAATTTCGTATCGCAGACAGCACAAATGTCTACTGGTATGAAAATGAAGACCCTGAATATGATTTAAATGGTTTTGAAGTATTTGAAAAAGCTGAAAATGGTGAAAAGTTTGTAGATATGTCGAAGCTTGATACTCCTGACCTTATGGCTTATGAGGACGCACCAGAGAAAGCCCGCTTTATATTAAAAACGGACGGAATAACCACTGGCTACCCCGAATCATGTGGTACATCTTTATTTTATTTAGACAAGGATAAAATTCATCGTATGTACCTTGATTAATGACTGATTTCATTAAAACGAACAAAATCATACCTATAAATAAACTTAAGGTTCATAAAACGCTTGGCACGGAGTATTTGCCACATGAAGTTTTCAGCATCGGTGGCTGTGTGGCGCATGTTTTTGGCAAACTCTAATAATACAGGGTCTATTTTCATTTTTATTTCCCTCTCCCTAGCCCTCTCCCATAGGGAGAGGGAACATTCATTGTGAATCTAATTTTTATTATGAAATTTCAGCCCCACTAATACATCCAAATTTATAACTTAAATTTGATATGTAATGGATTTCCCCTCTCCTTTCAGGAGAGGGTTAGGGAGAGGTGATTTTATAAAACCCCATTCCCCAACAACACTTCCAACCCTTTCACCTTCTCCATATATTTCAGCCGTTCTTTTTCCCACTTCACTTGCTCTTTCAGCACTGCAACATCGCCATCAATCACCTTATACACATCTTTCACCTGCATATTTTTCGGCTTCGGCTTTTCGCTCCAGTGAAAACTATCCGTAATGTCATCTATCTGACTGGCTAGGCGTTGGCTTTGAGCCTCTAAAGCCGTTTTATAAAACTTTAAATGTTCATCAGTTAAAGCTTTAGGGCTTTTGCCTTTATTGGTTTCAAGCTGTAATTGCAGCTTTAATAAATAAAACAAATCCTGTGCTTCATGAGCTTGATTCACCACTTGCTGCAACTTGGTTTTTTCCGCTTTTTTAGCTTCATCAGGTTCACGGTCTGGGTGAATCATAGCGGTGATTTTTAAATACACGGTTTTCAGTGATTGATTCACTAACTTTTCAGTTTGCTCACGTTTTTGCTCTAACCGTTTACGCTGATGCTCTTCTTTTTCACGTTGATATTGCTCACTGTCCCATTCTTCATAAGACTCATGTTGTTCTGTAGCTTCTTGTTCAACATCAAAATGACCTTCTACTTTGCTCTGTTCAGTTTGGGTCAACTTAGCTTTTTTATTCGGCTTTTGATTATGTGCATGATGCTGCTGATAAAAAACATCCACCTCAGCAACCTTTTCAAGTTCGGCAGTATTTAAGTAATTGGATTTTTTCAACTGCTTTGCCAATTTCGCAAGCTTGGCATCGAGCTGAGCTAAATCCGCTTTGGCAAAGTCTTCTTGCTGTATGTGCAACCAAAGCTGTGCAAGCTGACGGTAGTACACCGCATGCAAATCACGATATATCGGCACAAGTTTCAGTTGGATATAACTCTGAATCTCACTTTTGGCATTTTGCCAAAGCTGTAAGTCTTGCTTTTGCTGTTCGATTTGCTCAATCAGTTTGTTCAGCTTTTTATGCTGTGGGGATAAAGCTTCAACACTCGGGAGTAAACTGACTTTTAACTCAAAAGACATAAGCAAATTTAACGCAAAAAGAAAATTATAGCCGATCTAAGCACTAAACTTTTGAGCACTTTGCCTAAATCAAAAATCACGTTTTATGAATTAACGCTCAAACCGATGCAAATATTGACTCAACTCTTCCCGAACAACCACCTCATGTCCTGCATGACTTCGACTTTGTTCCAAGAGATGTTCTGAGTCGATCACTGCCACGCGATGACCATCCGCAATTAAACGGTCTACACCTTCAAAGAGCATTCGGACACCAACATCGTGTATCAAAGAAATATTGGTCAGATCTAAAATGATATGGTTAGTCGCAACAGGTTCATCCTCTAAGATCCGCAGCAACATTTCCGACTCAGTAAATTGCAATACGCCGCGCAGTTCATACACCACCACCGAATGATCAATACCGCAGGTATAGCGACTCTGGACGATCGTTTGCGCCGAAGGCGTTCCCTCCATGACATGTAGTCCCATGTCCTTAGACAGTCGTTCAAATATTTCGACGCCTCGAACACTATTCCCATGTGTATCGAGTTTCGGACTAAAGACCGCTAGCCCAACCTGCCCCGGCAAAGCCCCCATGATGCCACCGGCCACACCACTTTTGGCAGGAATACCGACCGTTGTCAGCCAATCACCCGCAGCATCATACATGCCACAAGTCATCATCACACTCAACACTTGGCGCACCACCGAACGTGACAGCAACCGTTTTCCTGTGGCAGCTTGCACGCCACCATTGGCAAGTACACTGGCCATTTTTGCCAAATCTTTAACCGTCACTAATATTGCACACTGACGAATATAGCCGTTCACCACATCTTCAGGGTCTTCTTCAAGTACACCGACTGTGCGCAGCATGTAACCGATCGACAAATTTCGAAAAGCCGTCTTCACTTCAGACTGGTAAACCGCGTCATCAAAACTCAGCTCACGCCCTGCCAGTTCACTTAAAAATTCACGGAGTTTGTCAGCTCGGGTACTGTGCTTGTCATGTGGTAAAAGTGAATGTGTGGTGATTGCCCCCGAATTGATCATCGGGTTTTTCGGGGTATTGCTTTGTGGATCGAGTGCAATTTGATTGAATGCCTCTCCCGATGGCTCGACACCGACCTTTTGTAAAACGCTGTCTAGACCAAGATGACGAATCGCTAAGGCATAAGCAAAAGGTTTAGACATCGACTGTATAGTGAACTCGACTTCGTCATCACCTGTAGAATAAATCGTGCCATCTACGGTAGATAGTGCCAAAGCCAGTCTATTTGGATTGGCATTAGCTAACTCAGGAATATAATCTGCCAAAGCTCCGTGTTGATTGGCATCGCAGGCATTGAGGACATGCTGTAAATAATCTGGAACAGGCGTTTTCATAAGGTCTATTTTTTGTTGTGTGCTTTTTTATTTATAACAAATTGAGCTGCATCTGTATAAGTCCTTATGGTGAAGACGCATTCTGAGCTAAAACTTGTATGTGCTGTAGGTTTAAATGGTGCATCATTTCTCGAATAAAAATGAAATAACTAAGTTGAATGATTGCCTGCTCACCAAATAGATTTTGATAATATTCGGTATGTTCAATCATTTCATTAAAGCCATGTTCAAAGCTTTGTCGTTCAATGCGGGTCGCATGTTCAAAAAAGGTCTGCGCCAATATATGCAGCATCGCATCATTCGACTGAGCATAGCGCTGCGTCTGATAATCGAGCTGTAATCGTTCTAAAATTTCTTCAATTTCATAGATTAAATATTCAATTGCCAAAGCATCGAAGCGCTGATGTCGAACACATTTTTGCACCAAAGCGACTAAGCCATGATCAAAATGAATATTCTTTTGCTCGGTCTGAAAGTCGAGCTGCGCTAATCCGAGCTGAAATTGTAATTGCTGCATAACTATCGTTTAAATTATTTAATCTTCTGCCAAGTTTAACTCACGAAAGCTGCGTACTTGGTTACGACCTTGTTGCTTTGCCATGTACAGCGCTTGATCGGCCATACGCGAGACCACAGCAGACGGTGTTCCCTCAATCGCCGTTGCCACACCGAAACTTGCACTAATCTTCAACATTTGACGGTTGGCTATCATAGTTTCAGCTTCAGAAATGGCCAATCGACAACGTTCAGCGACCTCTATCGCCTGCTCTAAACTCTGATTTTTTAAAATTAAAATAAATTCTTCACCGCCATAACGTCCAACCACATCTTGTACACGAGTATTGTCATTTAAAATTTGAGCAACACGTTGTAAAACGGCATCTCCTGCATCATGTCCATATTGGTCATTGATCAATTTAAAATGGTCGAGATCAAGCAAAACCACTGCAAATTCAGGCTGTGTCTGTTTGCTGAGTGTATCAAGTTCATGACTAACATAACGTCGGTTAAACACATTGGTCAGCCCATCGACACGGCTGAGGACTTCCATCTTTTGTTCACGGTGTCGCCACTGTAAAAGCAAAATCTGAAAAAATACTGCACTGACGATCAATATGGGTAAATACAACTCCGCCATACTCATCAGCCAAAAGGCATTGTCGTAAAACTCACTCTGTTTTAAAGCTGGGCTGAAAATCGGTGCATATTCTAGATGGTCAATCGAAGTTTGATAGCAAATGTAGCCAATAAACAATGTGATCGGAAATGTGATACTGAGCATAATTGCAGGACGATAAAAAACCAAACCGACCATCAGCAGATTGACCGTCCCCGCCATAGTGGCAGGACTATAGATCCCAATCATATAGCCACCATAGATCATGCCGATCCCAAACAGGACGGGCGCAAAATAGCTAAAAAACAGTCTAAAATTTAAATATTTTTTGAAATAAAGACTGAGTACTGCCAATACGCCATAACTGAGTAGGACTATACAAGCGACCATGATCCTAAACTTGAGCGCACTCGGATTAAACCAGATCCGATTGGTCGAATAATAAAAATTCATGATGCACCACTTCAACACGCTAACTTGACTCAGCATGCCAAAGATGAGAAGTAAACGCCCTTTATCGTAGTCAGACCAATTGATGATGAGATAGTCCGATTCAAATAAAAGATGCTTCAATTTACGCCATTGCACGCCCCATTTCGTACAGACAGCATTGCCCCAATTTTTCCCCATTAATCTTCTTTTTTATTTTATTATTTCGCTAGTTATACAAGGTTTTAGCTTCAAAAAGAAAGCCTATTTCACAGTTATAAGTACAACATTTGAAGCCTTTAAACTTCACTTGCACCACTATTCAATTTACTTTTCCGCTATTTTTAATAACCAAATTGGTCTCATTCTATTTTTTAAATTGACACGTTCTCCTATTCTAAACGCTCGGTGAATAAGATCCCGTTCAGATGATCGACCTCATGTTGCACGATCCGTGCAGGAAAGCCATTAAGGGTTTTCTCTTTGACTTCACCTTGAAGCGTCAAATATTGCACGCGAATTTGTTCTGCTCTTGGGACTTATCCACGTTCATTTGGCACACTTAAGCAGCCTTCCTCACCCAATACCGTGGTCGTAGATCGAGATGTAATCACTGGATTGACCATCACGATCGCCTCCATTTCAGGCGCATCGGGATAGCGTAAATTTGCACGTGAAGCCACGATAATCACCCGCTTTGAAACATAAATTTGCGGTGCCGCAATACCTACGCCTTGACGCTCAAGCATGGTGGCATGCAGTGTTTCGCTCAGTGCAATTAACCATTCAGAACCTATTTCAGATGTTTGCACCTCTGCGGCAGTGAGCGTCAAAATTGCTTCACCACCCTGTGCAACAGCAGCAACATTACTCATGTTTTTATCCTTTTTTAAGTCTAGCGGGCTTAAATTATTTAACTGATGTTACGCACGTAAAAGTAATTACGCATTTTTTAAAATGATATTTAAGTTTATTCGACGGAGTCTTACATTTAGGATTTAAATAAAGGGATTAGCCTTCGGCTGGAGGTACTCTTACGAAACGTTGTTTCTCATTCGGCAAAATGAGAAGCGAAGCTTCGCAATGAAACCATCTTGCGGAGCAATGCTCCTCACCGCAAAACTCGTTCACTAGTATCAAATTATTCAAAGTATCGCAAAAACATTTTTGATTAGAATGAGTCCTGTCTCAAACACTTGCGGATGACCTTACCGCTTATCATTCTTTCATTTGAATCAAATTACGCTTCTGATGTTACTGCGTAACATCAGTTATTTAAAAAAAAAACAACCATGCAATATGCATTATTATCGGTTCTGAGTATAAAACAGCAGTGTGCTATGGCTTTGAATCTTTTATGGTTTATATAGAGTACTGAATAAAATAGCGGATCATAAATCTTTATATGATTGATATTTATCATTTAAAATTAAAGCACACCATCGCCCATTGCCTATCACTTTTTAAATTAACGTGGCTTTATCTATATTATTTTGTTCTTATTTAATGATATTTCCATAACTATAAGTTTTTAATAAGGCAAAAAAGTTTGATTATTCAATAAAAATTTGAATCACTAAAATCATCGCATGCTATTTGCTGTTGGAAAATATTTGCATGGAAGCTCAGCCACGCCTGACTCGTCAAGATAAACGTACCCTCGGACTGTCATCACTCGGTGGTGCTTTAGAGTTTTATGACTTCGTTATTTATGTGTTTTATGCCAAAATTATTTCGGAACTGTTTTTCCCCACTGGACTCAGTCCATTTTGGGCGATGCTGAATACCTACGGTATTTTTGCAGCCGGATATTTTTTCCGCCCATTGGGTGGTGTGGTGATGGCGCATTTTGGCGATTTGATTGGTCGTAAGCGTTTATTTAGTTTGTCTATTTTACTCATGGCTCTGCCTACACTGATGATCGGTGTGATGCCGACTTTTGAAAGTATTGGTTATGCAGCACCACTTTTGCTCCTACTTATGCGTGTGATTCAAGGCATCGCGATTGGTGGTGAAATCCCAGCGGCATGGACTTTTGTTTCAGAGCATGTGCCTGAGCAAAAAATTGGGATCGCCAATGGCTTACTCACTGCTGGCTTATCTTTAGGTATCCTATTGGGCGCACTGATGTCTTTGTTTATTTCATTACAATTTACAGAGTCAGAAATCCATGATTGGGCATGGCGGATTCCATTCATTCTAGGCGGAATCTTTGGTTTTGTTGCGCTCTATCTCCGCAGTTATTTAAAAGAAACGCCTGTATTTAAAGCTATGCAAGAAAAGAAACAATTGGCTAAAGAGCTTCCTGTGAAACAAGTGCTGCAACAGCACAAAACAGGCGTTGTGATTGGTATGCTGTTTACATGGTTCTTAACTGGCTGCGTTGTTGTGCTGATTTTAGCGATGCCAAATCTACTCACGGGCGCCTTTGGTTTTGAACGGGCCGATGCCTTTAAAATGCAAAGTGCCGCTATTGTGATGCAAATGGTCGGTTGTATCTTGGCAGGTCTTTTGGCAGATCGCTTCGGTGCGGGTAAAGTGATGCTATTCGGCTCCCTTCTTGTTGCGATAATTGCGGGCGTGTTCTATAACAGCTTGGGCCATGTGGCAGCATCGACCGTGTTTGCGCTCTATATGCTGCTCGGTTTGGCATCAGGCACGGTTGGTATGGTGTCTTATAGTATGGTGAAAATGTTCCCTGCACAGATTCGTTTCTCGGGCATTTCATTTTCATACAATTTGGCCTATGCCATCGCGGGTGGTATCACCTTGCCATTGGTTCAATGGTTGAGTTTATACAGCAACATTGGCGCCATGTATTATATTTGGACCGTCTGTTTGGTGACCTTCTTTACTGCGATGCTCTATCGTCAACGTTTTGAAAAAACATCTCGCTAACTGATGTTACGAAGTAACATCAGCAGCGCAATTTGATTCAAATAAATGAACGATACGCGCTAAGGTCATCCGCAAGTGTTTGAGACAGGACTACTTTTAATCAAAATTGTTTTTGCAATACTTTGAAAAATTTGACGCTAGTGAACGAGTTTTGCGGATGACAATGGTTTTGGGTACTTTTGCCTAAACAAAAGTACCTCCAGCCGAAGGCTAATCCCTTTATTCAATCCATAGATGTAAGACCCCGTCGAATAGACTTAAATATCATTTAAAAATTGTGAAATTACTTTTACGTGCGTAACATCAGTCACTAAAAAAAGCGGTCAATGACCGCTTTTTTTAAATCACTTTCAAATCAATTCAGGCTTTTAAATTTTTACGTAATTCATCTTCTACAATTTCAATCTCAAGCTGACTAAAACGACGAATTTCACCTTCTGCATGTTTTTCAAGTAATCCACCAATAAGTGGAACTTTGACTTTCACCGTCCAGTCCAAATTGAAACTCACTTGTGTTGCATCACCACTGACACTTCGTTTACAACTGGCTTCGAGCGGTAGGTTCGGATCTAGTTTGACGTCAGAGGTCAATGCCGCCAAATTACTAATATCCGTACGTTTCAGACGAAACGCATCTTTTAAAAACTTCTTGGCAATATCTGGAATATTTACATCAAGGTTATACGCACGTTTTAAGGTATACATATCACCTGTTTTTTTTGATTCTAAAATTTCTAGATTTTCACCCGGTATGCGTTTGCACACCGCTTCATGCAAGCTGATATCTGCGGCTAGTCGTTTAAAATCTTCAAGTGAAACGCCATGAATTGTGGCATTGACGGTAAATTGATGTGCCATTCTCGTAATCCTTCAGGTCAATATTGGTTTTATTGTTTTATTTCGCCCAGTCTACAGTTGCTATAACTGTGTTTTGGATTAAATCGGAAAGCGCTGTGGCTGTCATTGACCTGAAACCAAGCTAGAAAAACAGAATTGCCATACTGAAATTCAGAGGGACTCTGCCTTAAAGGACTTTTTGATAGATTTGCCCATGCTGATCTTTAAACTCGAGCTGAAATTCCCAGCCCGCATCGATTTTTAAATACATCCCTGCATAGGACAACTTTGCGTACCAATGACCGAAGTCGAGGCTTACAATATCAAAGCTGGCTTGTTCAGGAAGCTGTTGAATTGGTTTTGCATGTATCAAAGCGCTGGGTTCATAAGACGTGCAGTGCGAGCCATAATGATGAAAAAGTTCAATACATAGCTGATTAACTGATGTTATGCAGTAACCATCAAAGCGCAATTTACTTCAAATAAAAGAACGATACGCGGTAAGGTCATCCGCAAGTGTTTGAGACAGGACTACTTCTAATCAAAAATGTTTTTGCGATGCTTTGAATAATTTGACGGTAGTGAACGAGTTTTGTCGGTGAGGTGCATTGCACCGCAAGATGGTTTCTTTACGAAGCACGCTTCTCATTTTGCCGAATGAGAAACAATGTTCCGTAAGAGTTCCAGCCGAAGGCTAATCCCTTTATTCAATCTTTAGATGTAAGACTCCGTCGAATAGACTTAAAAATCATTTTAAAAGTGCATAAGTACTTTTACGTGCGTAACATCAGTTGTTAATTTAAGATCATGCTATGCACCACACCATCCCGATCACGGTGTACTAATTTGATTGCTTGTGAATAATCGATCAAGATGCTTTGGTGTTTATAACTGATTTGGATGCCGTATTCATCTGCACCATCATCCAAACCGCTGATGCTACATTGCGTGCCTTGTGGAAATGCGTTGAGCCATTCAGCGTTATACACATCTGCTATTTGCTCAAACTGAAAAAAGGTCGCCTTTTGCCGCAGTAGAAACCCAGCTTGTCGATCAAAACGCAGTTGCTGCTCAAGTTGAAAGTCGATAATCATGACTCTGCACGCTCTTTAATTGTTCATCGGGTTCAGAACATCGGCTATTAAAATTAAGCTTTGCCATCACCCAATGATCCTTATAAAGCTTTCATCGCCTGTTGCTGCTGATTATTTTTGACTTGTGTCCATTGCCACCAACCAAACGCCGCCAAGCCCACAAAACCGGCATACAGTGCTGCGGTGAGATACAGGTCTTTGTATATAAACATACCCACATAGATAATATCGACAAATACCCAAAGCACCCAAGTAGCAATATGTTTCCGGCTGGTCCAATACGTTGCGAGTAAGCTAAACGCGGCCAATTGTGCATCTAAAATCGGTACGGCTGCATCGGTAAAATAGTGCAAACTTAAACCAAAAATCAAACCGCCCACCGCTGCTAAGAGCATTTGAAAGATCACGAGTTTGGTCGCAATCGGTTCAATACGGATGTCATGATCTTGTTGTTTGCCCTTCAACCAATGATAGAAACCATAGAAGTTCACTACCACAAAGAAAAACTGCAAAATGGTTTCGCCATAAAGTTTGTAGGTATAAAACAGGTAGGCATACAGTAGAAATGCTGCAAAGTTAAACCACCAACACCACATATTTCGCTTAATGGTTAAAGTCACGCCAATTAAGCTAATAATGACTGCAAAAATTTCTAAGTTCGACATGGTTGATTGGGCCTTAAAAAAAGCTGCAGCTATTATGGAAAAAATCAGCTCAAAGGCAAGCTATATCCCACACTATTTCATATCAACTCTGTAAATTTTAAATCAAACCACTCATCCACCAGACGATGATTTTGATGTTTTGAACGCATCAGTTTTGACAGTTTTCTAACAATCGTTTAAAAACTTAGCTATGCATAAAGAATAATCAGAAGGAATTATCCAAATGTCAGAACAACAAGGTCGTGTAAGTCGAGAAATTCGTGGTCATCTTTATTTGATCGGTTTGGACCGTGCAGATAAACGGAATGCATTTGACAGTCATTTAATTCATGACCTTTCACTGGCGCTCACTGAATATGAAGATGATCCAAATTTACGCTGTGCGGTGATTTTTGCTCATGGTGATCATTTTACTGCAGGTCTAGACTTGGTCGAACTACAACCCAAACTTGGCAGTGGACTATTTAATTTTCCTGATCAACAAATTAATCCGTGGGGAACCAACTCACGACAACGAAAAAAACCGGTAGTTGTTGCGGTACAAGGGTTCTGTTTTACGGCGGGTATTGAACTCATGCTGAATGCCGATGTCGTGATCGCACATCGTCAGACGGAGTTCGCTCAGATGGAAGTGCAACGTGGCATTCTTCCCTTTGGTGGTGCAACAGTTCGCTTTGTGCAAGCAGCGGGTTGGAATAAAGCCATGCGCTATTTACTCACAGGTGAACGTTTCAATGCGCAAACGGCATATGACATGAACTTGGTGACTGAAATCACTGACCAAGCGCCCTTATCTCGTGCGATCGAACTTGCAGAACAAATTGCACAGGCCGCACCATTGGCGGTTCAGGCAACACTGGCCTCAGCACAGCAAGGTGTGCATTTGGGAGCCGATGCTGCATTTGCTCAATTGGATCAGCACTTACAACCATTACTAGGAACACAAGATGTACAAGAAGGTGTCATGGCCATGCTACAACGTCGCGCAGCCAATTTTCAGGGCAAGTAAGCCTTTATTTAAACTGAGTAAACCCTTTCCGTCCTGCCTATTAAGAGAAAAATTATGTCACCGGATTTAGAACCAGCAACGCAAGAAATATATAGTACACAGGTTAAGTTCCCTGCGACCGATGGCTATACGCTTTCAGGCGTTGAATATCGGCCTAATTCTGCCGCTAAAGCCAATATTATTATTTCAAGTGCAACAGGCGTCCCTCAACAATTTTACCGTCGGTTTGCCGAGTATGCCGCAGGACTCGGTTATCAAGTACTGACTTTTGATTATCGTGGTATAGGACGTTCTGCACCGTCAAAACTTAAAGGCTTTAAGATATCCTACCTCGACTGGGGACGTTATGACCTTTCTGGTGCCATAGCTTATATGCAACAACACGGCCTGCAAACTTTTCTAGTGGGACACTCCTATGGCGGTCAAGCACTAGGCCTCACCTCAAATCATGATCAGATTCGTGCCATGTATTGTTTTGGCACGGGCGCAGGCTGGCATGGCTATATGCCATTTAAGGAAAAAATGAAGGTTCATGTGATGTGGAATATCGTTTTTCCGCCGATGGTTGCCGTCAAAGGGTATTTGCCTTGGAGCAAACTCAATATGGGCGCTGACCTCCCTGTCGATGTCTATAAACAATGGCGCCGTTGGTGTAAAAACCCAACCTATTTCTTTGCCGACCCTGAGCTGAGTGAGCTATCTCAACAATATGCTGCAGTTCAAACGCCGATTTATGCGGTCGCTGCACTTGATGATGACTGGGCATTACCCAATTCACGACATGCTTTTATGCAACATTATGCGCAAGCATCAATGCACTATATCAATATTGAAGCGGAAGATTATGGTCTAAAACATATTGGTCATATGGGATATTTCCGCAAAGGTGCTGAACCCTTATGGCAGGAAGTCATTGGAAGGTTTGACGAACTATTAGTCGCCTAGACCGATTTACTTCATACACATCACATTGATTTATTCGGATAGAGAGATACATGCGTCCACGGAAAAACACCTCAGAACACCTATTGTTACAGTCAGCACACGCTTTTAAACGCTATGGCTATATGGGCTGTAGCATGGGGAAATTGGCCGAAGTCTGTGGTCTCTCAAAAGCTGCATTTTATTATGACTATCCGAATAAAGACGCATTGCTGATGGAAATTTTAAACCTGACGCATATAAAGTTACAGCACAGTATTTTTCAGCAATTACAGCAAACTACTACCTCACCTCAACAGGCTTTCTCGCACATCCATCAACTCGCCATACAATTTTTTAGCCAAGGTGGATTAGGTTGTTTAGTCGGGATATTAAGTATGGAGCGGCAACATTTGCCAACTGAGATTTTTGCAAAATTACAATCCATCTTTCACGAGTGGCAACTCGCCTTTGAAGTGTTTTTTAAGCGATGCATGACCATCGAACACGCCACGCAACTTGCCAAAGTCAGCTTGGCGGATTATGAAGGCGCAATTTTAATGGCTCGAATGAGCGATGATTTGAGTTATCTCGATTTAGTCCGAGACCGCATTTTGCTTCAACTTGCAGAGTCTTGATAGCGATATTCAATTTTATGTTCTTCGCCAAAACGGTCGACATGTGTATAAAACTCGCCGTATCGGCCTAAATAATACTCGAGCGATTGATTGTAAAAACTCCAATAAATCGACCATTCATTCAAATCTAATTGGCGTATTTGAGTTTTACAATTGACTGGCATGCGACGTAAAAAAACTTCTTGTAACTGTTCGGCTGCCTGTAGCGAATCTAATTTGTATTGTTGTTGAAAGAAAATTTCCGCAATATCATCAAAAAGTTGCTGTTCATATTCATCTACTTCAATCACCTGATCGACTTGGCGTATAGCATCATCATTTGATGCTAGAGAGATACTGTTCGATTTTTTTGGTGCTTGGTAACGCATATATTTTTGACGATATTTTTCTGTTTTTATCATTTTTTTGACCACGATTCCTGCTGCAGACAACGCAATCAGAATACATATCACAATGAGAAAATTAACCATAATAACAACCTACTGCCGATGACGCGCATGCACATCTTGAATCATCGAATATTTTTATGGACTAATATAACGCACAATAACGTTTAAAATTCATACAAAATTATTTTAAAGCTGAAATTTGGCCTATTTTCTTTGCTAATTTATTTCAAACTATTACACCTGCTGAAATCATTGAGTATGTATACATTTCTAAAATATCTATTATTACTTTAAAAACAGTATAGTTAGATGCATTTATGTGGTTATTTATCCGTATTTAACGATTAATTTATAAATATACATTTGTAAATTTTGCAACAATTTTGAAATAAAAACCCAACCCAACGGCGCAATGGCTGCAAAAAAAACATAAAACGCAACAAGAAGCCTCTTTAAGCACAGGGCGATATCTTCTGAAATGGCAGGCTGTTGGAGTTTTTTATAAAAAGAAAAAATTATGATACGCGAAGCACAAATTCAGGATATACCCGAAATTATTCACGTGATTCACAACAGCATTCGTTCATGTATCCAGGACCATCAACGTAATGAAAGTGTGATTCAAACTTGGCTTGAGGAGGCAAACCAATCAAATATTTTAATGTGGATGCTTTACAACGACAGTTGGGTCTACGTCAGTGACAATCGAGTGGTCGGCTTTATTTTAGTCAGTGATCAGGGACAAATTTTACTGAACTATATCTGCCCTGAACGTCAGTACCAAGGCATTGGTAAGGCGTTATTGTTAAACATGATGCACTGCGTCCGGAAAAAGAATATTACCGAGATCAGTCTAGAAAGTACCCATACGGCACTCGCCTTTTACCAAAAATATGGCTTTGTCGCACATCAGGATTTTGAGCCTACTGATGTTCCGCTTAAATTGGTCAAACAGCTCTGTTAGTAGAGAGGTAAAGCTCCTAGAAGGATAGATGTTCAAATAGGATGATTATGATAGGTGAATTTAAAGAGAGATCAATCTAAATAAGTATTGGCAATGGATACTACCGATACCTCCACAAAGTTTTAAACCGTTTACGACTAGGTATCAAGGCTTAAGTTGATCGCGTCCTGCCTGTTTGGCCATATATAAATAATGGTCTGCATGTTTCATTAAAGCTTCGATACTGTCAAAGTCATTTTGCTTATCCATCCATGCCATGCCCAAACTTAGAGTGACGTAATTTTTGTCATCACCCCGATTAACATGTTCAAGCTGTTCATTACGCATGGCTTCGAGTACCAATTGTAATTGCTCTTGGGCAATCGCATACGGAACATCATGCATCAATATGGCAAACTCTTCTCCCCCGTAGCGAGCCACATAGGCTGAACTTGGCAGGGTATTTTGCATGGTTTTCACGATCTGCTGTAACACCTCATCGCCTTTGAGATGTCCATAGTGGTCATTATAATTTTTAAAATAATCAACATCTAACATGGCAAAGACCAGTGTTCGATGGCTATGAAAACGGACTTCCGAATATAAGCGTTGAATTTCAGCATTCAGTGCACGGCGGTTGAATGCCCCCGTTAAGGCATCAATACGAATTTGTAGCTCTAGCTTTTTATTCAGCTCGTGAAGCTGTAAGGTGCGCTCTTTGACTTTCTGATCGAGTGAACTGTTTAGCTCAAGCAAACTATTATTCAACTGTTCCGTATGCATCGACTGCTGTGCATAATGATGCGATTGCTGAAACATGATCAACAAGGCATACAAACTGGTTGAAATGAACGATAAATTGACTGAATCAATCAAATTCATCATCAGCAAAAAGTCGTTTAAAAAGGTAATGCACAGGAAAATAACCGCGATTAAATTTAATTTTGAATACGGTTCTTTCTTTTTCAGTGTTACGTAAAAACCATAAGCAAAATTACTTAGAACAACGATCACATAGGCAAAACTGTAAGTTGCCAAAGGTTGAAAAATTTCAGGCGTCGAAACAAAAGTCACTGAAATATTCAACGACAACAGCAAAATCGCGATCTGATAATTTAAGGTAAATAAATAGCGACGACTGAGCAAGTGGATATAACTTAAAAAGAAAATCGATGCCAAATAGGTAAATAAGTATTCTAATCGCGTGCCCCACAACCAATTGATATCGGTAAAAGTGGTATAGGCATAAGGTGCTGAAAATAAATTATGGAGTGCTAAAAAGACAATAAATAAGCCAAACACCAAGTTACTTCGGCTATTGCGACCGCGTAAACCTCGGAAAACAGAAAATAGGATCGTAAATAGTCCCACACCCAAGACGGCGCCCGACACCATCCCAATACTCATCATTTGTTGTTGGAATTGGCGGTTTACTGTCTTGGCGATACCAATACGCATTGGGTTTTCAAACCCGCCATGCATACTGTTAAAACTTGAAGCCTGAATGGTTAAAGTGAAATATTCATCTTGTGCCACAAAATAGGCAATTCGCGGTGCATTCTCCGTTTTTTGTTCTGCTTCAGTACGCCCCACCTCGCCCAAACGAACGATCACATCACCATTTAAAAATACCCGATACGCACCGTACTGATTTGGAATCAATACCGCGATACGTCGACCAATAAATTGTTTAGGGATTTGGAAATGTCCAGTAAATGTCCCAAAACCTTTACTGTCCCCTGTGATGTCTTTAAATGATGCAGGCAGATAGACCGTTTGACCGACTAGAACCGAACTCGGAGACGTTAAAAATTGATTTGGATAAAACAACCATTTGCCTTGTAAGAGGCTACTGGTGTCTTCCGTGAAGTAGATTTGGTTAACTTCGTTTTGATGTTTTAAATAAAACGATTTAGGAGCAGTTTCATACTGTGCTTGAGCAGTCGATACAGTGAGTGCCAATGTAAAAATAATAAAGGTAAGAACCCAGAACAATCTGGTGCAAGGCAACTGTAAAGACAACGGCTTTGATTCCTGCGTTTATACTCGAGCAATTATTCTAATCTACGGTAAAAGACAAAAATAACAACTACTATTTTATCAAATTGATCAATAACGTCCATGTCATTGATCTAAAACTATTGATCTATTAATCGCGAGTTTTTACGTCATACAATTCAATCTCAAAAATAAGATTTGAATTGGCAGGAATCACATTGCCCATTTTACGCTCACCATAAGCTAAATGTGATGGCACGATTAACTTACGTTTACCACCGACTTTCATCCCCATGATGCCCTGATCCCAACCTTTAATCACACGGCCTGTACCAATTACCGTTTCAAAATAATTACCACGATCCAGTGATGAATCGAATTTAGTGCCGTCTTCTAACCAGCCTGTATAGTGTGTTGTAATCAAAGCGCCTTTAACCGCTTCTTTACCTTCGCCTACCACTAAGTCAATAATTTCTAATTCTTTGCTCATGCTCTCAACCTCAAATGCCGCAATCAAAATAAAACCCTATTATAAACAGGATTACTTTGGATGCCGTAGTAAATACGCTGTTAAAAATTGAGCTCCAGAATATCCTGATCATTCATTAGATCTTGAGTTAATTTTCTATGGTTTGTCGCAGAGCCAATTAAGATCCAACGCCCACTGATTTTATGTTCAGTTTTATGTCGCACACTACGAACCACTTGCATTTGATAGGTTTTAAACAGCTCTTCATAGTCATCCAGCGTTTGTTGTCGAAAGTGACAAACGATACGATAACTCCGTGCTTGGTTTTTCGCTTCAATCCACGCTTGAATATAAATCAAAACAATTAAAACGATCAGCACAATCACCGTACCAATCAAGCTCAGCATGACATAGCCCGCTCCCGCAGCCATGCCTAAGGCAGCGGTCATCCAAATGGTAGTTGCTGTGGTAATGCCTGAAATTCGATTTTCATCTTTAAAAATTACCCCCGCACCCAAAAAGCCGAGGCCAGTCAAAATATTGGCCGCAATTCGATCATGACTATCAACGCCGATACGTAACGATAAGATAGTAAATAAACATGAACTTAAACTGACCATAATCATGGTGCGCAGACCTGCCGACTTACTTCGGTACTCACGTTCCGCACCAATGACAGCGCCAATCATAAGCGCCACAAATAACAAATAAAAATCAGGGTACATCGGCTGCTCCCCATCTTTAAAATTTTCTCATTGTTTGTAGATATACCGAATTTTATAGTCAGGATGCAAGCCTGAACTCACATCCATCGTGATGAGTTAAATCACATCAAATGCTTATTGCAATTGTGTCCATTCAATCACCGCTTGAGCTTTATCACCAATCAAAGTCCATTCGCCATCCATTACGTTTAATTGTAAAGACATGGTTCGTTCGCATAACTCTTGAATGGCAGCTGTACTCGCTTCAGATAATTGCCAAATTTCAACATTCTTCAGGGTTTTCAGTTTGCTGTTGCGTTTATACCATTCGTCTACTGAAGAACCATAGGTAATCACAGCAACGTGTGGGCAACGAGCACTGGCTTTTTTGACTTTGTCTTCGTCAGGGCAACCGACTTCAATCCATTTCACCAATTGACCTGTTAAATCTTTTTCCCACAGCGCTGGTTCGTCTGTTTCGAAAAGATCTTTGGTAAATTCTAATGCTTCATCTGCATAGCGTGCATATGCCAAGACACGTACCATCAAACGTTCAATCGTTTCAGAAGGATGCAAAGCCATCGTCAATTGATAATCACCATATTGGTGTACATCCATATTGGCAATGTTCAAATCTGCTTTATAAATTGTAGCTTTTAGCGCCATGGTAAAGTCCTCAAATTTGGCGCTTAGCATATAAGATTTAGCAAGCTTTTGCTGCGTTGATTTACTTATTTCTCCGCTTTATCGGCATCGATACGACACTGCATTAAGCGATCTTCAAATTCGAGCCATTCACGTTCAGTTTGGTAAATAATTTCGACACGATTATCGATACTTTCCTCGCTCGACTGATAATTAAACTGATCAGGATTAAAGTTAAAGGTTTTCCAACCTTGGTCTGTCTGAAAAATACCTTTGATCCGTAGCCAATCTTGCTGCTCACAGAGTAAATCTAACAGCTCAAAAAAGTCGAAAATCCATCGTTTTGGGAGTTTCCAACCTGCGACACTATAGCCCTGAGCGGATTCAACATAATGATAAGGCAACTGTTTAATTTCTGTGGGTACATCGACCAACGTTTGCTTTTGCATCGCCAATAAAGGCTGAATTTTACGCGGACTTCCCACATAGGCGAGATCAATATTTGCCAGTTTTAATTCACCTTTGACGACATTGATCCATTGCTGCTGATACGGTAAATACGCTTGTTTGAGTCGTTCCAAACCAGCTTGATCGGCATCACTCATACAATCGACATGAGACACCACAACGATTTGTGCCACTTTGAGTTGATCGGCATACAGGTTTTGTGACGTCCAATCTTGATCATGTAAGCGTGAGCCATCGACCACGGTCACCAATGCTCGCATGGCTAAATGCGGATGCCAATGTGGCTCAGTCAATTGCTCCAAAAGTTGTCCCGGATGCCCCAAACCTGTCGGCTCAATAAACAGTCGGTCGGGTTTCACCTCTGACAATAACCGTGACAACGCAATTTGCATCGGCAGTTGGCTGCTACAACATAGACATCCACCCAATAATTCCTTCACCGCAAAGCCCTGATCTTGCGGCAACATCTGTTGATCGACCCCAATTTGCCCAAACTCATTCATCAGTACGGCCCAAGTTTCGCCCGCTGGCTTTTGCTTTAATAACTGCTGTAAAACTGTGGTTTTACCCGCACCTAAAAAGCCAGAAATAATATGAACCGGAATCGCACCGTGGGTAGAAACTAATTTCAAAAGTGAGTCACTCAAATAAATAGCCAATGATTGATGGCCTTTACCATAATGATTTCAAAAAAATGCTGCAAGCCTAGTCTTCATTTCTCCGTCTTCATTTTCCTAAAGCATAGATCAGCCTAGTATCCGAGGCATTGAATGATGATCTGGCTGTTAAACAGCCTATTTATTCCATTTGCATGAATGCATGACATATCTGGTCACATTTTATTGGCAAAGTTAACTCTTATATTTAAAAAAATAGCCATATCGAAAAGAATCCTTACATTTGGATTTTAGTGAAATTTCTGGATTCTGCTTATTTACGACATCGATGTAATCATCATGTAAACAATGAATGAATCATGAAGTCGATTTGGTCATTTTTTCTTGCAAAGTTAAATGAAGATTCCGATATTTTTTTACATTTAAAACACAGGATGGACGGTTATGTATTCATCCAGTTAACCAGTTTGTTTCACTTTGTTGCTCGCATTGATCACTCGGTTTTCTCGATTTAGCATGAGTTCTCTCCTGATGGACGTGATGATCTTTTCAGGACTTACTAAAATATATAAGGATGCTCAAAATGAAATTAACTCAAATTTTACTTGCTTCTACTCTAGCTGCTGCAGCTGCAACAAGTTTTGCTGCGAGCAAAGATAAACAAGAAGCGCCTGAACAAGAAAAAGTAGTGGTTAGCACTCAAGAACAGCCAGCGACTGAAACAACTGCTGCTGAAGGTACTGCTGCTCAACCTGCTTCAGAAGCAAATGCTGAAGGTTCTGCACCAGCTCAACCTGCTCAGTAATAGACGGATAGCGTACTCCACACGCTAAATTCATTTAGTCTGCTGCTCAACATTTATCCCTCACTAATAAAATGTTGTGCTAAATGAATTAAAGTCGCCGGATCATTGAAAAATGGTTCGGCTTTTTTATGCTCAAAGCCACTGATTAATAGATTTTAATGATCGATAAATCATTCAAAATGATTGATGATTTTCATATAAATAAATATATATCATCCACTTAAAATAAAACCCTGCAAAAAACACGACAATTCGATTCATCGTTTCGACTTATGCCTAGCTTGTTGAAAGTCTCTGTTTAGAACTTAATAGTGGCATATGTGAAGTGATTGGATGTTTACGCATGAGCAATAAAGCAAATTACACAACGGAAGTTGCCATTCTGGGCGCAGGTCCTGTCGGCTTAACCATTGCAAACTACTTAAGTAAGCAAGGCGTCAATGTCACTGTGATTGAACAACTGGACAGCCTGATTGACTACCCACGTGCGATTGGTATTGATGATGAATCATTACGTACCATCCAATCATTAGGTTTAGTGGACCAAGTGTTACCGCATACGACACCGAACCACGCGATGCGTTTCTTAACCCCTAAAGGCCGTTGTTTCGCAGACATTCAACCGCTCACTCGTGAATTTGGTTTCTCACGTCGTAATGCCTTTATTCAACCACAAGTCGATAATGTACTGCTACAAGGTTTAAAACAGTACGAAACCACAAATGTTTTATTCTCTCGTCAATTGTCTGATTTTAGCCAAGATGCCAATGGTGTAACGCTAAATATTCAAAATAAAGACGGTGAAGCTGAAAAAATTCAAGCGCAGTATTTGATTGCTTGTGATGGTGGTAACTCAGTGGTACGTCGTACCCTCAACATCGGCTTCGATGGTAAAACTGCACCGAACCAATGGATCGTGATCGACATCAATAACGACCCACTTGCAACGCCACACATTTACCTATGCTGTGACCCTGTGCGTCCTTATGTATCTGCTGCGCTTCCACACGGTATTCGTCGTTTCGAATTTATGGTGATGCCTGGTGAAACTCAAGAAGAATTAAGCAAACCTGAAAACATTGCCAAATTATTGTCGAAAGTGCTTCCAACGACCGACGGTATTGAAGTGATTCGTCAGCGCGTTTATACCCACAATGCCCGTATTGCAGATAAATTCCGTGTAGACCGTATTTTACTTGCAGGTGATGCTGCGCACATCATGCCAGTATGGCAAGGTCAAGGGTATAACAGTGGTATGCGTGATGCATTCAACCTTGCGTGGAAAGTTGCAATGGTTGTACAAGGCAAAGCTGGCCCTGCGCTTTTAGATACATACCAAGTTGAACGTAAAGATCATGCCAAAGCGATGATTGATCTTTCTGTAATGGCGGGTCATGTCCTTGCGCCACCAAAAAAATGGCAAGGTTTTGTGCGTGATGGTATTGCCTATGCGCTCAATTACATCAAACCGATCAAACAATATCTATTGGAAATGCGCTTCAAGCCAATGCCGAAGTACAACGGCGGTGCATTGATCAATAACGGTGTTAAAGATTCACCTGTGGGTAAAATGTTCATTCAACCACATGTTCAACTTGAATCTGGTGAGAAAGTCCTACTCGATGAAGTCATCGGTAACGACTTTGCAATCATTGCTTGGGGCGTCGATCCTAAATGGGGTCTGTCAGATGCGACCATGAAAAAATGGCAAAAATTGGGCGTTAAATTTATCCAAGTATTGCCTGCTGTTCAGCTTAGCAATGAAAATCGCACCAAGTACGACAATGTGATTACGATTGGTGATATTGGTACCGATATTCGTGGTTGGTTTGGTAAAACCACTGAATCTGTTACGATTCTTCGCCCAGACCGTTTTGTTGCAGCGATTGCAATTCCACAAACTTTAGACAGCGTGAGCCAACAATTGTTTGCAAAATTGCATGCTTAATAATCTAAATAGATCTGCAAGAATTAAAAATCACCATGCATAAAGCATGGTGATTTTTTCTATAATCACTATAAACATCGCATGCTATAATCGTTCAATACATAATTATAAGCTTCGCAAAATGCAAAAAAGATTTCAGAAATTATTCATTTATAGTTTGTTGGGCTTTATTTTTATCTGTTCACTCATTTTCGTAGAGATACATCATTTTCATGCCAATAGTTGGTTAGCTATTTTCGTTTTTTGCCTCTGTTTTCTTATTTCTTTGAATTGCTATTTATTACGCTTAGAAAAAGATGTGAACAAAAACGAAGAATCTAATTTTTTGTCCTTCCATTTATACATTTCATTTTTTTATGCAGTCATTGCCAGCTTTTTTCTCACCACAGTGATTCTTGCTTTATTTGCATTACAAACTCAATATTTTGGTCAAGATAAAAATATCATTCTAAAAGGCCAAGTCTATTCACCCACATTTACACTAGAAAAGAAGCCCTGCCGAACTCGCCTTAAATTTCCCGAAAGTGGTTGGTCTACCTTCGCCTATCTCTGTCTAGATACCAAGAAACACAACTTTTATGGTTATTACAAACTCCATTTGAAAACCAGTTTCGCCGGGTCTACGATTCAGGATTATGATTGGATTGATGATCAATTAACATATCAGCAGCATCGTGCCTTAGATATGGATCCACATCAAAAAAGACTGCTTGAAATATATGCCAAACTTGAAAGAGATTTAGGCCCACCTCTATCTGATGATGAAGCCGATGATTTTTTAAATAGACCCAACAACGATTGAGTCTATTTAATTTAGCGCAATATATGCCATACATTATCTAGGCAATAATTAAAATCGCTTTATCATCTTAGTGATTGATATTTAAAACTCTTTCTTTTTAATTCTCAAAGAAAGAGTTATATGAATAGACTTATAGCAATACCACGTTCAGCCAACAATCAAATAAGCATCCAAGTTAAACCGACTGAAACCAATGCACATCTTTTACCGATTCACGTTGCTGAATCTGCTGAATAAAAGGTTTAAATTCATCTAAATATGGCAATATTTTGAATGAAATTGCATACACCATCCAATAAGCTAAATACAAATCTGCTGCGCTAATTTTATCCCCCAACAGATATGGCTGGGCCTGCGCAAGCCCTGTTTTAATAAAATCTAAAAGTATTTTTTCATTACCAAAACTCAAACTGCCACGTTTTTCATCCATCAACTCTGTGCTAATGCCGACATTTTTCATGTCCATATATTCAGTCAGCGGACCATGACAGAAAAACATCCATTTCAAATATTCACCACGTTTTGGATTATCCAAGGCGGGTGCTAAACCTTTGTCACTGAATTTATCGGCTAAATAACTAAAGATGGCTGCAGTTTCACTGATCACAGCAGTACCATCGACCAAGCAGGGAACTTTGCCCATGGGATTAATCTTGAGATATGCCGCTTGATGCATCTCTTCATATGGCACTTCAATAATCTCAACTTCTGACTCGATGTCTAATTCTTTCAATAAAGGCAGAATGGTATTACTGCGTGAGCGTGGATTGCTGTAGAGTTTCATTGTTGGGTTCATTGTAGATATCCTTATTTTCATCCTTGTTGTTCTGTCTATGACTATACGCGGCTTTATGTAGAATTATGTTGCGTTCATCCCTGCTTTAAACACTTTCCGATACAATACGCCCGACTAATAATTACGCTAAATTTGAATTTATATTTAAAGCAAAAAGTATTTACTCTGACTTTCTGATAATCAAACAATTGAGCTCTACATCGATGAAAAATGAATATTTAATTGCCATGCTAACGGTGATTTTAATTTCAGGCTGTTCCAAGAAAACCGAAGAAATGGCAACTGAAGCCAGCGCAGATGCACAACCTGCTCAAGTCAGTACACAGCAAGATCAAGCAGCGGAAAGCACATCCAATGAGCCGTCTACCACGCCTGCAACAACACAGAAACCTGAAACTATTTTAAATGAGCAGGTCAACCCAGCCGAAGCCTCCCGTAAAATGGTTCGAGAAGCCAATGTCAGTTTTGAGTCGAAAGATGTGGTTAAAACGGCCTTAGAAATTGAAAAACTCACGCTAAGTTTAGGTGGCTTTATTGAACAGAAAAATATCGACTTTGTGGTGCAAGAGAGTCAATCCTACCCGATTGCTGACGGCAAAATTAAAATCTTTGAAAAAATAAATCCGCAAGCGGAAATGATCATTCGTGTGCCAAGTGAAAAAGCTGCACATTTCGTTAATCAACTGTTGCCCCTTATGCATTTTTTGAACCGTCAGCAATATTCGGCAAAACGCTATGAGCTAAAACTACTCGAAGAAAAAATGTCGCAAACACAGGTCGTGCCCGACCATGTTTCTGCAGCGCAAGTCAATGAAATCTCACGCCTGACCCGCTTAGAAGTTCAAGATCGTGTCCGCTATAGCACGATTGTGATTAGCTTTACTCAACCTGCCACTGTCCGTGAACATATCGATATTAACCTTGATGCTGTTGCGCAGTTAAATGGCGATAGTTTCTGGCAAAGAGCATGGTACGGTATACAAAAAGGGTGGCAATTTGTGTTGAGCCTGTTGGTTGTTCTCATTACGATTTGGCCACTCTATCTGATTATACTCATCGGTTTGATTGCCTACCGCGTGATGAAACCCTATTTACAAAAATGGTTTAAATAAATCAGAGTGACAAAGGCTATGTATCATTGAGTCTTTGATTAAAAATACGATAAATAAAAAAATCCCGAAACTCTTAATTCGAGATTTTTTGTTTAACTGATGTTACACACGTAAAAGTACTTTCGCATTTTTAATATGCATTTTAAGTCTATTCGACGGAGTCTTATATCTAGGGATTGAATAAAGGGATTAGCCTTCGGCTAGAGGTACTCTTACGAAACATTGTTTCTCATTCGGCAAAATGAGAAGCGAAGCTTCGCAAGGAAACCATCTTGCGGAGCAATGCTCCTCACCGCAAAACTCGTTCACTACCGTCAAATTATTCAGAGTATCGCAAAAACTTTTTGATTAGAAGTTGTCCTGTCTCAAACACTTGCGGATGACCTTACCGCGTATCGTACTTTATATTTGAATCAAATTGCGCTTCTGATGTTACTGCGTAACATCAGTTATTTAGATCTTACGGCAATATGTAAAAGCTTAGAAAAAGCCCATATAGAACTGCTCTTTTAAGACTTTTAAAATCAATTCGATTGCATCATTTTTACGATCTTTTCGATAGCTCGCATACAAACCAATGGTCGGCAAAGGTTCAACGGTACTTTTAACCAATATTTTATCACCGAGCAATGGAATCACATAAGACGGTACTAAACTCCAACCGACACCCATACCGACCAAATTGACATTTAACAAAATATTGGTCGAATGCTGCACCAAGTTCACATTCAGTTTATTTTGCTTAAAGAAATCTTGAATAATTCGGTATAGCTCAGGTGATGAATGTTCATCACTAATAATAAAATCCTGATTATTCATGTTTTTAATGCTGATATGCCGCTGTTCTGCTACAGGCGAATTTTTCGGTACAATCAACGCCAAAGGCTCAGTAAAAATCTGAACAGATTCTATATCAGGGCTTTCTTCGACATAACGGGTAAAGGCAATATCAATCTCTCCTTTACGTACTGCACTGATCTGATCGACATCCATTAAACTATGAAAATGAATTTTCAACTCAGGAAACTGAGCACGGATATTCGGCATGATATAAGGAAAGACCTTCATTTCAGCCACAGGAACAAAGCCGATATTCAGTTGTTCTTTACTGAGCTGCGCAATTTGACGCGCATCTATCATGGCTTTTTCAGCATGCTCTAAACTCAAACGCGCTTCTTTTAAAAAGGCCTGACCTTCTGCAGTCAGTTCAACTTTTCGGTTGGTTCGCATCAATAATTGCACCCCAACTTCCTGTTCTAGGTCTTTAATTTGCTGACTTAAAGAAGGTTGCACAGTACACATTCGCTGCGCAGCCTTGGTAAAATTTAGCTCTTCGGCAACCGCAACAAAATATCGTAGATGTCGTAATTCCATTATTCAGCTCCTAAACCACTGCGTTTGAATTGGTTTGCCACGAATAGACGATACATCCACGTAGTGAACAGCACCATCACCGCACAAAATAAATAGGTTGCCTGAAATCCAAAGTATGCAATCAGCACACCCATAATGACCGAACCGACAGCAAGGCCAATATCAAACAAGGCAAAAAAGGTGGATATCGCATGTCCCATTCGGGCTTTTTCTACCGTTTGAATCGCGACCGTTTGCAGGCATGGGAAAACTGAACCGTAGCCGATGCCCATAAAAACTGCCGATATCCAAAGCACCCATTGATTCGTGAGAAAACTCACAACCACCAAACCAATGGCAAAGCAAATAAATGATGGATAGATGACTGCACTCGGGCCTTTACGATCATAGACTTTGCCAACCCAAGGACGGACGAGCAACATCGACACAGCAAAGACAATAAAAAAGATACTGGTATAAGCGAGTAAATGCTTCAACTCTGCATAAGCGGTGATAAAACTCATCACACTCGAATATGCAAATGCGGTCAGCAATGCCACAAAACTGATGGCAAGTACCCGTGTTTCTATCACATCACGCCATTGGATGGCTGCGGATTGGCTCGCTTGATCACTTGATTTATGCTGTACGTGTTCTTGTATTTGAACCAACCACGTAAAAATATAGCCCACTGCAACCAATAAGGCTAATACTGCAAATAAGGTACTAAAACTGCTGGATTGAATCATACTCAGCGCTAAAAATGGCCCGATCACCACTCCTAAGTTGGTCGACATGACAAAGTAGCCCATGCCTTCGCCCTTTCGATGATCTGGGATGTAATCATTTACGATGGGAACATTGACCGTGGTTAATATACTGAACCAAAAACCATGTAAAAAACGAATGACCAACAACGACCACATGCTGTCAATCCACAAATAACTCAGCGCAAAAACGACAAAAATAAAGCCTGAAATACGTACAGAATTGGCTTTACCAAAACGCTCAATGATCATGCCGGAAAAGGGACGAATCGCAATGGATGACACCAAAAATAGCGTCAAAGCCATACCCGCTTGCTGAATCGAACCACCCAATTCTTTCATAATATAAATGGGTAATATGGTCAGCAGCGCAAAGTAATAGCTAAATAAAAACAAGTTATTACACAGACAAAAAACAAAAGACTTGTTCCATAACGATGCCTGATGTTGAGTAGTCATGAGGTCATTGCCTCGCTGCTACGCGTGGCTTGGGACTGCGTAAAAATCGGGTTTAGCGCCAACTGCACCAGTCGCTTGATATAGTCTTCATCTGGCTGAGTGTTAAAGAAAATGATCTGATAATGAATCGGGCCATACAACATATCCAACATGAGTTCGAAAGGATAATCCGCGCGAATTTCGCCTCGTTGAATGGCCAATTGGATCAGCTCACGTGTCGCTTCTCGTCGAGGTAACAAATACTGTTTAAAAAACTCACCCGCTGCTTCACGATGCTCCGCCAAAACCACGAGCAACGCTCGACCCACGTGCTGATTTAAAGCCCGTGATAGTTTGAGCAATTGTTGATTTAGATTGAACTCTAAACTTTGTGATAAATCGAGTTCAAACACCGACGCGGTGTGTGCTTTAAAAGCATCGAAAACCAGATCGGACTTATGCTTCCACCAACGGTAAATCGTCGATTTTCCCACGCCTGCACGAGCCGCAATATCTTCAATGGTCATGCTTCGATAATCACTTTCCGCCAAAGCATCTGTGACCGCTTGTAAGATACATTGCTTACGCCGAGAAGTTTTTTCAGTTTCACTCATAATTCAAAAAACGAAACGCTACGTATCGTTTTATATTAAACGGTATTGGACTGAATGACTATCTTTAACTAAGCTTTGAAGAAAAAAACTTTAGTCGCACACTCGGAATTCAAATCCCTACTGCACTCTCCAGACGAATTTCAGAATAAAAAAAAGATCGCTTAAGCGATCTTTTCAAATATTCAGCCACCAAAGCGATTAGCTTTGTGTCGACTTTTTATAAATACTGCAAGAAGGATGATGATTTTCCTGTAAACGCGCCACTTTACGATGTTCCGCAGCTTCGAAGCGACAACGTTTCCAGTCATTATCTAGATTTAATGCCGGAATTTGTTTTGGTTTACCTTGATCATCAACAGCGACCATTGTGAAATAGCAACTATTGGTATGACGCACTGTACGTTTTTGAATGTTCTGCGCTTCAACACGAATACCAATTTCCATAGAAGTACGACCTACATGGTTCACACTTGCAAGGAAAGTCACTAACTCACCCACGTGAATTGGTTCTTTAAAATTTACTTTATCGACTGATAGTGTCACCACGTAGCTACCAGAATAGCGACTTGCACAAGCATACGCGACTTGGTCTAACAATTTTAGAATCGTTCCACCATGCACATTACCCGAAAAATTCGCCATGTCAGGAGTCATTAAAACTGACATCGATAATTCTGACTGGTCGTCTAGTGCATTCGCAATTTGATCTAATGGGGACATCTTGTTTCTCTAGACTCGTGATATAACAATGATTAATGTGATTATTATATAGATTTTAATCAAAATTAAATGTTCAAATCGGCAAAAAAACCATCATTATTATTTATAGTGATCATACCATCATTCAGTAAAATATATATTGATAACGATATACACCCGATAAACAAGTAGTTATCGCGCTATCTATCAATTTTTTTTAATCCAAGCTATGCTGTGTTTTATATTTAAAACATATTCATTAAAACGCGTTGTTCATCGATTCAACATAGCACGGCATTAAACTTAATCTTCTAAGACTTTTAACATCTCGAAAGATACGTTGTCATAGCTGGTTTTTTGTCCACCATCATTGGTACTTTCTAGCGTGTAAGAGTTATCTACATGTACATGAGTGACAATAAATACGCTCTCTTCCATCATCGCAAGCTTTACTTTTTGTCCTACATCAAGCGTTTTCATCTACAGCCACCTTTAAAATATTTATTGGTTTTAAGTATTAATAACCTGATGATATTCTAAACACTTCAACAGTATTGGTAAACGTAAGCACATGAATAAAAACGCTAATATAGGTATATACTCTTAAAATCTACGTAAAACCAATTAATATGATTTTCTTAATTAATTTCAAATAATTAACTGTATATTTTCTTATTATTACGATTTTTATATTTGGCAAATCTTTTGATTAAGACCTAAAACCAATCAACATCCAATATATTAATGATTACTGGATGCTATAGAGCATGGGAAAAGCTGAGAACAAAAATTAAAATGCTTTGCTGAAATAAAAATGCACCCTGCTAGGTGAACAGGATGCATGTCAATTTGCGGATCGTACCAGCCTAGTCTTTGGCCGCTAAATAAGGAATATGATGTCCCTTGCTATATTGATGTTCAGCATAAACCCGAGAAATCTCTCCAAGTTTTTCTAAGGTTGCCTCTTCACCTGCAAGCATCGTCACTTCACGACCTTTTACATCAAATATATGTGCTTTTTCACGTAAATCAGGTTGAATCACAATGTCTGCTCGCTTGAGTTCTTCTTGAGCTAAACGATTTTGCATAATATTGATATTTTGGTTAAACAAACCCCAAACATTCGACGTTTCGGTATGAATCGGTCGTGCCAAAATATCCACCGCAATAATAATATCCGCCCCTAAATCGCGTGCAACGTCCACAGGAACAGGGCTGACCAAGCCACCATCGACATATTCTGTGTCTTCAATAATCGTTGGAATAAACATGCTCGGAATCGACACCGAAGCACGAACAGCCTGCCCCGTATTGCCATAGTTGAACACGACTTTTTTGCCATCCTTTAACTCGGTTGCCACCACATACATTGGGGTTTTTAGCAACTCTAAAGGCACGTCATCAACTTGCTCATTGATATAATCTTCAACTTTTTTACCGTCAAAAAAGCCTTTTTTGTCCAAACGTATTTCTCGAACATCATTGGCTTTCATATTTAAGGCGATATCTCTTAACTCATTGGCACTTTTACCTGATGCATAGATTGAACCCACAATACTACCCGCACTGGTTCCGACAATGAAATCTGGGTGTATTCCCTGCTGTTCAAGTATCTGAATGGCGCCAATGTGTGCATAACCACGTGCCCCACCACTCCCTAAAACCAAAGCAACAATCGGACGCTTTTCCTGCTTTTTCACTTTTTTAAAGTCAATGCGGTTATTCGCCACCTGTGCAGGTGCTGCTGTATAAGTCCGAATTTGTGCGGTTGTTTCAGCGCTGACCGTTTTTGAGCCCACACTTTGACAACCTACAAGGCTGATTGCGAATGCAGTCATCAAAACAGTTATGCTTTTCATTGAGAGATATTCCAAATGCAACTCGAGATTTGAAGAGAAAAAGTAGTCTAATCAGTCCGCATTCACGTCACTGTTATTATTCGTTAATGCCTATGACCGATGCACATTATATTGACATACAACCTAGAAAGTCATTGGCTGTCAAAATTTCAATGTCTAGCAGAATTTCCACATCAGGATTTTAGACTTTATCTAGCAAAAAAAAGCCCCGATAACGGAGCTTTTTTTAGTTAATTTTTGACTTTACCAAATATCGGAATTAACGCGATCCTTATATTTTGGATGTTCATCCATCTTAAACACTGGCTCTTTTACACCACGTTTTAACTGTGAGGTGTAGTCTTTCATCAACATCAATAAGAATGGAGTCAGCAATAAAATCGCAAAAAGGTTAATACTCGCCATCACGCCCATGAAGAGGTCTGCTAAGTTCCAAATCAGGGGCACACTCATGATTGAACCAAAGTACACCATCATCAGGACGAATACACGGAATACAAACATGACCTTAGGATTGTTATTGATAAACTGTACATTGCCTTCAGCATAAGCATAATTACCGATTACTGAAGAATAAGCGAATAAGAACAAGATAATGGCAAGGAAGTCATCTCCCCATGCGCCAATCTGGCTTTCAAGCGCCATTTGTGTCAAAACAACGCCTTCAAAGCCTGCATTTTCATACAAGCCGGATGCCAAAATAATGATCGCCGTACAGGTACACACCACAAATGTATCGACAAATACACCGAGCATCTGAACCAGGCCTTGATTGACTGGGTGTTTAACATCTGATGCTGCTGCGGCATTGGGTGCAGAGCCCATACCCGCTTCATTCGAGAATAAACCACGTTTAATTCCCTGCATCATTGCCATAGAAACCATGGCACCGAAAAAACCACCTGCCGCAGCATCAAATTCAAAGGCTTTACTGAAAATTAACTGAAAAATATCTGGGAGCATCGCAAAGTTAGCAAATGCAACATAGAAAGCAACTGCGAGATAAAGCAACGCCATAAAGGGTACAAATCTTTCTGCAACTTTGGCGATTCGTTTAATCCCGCCAAAAATAATCAGCGCAGTAATGAACACCAAGAACAAGCCCACCCAAGAGATTTCGAAACCGAAACCACCTAAGTCTAAAATGATATTGGCTTTATCCCAGCCCCACGCATGTGAGGTCGCACCTGTAATCGCATTGGCTTGCACCGCATTAAAGACAAAACCGTAAGTTGAAATCAGCGCGATGGCAAAAACCACACCCAACCATTTTTGTTTTAAGCCTTGGGTAATGTAATAAGCTGGTCCACCACGAAATTGCTGATTTTGCGTATCACGCACTTTAAAAAGCTGTGCAAGTGAAGATTCCACAAATGCTGAACTCATCCCTAAAAATGCGGTAAACCACATCCAGAACACCGCACCAGGCCCACCAATCGCAATCGCAATTGCAACACCTGCGACATTACCTACACCGACACGACTGGCTAACCCTGTCACAAAGGCTTGGAATGGTGTAATCCCATGTTCATCATCGCCTTCTTTACGGCTAGATTTCATCACTTTCATACTGTGAATGAATAGGCGAATCTGGACTGCGCCAGTGATTAAAGTATAGAAAATACCAACAGCCACTAAGAATACGACTAAGAAATCCCAAAGCGGATCATTAAAAACTTTGACCCAGCCCATGAGAGTTGCATTTAATTGTTCATCCATAATCAATACCTAAAATGCGAATACAAAAAAACAAAGGCTCTAATTTAGAGCCTTTGTAGAATTAAGCGAAAAATTTGAGAATTAACTGAATAACCGTCGCATTAATTAAGTCAACAAAGAATGCACCACATAGCGGTACAATTAAGAATGCCTTATGTGAAGGGCCATACATATTTGTAATCGCTTGCATATTTGCCACAGCCGTCGGGGTTGCACCCATACCAAAACCACAGTGACCTGCTGATAAAACAGCAGCATCGTAGTTTTTACCCATTACACGGAAAGTCACAAAAGCAGCATACAAAGCCATCGTCAGCGTTTGTGCACCCAAAATGACTACAAGTGGGCCAGCGAGATCGGACAATTGCCATAACTTTAATGACAACAATGCCATCGCCAAATACAAAGATAGAGATGCATTACCAAATACATCGATAGCGCGGTCAAAAATTTGTACACGGAAAATACCTTCCAGTACATTTCGCAAAATTACACCACCAGCCAGTGCCCAAACAAATGTCGGTAATTCAAATACAGTACCTTTACTAAAATCGGTCATGAAGTCCGCAAATGCTAAACACCCTGCAAATAAACCTAATGTGGTAATCGCATTATCTGCTGTAATGAGACGAACTCGATGCGGATATTCAAACGGCACATATTCTGTTGAATTAATATCTGCTAGAGGAGTGTTATCACTTTTTTCAATTTGTTCATGAGTACGAGGCGTTGCAAGTTGATAGCGGTTAATTAATAGCTTAGCCAGTGGACCACCGATAATACCGCCAATAATCAAACCAAATGTCGCACTTGCCATACCTAAGGCTAATGCACCTTGAATGCCATGTTGAACTTCTAAAATTTCACCCCATGCGCCTGCAGTACCATGACCACCGGTAAGGGTAATAGAACCTGCAATCAAACCAATAAGAGGGTCAATACCTAGCACCGTCGCAAGACTGATACCTACGAGGTTCTGCACCATGATGAATGAAGCAACAGCGACGATAAAGATGACCAAGCCGATTCCGCCCTCTTTTAATTTGGCAAAGTTTGCACTTAAGCCAATAGAAGCGAAGAAAATCAGCATGAAACTCGTTTGTAATTCACTACTCGTTGTAATGCTATAGCCCCAAAGACTGTGTACTACTAAAGAAATAATCGCTGCAACTAAACCACCGGCAACAGGCTCTGGAATGTTATATCGGCCTAAAAAACCAATACGATTAACAAGAAACCGTCCCAACAAAAGCACAATTACCGCTGCGATTAAGGTATAAAACGCGTTAAAACTAAATTCCATATAATTTGTCCAAAATTATTTGAATATTTTTAAAGCTCTTCTATCAGCATTAGCTGCCTTTATGGTCTGAAATACAACTACATTTTGTAATTTCAAATCAATAATGCAATTAAACGACTCAAGCTAAAGAGTTTGAAAAATATTCATCATCTGATTCAAATAAGTAAGTCTGAGCTTTAAAAATCAACTCAAAATGACTAACAAATCGCTAAAAGTTTTAAATTGAGAAACAGCCTCAAATGAAGCAAATTTAATGACAGAACATTGTGTATGTCTGTACTGTTTCGCACTATTTCTGAAAAGTCGCACATTATGCAGCCTGAACAATAAAATTTCAGTACTTTTTATTACAAAAAGTTAATTTTTCTATAATTTAAAGTTATATCCAATTGTTTTTATTTAAATGCATTCGTATTTTTTATCTATATAAAATATTAAAGATTTAAGCGTGATCTATACACTGTACGTGGTTCAACGCCTGCTTTAACCAGTACGACATCATGACTCAGGCGATTTAATGAATCTATCTGTTTAGTGCTGTGAGTTCATTTGTGTTAATACATCCTCTGTTTAAACAAAAAAAGCCTGAACTAAGTCAGGCTTTTTTGATCGATTCTGATCGATGATTTGAGCTTAGAAGCTATATTTAGCCATTAAGCCAACGCGGTCATCGTTATAAGATTCACCAGCAAAGTTTTTGCGTTTACCGTTCACATATTCCAAGCCAAGTTCAACTGGTTTTACAGGTGCGTAAATAAAGTTAATCCAAGCTTGCTGTGCTTCTTCGTTCGCATTTGAATTCAATGCATCTTTCGCATACGCGCTGCCATCATCCGCAAATAGCGCGCCGTAAGCTAAAGTCGAACGTAGTTTTTCATTAAACTTATAAGTTGCACCCACTTGTACAGCAGTGAATTTGTTTTGCTCGATGTTTCCATCTACAACAGAGTAAGCCGAGTTAGAACCATATAAATAGTTGCTGTTGCCTTCTGTATAAGAAACATCACCATTCAATTTCAATTGATCAGTCACTGCATAAGATGCACCCGCTGCTACACCCCAAGCTGTTTCTGTATCATCCGCAGCTTTAGATTTGTAGTTTTCAACCAATGCACGAGCTGAAGCGGTACCTTTACCTGCAGCAAAACCTTGAGTCACTTTGGCAGTTAAGTTTGGAAGGCGATATGTCGGATCTGCAGCAACAGTCCCTTTACTATCCCCTTCTTCCGCAGAAACAAATAGTTGAGTATCTGGAGCTAATTTGTAGTTATAACGAACTTGAGGAATACGTGTAGTACCACCACCCAAGTTTGTATTGAAATCAATCATTTCTGGTGCATGGCTAGACAAGAAGTTAGATGTCGTTTGACCAAATAACCAGTTGTTAAAGGTTAAGTAACCGTGACGTAAGCGAAGTCCATCATTTGAACCACTTGCATCTGCAAAGTCGACTTCAATTTTACCGCCCACTTTATTATCACCACCGACAGGTGCTGTAAAATCTAAACCAAAACGTGTGGTTTTTGCAGTTGCGCGAAGTTTATCTCGTGCTTCTTCTTTAGACGTATGTACGTTGTTGAAGTCGTTATCCGCACCTTCAATGATGTAGTTTGCATCACCACGAACAAAACCATAAAGACTTACATCTGCACCTGTTTTAGATTTCAAGCTTGCAGCTGGAGTAGCTGGTGGCGGTGGTGGTGCAACAGGACGCGCTTTAACTTGCTGAATCTCTGTTTGTTGCTGTTGTTGAACTTGCTGCTGCGCTTTAATCAAACTTTTCAGTTCTGCAACTTCTGCACGTAATTGTTCAATTTCAGAAGTATTGCTGCCTGCATGAGCCATTGAGACCGTAGCCAAACTCATGGCAACAACAAGGGTTTTCATTGGGTGGAATACAGTTTGAGTTTTCATCCTAAGCTCTCTATTGTCCTGTCATTGTTGTATGCCCTAACTCTGGGCGCTTTGTTATTCGCCTATTTGAGCGGACAAATTTCAAGCTGCATATCCGTGCTTTAGTCGCATTAAAGTCCCAACTTGCAGCCCTTAATAACGAAATACTTGAAAGCAAAAAGCAAAAACGCTGAATCCATCACTGAAAATAGACTGAAATATTTAGTTAAAATTCAGACTTAGCCGATTCAGATGGCAAAAAAGCTCAACACTCATACCTTAAAGGTAAATATCCATACCCTATAGGTATGTCATAAAAACGATAAAATCCGACACATTACCGATAGAGGCATTCGATATGTAGTGATCTAGCATAAAGCACTGTGTTTAATGCAAATAATACTTATTTATCAGTTGCTCTATTTCATTACAATGGGACTACAGCGATCCACCGTTTCACTTTTTATTTTCAAGTGGATGATTGTTTAGAGATAAATTTCGAGTAAACAGATACTGCCCTCACAATGGGAAAATAGCACAATCATTCATAGTTATGGATGATGAACATTTATAATGAATGACGCGTATGCTTAATACACGTACATTGATGACTGACGTTTAAACAAAAGCAGCTAAACGTCTTCACCCTCATTCAGTTCACCCCATGGCTGAAGCTTTTAAACTACGCATGGTGAACATTGCAATAACCACAAACAGCAACATAATCAGGGCCATATTAATCAGCGCAGACCATACTAAAAAGTTCAAAAACACTCCAGCCATTAGACCACAGGCAAATTGCATACTTCCCATAATGGCACTGGCTGTGCCAGCTCGTGAGCCTTGTTCAGACATCGCCAATGCCATGGCATTTGGACCAGTGAAGCCGATTGAAGCAACACATAAAAACATGCCCAACATTACAACAATGATAGAGGAAAGATTAAATAATCCTGCCGCCAATAAGATCAGCACACCACACAATTGGAGTGCATTACCCAATTGCAAACGATGGCGAACATCCAGTCGATTTGCAAGTTTCTTATTGAGGGTTGAAAACACCATAATCCCTAAAGCATTCGCCCCAAATACATAAGCAAATTGCTGTTGGCTCAGACCATAACCATCCATTAAAATGGCAGATGAGCCACTGATATAACAAAATAAAATCGCGCCAGAGAAACAGCCTGTGAGCATCGGTTTACGGAAAGTTTCGTCCTGTAAAATCGCACTATATAAGCCTAAGACTTGTTTCAGACTTAATTTTAAGCGCCGCTCAACAGGGAGGGTTTCTTGAAAGAAAAAATGTACGCAGAAAAGACAAAAAATACCGACAAGTACAAATACCGCAAATATGTATTGCCATTCAAACACCTGTAACACCCACGCGCCTAAAGTAGGTGCAATGATTGGTGCAATTGTTGTCACGATCATCATACTCGCAAAGGCTTGAGCAGAAGCTTGCATACTTAAGCGATCACGAATTGCAGCACGGGCAATCACTACACCGACACAGCCACCCAACGCTTGCAAAACACGAGCAGCGATCAAGCTCCATTCACTTTTGGCAAAGACACACAGAAAACTGGCACAAATATATAAAACCAAACCGAAATATAGCGGTGTTTTACGCCCAATACGGTCGCTGACTGGCCCATAAATTAACTGCCCAATCGCCAAACCCAAGAAATACGCAGGAAGACTATTGGCCACTTGTTGGGTTGTGACACCAAAATCATCGGCCATTTGAGGTAAAGCAGGCAAATACATATCGATTGAAAGTGGCCCCAAAGCAGTCAGCAACGCCAATAAGACGATCCAGCGTTGAGAAAATTCCTTTTGTGATTCGACGCTTTTCATAAGAATAATTCATTTATTGCAAGCAAGTTTTGCAGACAAGTTTACACTGCACATAGTATTATTTCTTGGCTTCAATGTGAAAATTCACACGATACACATTGCTTACTGCCCCATCGCTTTAGCAAAGGAAAAATTTTGAACGCCTGGCTCGCACGACTGAAACAAGCAACCTATAACACGACCTTTATGTATAACTTGCGCATGGTCATTGCCTTCGCAGGAACAGCCTTTGTCCCATATTTTTTAGATCAGCAATTGATGACCATTCCCCTCACCTTGGGTGTGGTTGCCGCTGGTCTAAGTGATATCGATGACCGCTTTTCAGTCCGCGTGCTCAATCAAATTTATACTTATATTGGGTTCTTTGTTACTGCGGTATCCATTTATCTGTTGTTCCCGCATCCGATCTTATTTGCATTGGGCCTGATTGTGTCTTGTATCGGTTGGATTCTTTTGGGTTCATTGGGTCGTCGCTACGCCACCATTTCTTATGGCTGTTTGGTGATCTCCGTGTATTCCATGCTTGGGGTTGAACTTTTTGAAAATTGGTATACACAAGCAGGTTTATTGGTCATCGGTGCGATGTGGTACGGACTGCTTTCGACTTTGAGCTTTCTGCTGTTTCCTGTGCGTCAAGTTCAGGACAAATTGGCCCAAAGCTATTCGTCTCTAGGTGACTTCTTATTTGCAAAATCTAACTTGTTTGATGTCGATATGACACCGGAAAGTTACCAGCAAAGTTTGATTGAGCTGTCGCTCGAAAATGGCAAATTAATTGGCATTTTCAACGATATGAAAACGGCCTTATTAACGCGTTTAAAAGGCGACCGTGGACAAAAAGATACACGTCGTAGCCTACAATATTATTTTGTCGCGCAAGACATTCATGAACGTGCCGATTCCGCGCATATTGATTATCAAAAATTGACCCGTATTTTTGAACATAGTGATATTTTATTTCGCTTTCAACGTGTGCTTTCGATTCAAGGCAAAGCCTGTAAAGATTTAAGTATCAGCATCTTACAGCGAAAACCCTATCATCATAATCAACGTTTTAAGCATGCATTTCATAATCTAAAACTGTCACTCGAAAAGCTGCGTGAAGAGCAAAAATACGATGAGGTCTGGATCAACTCTTTATTTGCTTTATACCAAAACCTAAAAGGCATCGATGCGCAATTACGTAATGTCGAAACCGAGCGTTATATTGACCGACAAGCCCTGATTGAAAATCGTTTAAAAGATGATGATTTAAAAGGTTGGGACGACATCGTCATTCGATTCAAACAACATTTGAGCCCTGAATCGGTGCTGTTCCGTCATGCTGTGCGTTTATCGACCGTGTTATTTATTGGTTATATTTTTGTCCAAGTGACCAATATCAGTTATGGCTATTGGATTTTATTGACTGCCCTGTTTGTCAGCCAGCCGAACTTTAACGCCACCAAGCGCCGCCTCTATTTACGTATCATTGGCACATTGGTCGGGATTATTTTAGGTTATTCAATTTTATATTTTGTCCCTTCTGTCGAAGGTCAGTTATTACTGCTCATTTTAAGTGGCGTGCTGTTTTTTGAATTACGCAGTAAGCAATATGCACAAGCCACTGCGTTTATTACGATTTTGGCGCTGATCAACTTTAACTTAGATGGAATGGGTTTTGCCGCAGCTATGCCGCGTATGATTGATACACTGATTGGTTGTGCCTTGGCATGGTTTGGTGTGAGTTTCATTTTCCCAGATTGGAAATTCCGTCGCCTGCCTCGAACCATCAGCCGTTCGATTCAAGCGCAGTGTGATTATTTGGCCGAAGTGGTTGAACAATACAAATCTGGTCGTAATAACGGGTTGAATTATCGTGTGGTCCGTCGTGCAGCCCATAATACCGATGCAGAAGTGGCTTCACTGATTTCCACTTTAGCCACCGAACCCGATACCGATCCGACTCAAAAAGCTTTGGCCTTTGAGTTTTTGTGTCTCAATCATACCTTTATTAGTTATATCGCAGCCTTAGGTGCGCATCGTGAAAAAATTCAAGATCAACAAGTCTTAACCTTATTGGATAAAGCTACGGATGACATTCAAGGTGCATTACTACGTGACGAAGTACCGGACTTAACGGCGCAAAATATGTTGCAAGAAATCCGTCAGCGTTTGTCACAAAACAGTGAGGAAGATCAAAAATCCTTGATCGTGCTACAGCAGCTTTCTTTGATGTTTAACGTGTTGAACCAATTTAGCCAATTGAAACAAAATCTAAGTCATGAGCATGATCAGGCATCGACTGAACTGGCTTCGCTATAATTTGGATGATTTTGGAACAATATACTCACTGAATTGGTATAAATAATGCTAAACTTTTTACAGTTTTAAATCTGTTACTTTCACTATGACCGCAAAAAATTTATATGCCTACACGCTAGAGCCAGTGGCTTATGAAATTTCTGAAGAAGAACAACGTTATGCTCAACTTGTTCTGTCTCGCAGTAACTTCAAAATTGGCAAAAAAGCATGGCTAATTATGGGTGCAATTCTTGCACTGGCACTCTTGGGCCTCATCTTTATTAAGAACTATTCAACAGTATTTTGCTGGGTAGCTATTGTCTGTGTTGTGATTTACTTCCTTGTGCGTAAATTCGGTATCGAATGGTATGCGAAACGCAAATTGAACGAAGTCCCTGTACAAGAAATTAAAGGCATCCGTATGGGTGTTCAGCCGCATGGGATTTCTATGCAGCAACGTATGGGCGCAAACATGGGGACGATGACTGTCGGTTGGAAAGACATTCATGAATGGTATGACACTAAAGACTTCATCCTTTTAAACTTTAAAGTGAAGGGTCAAGACGGTGCATACATCTTGCCTAAACGTATGGATAGCAAGAAGTTTCCATTTTCGACCATTCGTAAACACTTAAATGAAACTGTAGGCCCAGCTAAAGCTATTTAAGCCAAACAGACATTTGTGTATAAAAAACCTCCGATTTTTGGAGGTTTTTTTATCTGTTTAATTTTCGAATGATCATTGATAATTACAATAATGAGAATGAATATTACTTACTTTTTCCACATTCTCTACTACATCATCGTTTATAATTCGTCGCAATTCAGCAACCTTTTATCAATATTAAATCCATCATGTTTAAGAAAACCCTTTTCCAGATTCACTGGTTCTTGGGGATTAGTGCCGGCTTAATACTCTCGCTCATGGGGGTTACAGGTGCCATTTATTCCTATGAACAGCAAATACTTAAAGCAATCAATCAGGACAGTTATGTGGTTCAGGCTCAACAGCAGCCCAAACTAACCCCTGCTGAGCTTTATCAGCACTTTAGTCAGTCTTTTCCTGACATGAAAATTAACAGCATCTCTATTGCCTCAGATGCTACCGCCTCAAGTACCGTGAATATTGTCAAAGAAGGTGCTCGTCGTGGCTATAACATGATGGTTAACCCCTATACAGCCGAAGTTTTACCTGAAATCAAAGGTCAAAAATTCTTCCAGTTTGTACAGCAACTACACCGTAATTTAACTGTTGGCCCTGTTGGTAAACAAATTACCGGCGCATGTACACTGATGCTGATTTATTTTGTATTGAGTGGTTTATATCTGCGTTGGCCAAAGAGACATTCTGTTAAACAATGGCTTGCAGTTAAACCAAAGCTCAAAGGACGTAATTTCCTATGGGATTTACATGCTGTCGTCGGCACATGGGTGATTATTTTCTATCTCATTTTGGCATGTACAGGCCTGTACTGGTCTTATGACTGGTGGCGTAATGGCATGTTTAAAGTCATGGGCGTTGAACGTCCACAGCCCCAGTTACAAGAACGTCCAAAACCGAATGGACAACCTGCTGAACAGGCGGGTGCAAAGCAAAGTGGTGAAAAACAAGCCACTGAGGCAAAACAAACTCATGGCGAACACCAAGCACGTTCTGAAAGCAATCCTGCAACGTCAGGTCTCTCTGAACATGGCGCTCAAGAAAATAAACATGGTGCTGAAGGTCGCGGAGAAAAACGTGGTCTAAAACCTAAACAAGTAAATATTGCTCTTACGCAAAGTTGGAACGGCTTTAATCAAAATATTGGTCGTGAATACTCAAGTGTCACTTTTAATATTCCGAAAAAAGCCAATGGTGAATTAGAGATTAACTTCGTCGATGCAGTCCCTCAACATGAGCGTGCTCGCAACAAAGCGACTTATAACTACCAAACGTCTGCACTCACCGATATCGAGTTATACGAAGATAAAAAGTTGAATGAAAAAATCATGACCAGCATGTTGCCTGTGCATCGTGGTAGTTTCTTCGGACCGATTTATCAGTTCTTTGTGGTTATTGCATCCCTCATGATGCCGCTGTTCTTTGTCACAGGATGGATGCTCTATCTCAAACGTCGTAAACAGAAAAAACTGACACAGCAAGCCCGTCAAAGCTTAGCACCAGTTACCATCGACCCCAATGCACAGCCTTGGTTAATTTGCTATGCATCACAAACAGGTCAGTCTGAACAATTGGCATGGCGTACAGCAACAAGCTTACAAGAGGCTCGTCAGCCTGTCACAGTGAAAGCTGTTCAGCAACTTTCAGCAGATGAATTAACGCAAGCCTCTCAGGTTTTATTTGTTGCAAGTACCTATGGCACTGGCGAAGCACCTGACCTTGCTTCAAGCTTTGAACATAAACTGATGACACAAAACCTCGATTTGAGTCATGTTCAGTTTGCCGTATTAGCTCTAGGTTCTGAAGAATATCCTGATACTTTCTGTAGCTTTGGTAATGCGATTCATCGCTGGATGCAAAGTAATGCTGCGAAGCCCCTATTTGACACAATTGAAGTCAATAATGGCGACACCCAAGCCATTCAAGCATGGAATAGCGCTTTAGCCAAAGCGACTAAACTTGAACTTCAGCACATGCAAATTGAAAAAACTTTTGATGCATGGACATTGAGCAAACGTGATCTACTCAACCCGAATAGTTTAGGTGCACCTGCATTTAATATTGAGTTAAAACCGCAACATGAAGCCAACTGGCAAGCGGGTGATATTGCAGAGATTCAGCCGGGTAATAGTGCTGAACGTATTGCAAACTTCATGCAAAAGTATCAGATTCAAAGTCAGCAAGTGGTTGATTCTACTCAGCAACGCATTGAAGATGCATTATGGGATCGTAACCTAAATACGGATGTTGAACCATTTGCCAACCTCGATCACTTGCTCGAACAACTCCCTCTACTTCCAACTCGCGAATATTCCATTGCCAGTATTCCAAGTCAGCAAGTATTACGCTTAGTGGTACGTCAGCAATCCAATGCGGATGGTGAGCTCGGCTTAGGCTCTGGTTGGTTAACACAACATGCAGCGATCAACAGCACACTACAACTGCGTATTCGCACCAATGAATCATTCCATCTAATTGCAGATAATCGTCCTGTGATTTGTATTGGTAACGGTACAGGTATTGCTGGTTTACTCAGCTTATTACATGCACGCGTTCGTCAGGACTATACGCAAAACTGGCTGATTTTTGGTGAGCGCCAACGCGCACATGATTTCTTTTATCAAGACATCATTGAAGCATGGCAAAACACAGGCTTAGTACAACGCATAGACCTCACCTTCTCTCGTGATC
This sequence comes from Acinetobacter sp. YH16044, assembly GCF_013417145.1. Lineage (NCBI taxonomy): Bacteria > Pseudomonadati > Pseudomonadota > Gammaproteobacteria > Moraxellales > Moraxellaceae > Acinetobacter > Acinetobacter sp. YH16044. The sequence goes on from NZ_VPEK01000003.1 coordinate 44,204, forward strand.
AAGCAGAGAAACGCTATGTGCATCATGAGCTACGTGACCAAGCGACCTTATTAAAATCATGGGTAGAACAAGGTGCCGTGATTTACGTCTGCGGTAGTATCAATGGTATGGCAACGGACGTTGACCACGCATTGATTGATATACTAGGTGAAGATGTTGTTGCTGAACTGCGTCAAGCTGGGCGTTACCGTCGTGATGTTTACTAATAAGATGTTTACTCATAAATAGCCCCAACTAAAAACCAGACCTCGTGTCTGGTTTTTTTTCGCTATACTTAGGCCAAATACGGATACTGCTTTAATTTTTTGAATGAAAAGAATACTACTGCTTTGTGTAGGCTTGCTGCTCTGTGTAGATGCCATTTGGTTGCTTACATTAGATAAAATTCATTTAGGCATCCTTTTACCCTTAGTCATTGGGTGTATTTTTCTTTTATCAGGACTATTTGCAACGCAAATTCAAAATATTTTAGATCAATACCCCAAACTCAAAAGGCCCTGGCGTGCGGCATGGTGGTTGTTTTGGTTTTGGCTATTGAGCCTTTTACTGTTTTTTGCGTATTTACACTTCAATAGCCAGCAATCCAAGCCATTTACTTCCGCCCAAGCCATCATCGTTTTGGGCAGTGGTATTGAAAATGGTCAACCCTCTCCGACCTTAAAGGCGCGTCTCGATGCCGCAGCACCGTATGCCTTGCAACAGCCCAATGCCATCATGATCATGACGGGTGGTTTAGGCTTTAATGAAAAAATGACCGAATCTTCTGTCATGAAGCGCTATTTACTTCAACACTATGACATTTCAGCCGCACGCATATATGAAGAAAGCAGAAGTACCAGCACAGAACTCAATCTGATCAACAGTAAAATGATTTTAAAACGACATCAGATTTCTCTTGATGCACCCATAGCCATTGCCAGTAGTGACTTTCATCTACCACGTGCAAAAGCAATTGCACGAAAGTTAGGCTATACACGGGTGTATACCATTGCAGCGCCAACACCGCTGTACATCCGCTACAATTCTTGGCTACGTGAATATTTTGCCTTTTTGAGCGGTTTTGTACTCAATGAGTATTAAAAAAAGCCCTTGTTTGATCAGTAAACAAGGGCTTTTATGCTGTAAATAAACAATTAATTTAAACGAATGCTACGTGGCAAAGGAATTTTAAGGTTTTCAAATATTTCTGGGCGCTGCTGGTAGACTTGATATAAATAATTTTTAATATCTAACAGCATCTTTTCAGGTGCAACCAAAATATTTTGCCCTTCCGGGGTCAAATCTAAAGACACCGTAGTGCTCTCGCTACGTAAAAACGGAATGACTTTTTCAATAAAGTCTTTTAATGAAATTTCCTGAATTTCATAATTGGACCAATTGTCTTTAATTAATAAACGTGCCAAACCACGGTTTTGCCAAATAGCGAAGGAACGTTGACCTGTAGGTGTCGCACAAAGTGCCCAACCATCTTGATATAACGCAATCACGCCACCTTGAGCGACCATATTTTCAATAAATTGTTTATAGGTTTCTTGAGGATTGTAATTTGTAGTTTGAGTTTTAGACGCTGCCTTGCGCTGATATGGATTTCTCATAGATCACATACAATATTAAAATTATTATAGAGCGGATTCTATGTAAATCAGAAAATTTAGGCAAGCTTTTGGAGAAAGAAGTTTCTATAGAAGAATATGGTGGGCGCTGACGGGATCGAACCGCCGACATTCTGCTTGTAAGGCAGACGCTCTACCAACTGAGCTAAGCGCCCTGAGCGAAGAGTAACAAAGCGAAGCTTTGTCTGAGCGCAAGAGAAAAATCAAAGATTTTTCTAAAGGCATTCTCTTGAACAGAGATTTTTAAGATAAATGGCGCAGCGGACGGGACTCGAACCCGCGACCCCCGGCGTGACAGGCCGGTATTCTAACCAACTGAACTACCGCTGCATCACGTAGTTTCTTTCGAAACACAACCTATATCTTAAAAGATATGGTGGGCGCTGACGGGATCGAACCGCCGACATTCTGCTTGTAAGGCAGACGCTCTACCAACTGAGCTAAGCGCCCTTAAAGGGTACAACAATTATATTCTTTGAAATGGCGCAGCGGACGGGACTCGAACCCGCGACCCCCGGCGTGACAGGCCGGTATTCTAACCAACTGAACTACCGCTGCATCGCAAAAAATATGGTGGGCGCTGACGGGATCGAACCGCCGACATTCTGCTTGTAAGGCAGACGCTCTACCAACTGAGCTAAGCGCCCTCAAAAGGTCTATCATGTAAATGGCGCAGCGGACGGGACTCGAACCCGCGACCCCCGGCGTGACAGGCCGGTATTCTAACCAACTGAACTACCGCTGCACTTACACAATGTCGCTATTGTGGTTCAAACGAATTAAGATTTAAAGTGGCGCAGCGGACGGGACTCGAACCCGCGACCCCCGGCGTGACAGGCCGGTATTCTAACCAACTGAACTACCGCTGCACTCTAAATATCTTAACACTGAAAAGGCTTGGTGGGCGCTGACGGGATCGAACCGCCGACATTCTGCTTGTAAGGCAGACGCTCTACCAACTGAGCTAAGCGCCCTTTTCAAAACATGTTCATCGTTTGATGAGGTGCATTATAGAGAATCCTCACGGTCTGTCAAACGCTTTTCTAACTCTTTTCCACTTTTTCTGTTTGAGTGATTAAAAAATAAGTTATATTGCGGAAAAATCAGTATTTTTGAACATTTTTTAGCTATAAACCTGTAAATTTATTACTAAAAATATGACTTATATTCTGCATCATTCACATAAAAACAGTTTTTCGCGTGGACTCATAACTAATCATTCAGCGAACCGACGATTAATTCATCACATACACTACATTCTAAAACACCACAGTGTACAAAATACATTCAAACACGATTTTCTGTTAGTTTGCGAGCATTAGTCCTGACAAAAGTCCTGACAAAAAAACGCCTTTCAAACTCACTTTAATTTTTCAAATCTTTGTTTTGATGCCATGAACTTCGGTTTTCATGGCTTGTACTTTTAACGACGTGTTCAATGTTCAGTGATGTAAACCAGCGCATTTAATGGAATCAATTGATAAAGTTCTACAACATCGCTGTTTCGCATGCGAATACAACCATGTGACATCGGTATCCCCATAGGCTCGCGATCTGGTGTGCCATGGATATAAATATAGCGTTGATAAGTATCACAGCCCTCACCTGCATTAAAGCCCGGTTCCAAACCACTTAGCCATAATATTCGAGATAAAATCCAATCCCGATCAGGATATGATGCGGCAAGTTGCTCATCGTAAACCTCTCCGGTCCACTGACGTGCTTTAAAAACTGCATTTTGAGGTTGTTGTCCACCAAACTTTTCAGCGACTTGATGCCAGCCTCGTGGGGTCTTACCACTATTTTCCTGCTCACCAATGCCATTTTTACCCGATGAAATCAGGTAAAACTTATTCAGCTTCGGCAAAGTTAAAGTTTGATCTTTCAAGTTAATCAGGATATCGGCTTGATCTTGGGTATATTCAGACATGCTCTTGCTCTTTCTGCTTATCTTTATCTTCTTGTTTAGTCTGCTGCGATTGTTCAATAGTCCGCATCTGATTTGGCTCAGGTCGTGTCCATAACCAAATACCAACGATCAACATGGTTAAGTCCGTGAAAATCTTGACGGCAATCGGTGCAGAAGTAAAAAGCATAATCAGACCACTCACAAACATCATGATCGATGCAAACCATTTTGCTTTGCGGGGGACGGTGCCATTTTCGCGCCAAGCGCGTAGGGTTGGGCCGTATTTAGGATGATTCAATAACCAAGCATCCATTTGTGGCCAGCCTTTTGAAGCTGCCCATGCTGCTAATATTAAGAAGACTGTCGTGGGCATTCCCGGCAATAAAGCCCCTATAAAGCCTAAAATGACAAAGACAACCACTAAGCTTCGCCAAAACAACGTCTTCATACCGCTACCCTGAACTTTCAATTCAGGTAGTATAAGATGTTTTTAACAATTATCCGTTGTTATTCTGCATTATTCAAAAGGTTTCAATATGGCTGTAGCCCCGACAACGTCGTCTTATTTTGAGCCATGGTTGCAATTTAAACAGCCCTTAGTTCGCCAATTGGCTTTCTGTATTGCTAGCCCAAATATTCTGCAGCAAATTCCCAATGAACTCGAAATCCGCTATCCCTTTCATTTTCATCCAAGCGAGCTTTGGCAAAAACATTTTGAAGCCTACCTTCCCCGTTTAAAACAACTCGAACAACACCCAAGTGCATTAGTAGAATTTTTACAAAAATTAAAAAGTACTCGCCTTGGTTTACGTTTCGAAATGTTTATATGGTTTTGGCTTCTCGATCACCCATACCATCCCTACCAGTTACTCGGACATAGCATTCAAAAAATTGACGGCCCTCGTACAGTAGGTGAACTCGATTTTGTTTTAAAAAATACCGAAAGTGGTGAAGTTGAACACTGGGAAGTGGCTTTAAAATATTATCTAGCCGAGCGTGATTTTCAATTACCCTATTGGTATGGCTTAAATCGTAGTGATACTTTGGCTCGTAAGCTTAATCATTTCACCCAAAAACAATTCCAATTTGATGAAGCACTTGGGCAGCAAATTCAACAGCGCTATTGTGTTTTAAAAGGTCAATTATATTTACCTATTCAGCGTACCAACACATTGCCAAACTGGGTCAATCCTGCGCGCAGAATAGGTCAATGGGGACACGCTATTCCATCCACAAGTCAAGGCTATTATCGCTTACAACGACATGAATGGATCTGCGTGCAGCAGCAACCCACAAGTGAAACCGCTCATTGGTGGACAGATGGTTTATATAAAAAAGACAGTGAGGAAAGCTATTATATGTATAGACAGCCACGCTTGATTTTGCCGCAAACGATTTAAGACTCAATCCACCATTTAGTAGAAATTTACATTTATTTACTCAACCACTGTAAAAACCACCTACTGTTTGATACGGCTATTTTTTAATCTAAATCTCACATCAGAATAATTTATCCCTCTAAAAATTATTCTTTCATAATGGAGAATACAGTCAATGAAAAAAATTTTAGCTGCATCACTTATGGTTGCTTTCGTACTGACAGGTTGTAATACAGTAAAGGGTATGGGTAAAGACGTATCTAAAGCTGGAGATGCTGTAACCAATACTGCTGAGAAAACTTCGGAAGAAATTCGCCGCAATTAATTTCTTTCCCAAGAATTTATAAAAGAGCCCTATTTTTTAAATAGGGTTTTTTTACGTCTAAATTTCCCTTCGCTTGTCGATTCGCCTATTATATTGCGACATTTTTGACTTCTGTATTTAGCATGACCTCAACAGCAACTCTTGATCTCAGCCTAGAACTACTTCGCCAACCGTCGGTGACACCGATTGACCATACCTGCCAGAACATTATGGCGGATCGTTTAGCCAAAATTGGCTTTAACATTGAAAATATGCGTTTTGATGATGTAGATAATCTTTGGGCACGTAAAGGGACTGAAGCACCAGTATTTTGCTTTGCAGGTCATACGGATGTAGTACCTACCGGTAACTTGGATGCATGGGGTTCTGACCCATTTCTTCCTGAAATTCGCGACGGTAAACTGTATGGTCGTGGCAGCGCAGATATGAAAACAGCGTTGGCAGCTATGGTTGTAGCTTCAGAACGTTTTGTTGCAAAGCATCCAAATCATAAAGGCTCTATTGCATTTCTCATTACCTCTGACGAAGAAGGTCCTTCGATCAACGGGACAGTCAAAGTTGTTGAAACTTTAGAAGCGCGTAATGAAAAAATGACTTGGTGTCTGGTGGGTGAACCTTCTAGCACCAACACACTTGGCGATATTGTTAAAAATGGTCGTCGTGGTTCACTAAATGCCAATTTAACCGTTAAAGGTAAACAAGGGCACGTTGCTTACCCACATCTTGCGATCAATCCAATCCATACAGCATCAAAGGCACTGGCTGAACTTTGCGATACCGTGTGGGATAATGGCAACGAATACTTCCCCGCAACATCTTTTCAAATTTCCAATATCAATGCCGGTACAGGCGCAACCAACGTTGTTCCGGGCACGATGAATTTACTCTTTAACTTCCGCTATTCAACAGAAGTGACGGCGGACGAACTCAAAGCACGCACCTTGGAAATTCTAGATCGTCATGGCGTTGAATATGACATCTCTTGGACCTTATCTGGTCTTCCATTCCTCACCCCTGTCGGTGAGTTAGTGAATGCCGCACGTGATGCCATTCGTGATGTTACAGGGACAGAAACTGAACTTTCGACCAGTGGTGGTACTTCTGATGGTCGATTCATTGCGCCTACAGGTGCACAGGTGCTTGAATTGGGTGTTTTGAATGCCACGATTCACCAAATCAATGAACACGTCAATGTGGAAGAGTTGGAGCCACTTTCTGAAATTTACGAAAAGATTTTAGAAAACCTGTTGGCTTAAGTATTCTCTGCAATATAAAAAAGGAACTCCATTGAGTTCCTTTTTTATATCTCGTTTTTGCAAATATTAAGCCGCTTGAAGCCCAATGCTATTTTGAATATTGGCTAAATTTGGAATATGAAATACCTGATCGGCCATGCGTACATATTGGAAAATATTGGCGTCTTTCACGGCTTTTTCTTCATCAACCACTTCAGAAATACGCAAACGAATGGTTTTCGGCATCTCATTACACATCAGTGCAAAACGCTGTCCAACATCATCCCCTTCAATGACCAAAGCCACACCCTGATTTTTTGCAGGATCATTGACTGAGAAAACAGGCAATTTCAATTCATGCCATTCAACAAAAGGAACATTGGTTGCACTATCAAGCGCTGATAGCACAATATTTTGTGGCAACAACATTGGCTCTTTACCATGACAATCAATGATATACGCATCGATAAACCCGGTAGATACCGTAATGAGATGTTGCAGTTCCTGTTGATCAATTTTATCGCTGACAATCTGAGAAACAGTATTTTGGCTCATAGATTACCCCTGCTTTTCTGCAATTAAAGCTTCAATATTGGCAAGCAATTCAGCTTCTTGGAATGGTTTACCCATATAGTGAGTCACACCTAAGCTAAATGCACGCTCACGATGTTTTTCACCTGTACGCGATGTAATCATAATGATTGGTAAGTCACGGTGAATGTCGTGGTGACGGACTAAGTTAGTCACTTCGAAACCATCCATACGTGGCATCTCAATATCAAGTAGCATCAAGTCTGGACGGACATTTTCAAGCTGCTCAATTGCATCTACACCATCTTTCGCGGTCACGATGTCATAACCTTGACGTTCAAGTAAGCGTGAAGTCACCTTACGTACTGTCACCGAGTCATCGACAATCATCACTAAACGACGTGCATTGGATTGACGGCCCAAATCACGCTGCTCAGCTGAATGTTTAACACGCTGTGTAGTTTGAATTTGACGTGCAATATTTTGCCCATCCAAAATCAAACATACATGACCATCACCTAGAATCGTGGCACCTGCAATCGCGGCCACACTGGTAAATTGTTGACCAATTGGTTTCACCACGATTTGAGAACGTGAACCCACCAGCTGATCGACCAATAAAGCAATGGTTTGACCACTGTTGCCTTTAATTAACAGTACAGGCAATGAATGGCCGACATTATTTAAACGTGGAATTGGCTGATTACCCACAAACTCTGATAGATAACGTAGTTTGTAATTGGTATTGTCAATTTTAAACACGTCATCCTTACTATTGAAGTAAGTTTCAAGTGCCGTAGGTGTAATACGGACAATACGCTCAATTTGCGCTAATGAAATCGCATATTGCTGATCACCAGCTTTCACCATCAAGGCATCGCTGACCGCTACCGTCGTTGGTACACGAATGGTAAAGGTTGTCCCTTTACCTAACTCAGACTCTACGGAAACATGACCACCCAAGGCTTTAATTTCACTTTGCACCACATCCAGACCAACGCCACGACCCGAAATTTGCGTTACCGCTTGTGCCGTTGAGAATCCTGGATGGAAGATCAATTGCAAGATTTCTTGTTTATCGAGGAACTGATCCGCTTTGATTAAACCAAGTTTTAAGGCTTTGTTTTTAATCTTGACTTCATCAATCCCTTTACCATCATCACTGAAAGACACCAGTACATCAGTACCCTGACGACTAATATTCAAGACAATGCTACCCACTTCTGGCTTTTTCAAAGCCAAACGGTCAGCAGGATCTTCTAAACCATGGTCGACCGCATTACGCAGCATATGTTCAAATGGTGTCACCAAACGCTCTAAGATCGTACGGTCCAATTCACCTTCTGTATTTTGAACAATCAATTCTGCAGGACGGTTCAAGGTCGAAGAGGTTTGACGCACAATACGTTGTAAACGTGGTAACAAACGATCAAATGGCACCAAACGGGTACGCATCAGACTTTCTTGAATTTCTGACTGAATACGTGATTGTTGTAATAACAGACCTTCCGCATCACGGATTTTTTCTGCCAAAGTACTCTTGAAGTCAACCAAATCCGACGCAGATTCGGCTAGAGATTTTGACAATTGGTTAATCGATGAATATTGGTCCATCTCCAATGGGTCGAAATCCGCATAGCGTGAATTTTCAGAACCATGTTTGGCAATAATTTGTGACTCAAGCTCACCATCCATTCGACGTAACTGGTCAGCAAGTCGCTTAATTGCTAACTCCATTTCATTCAAGGTATTGCCTAGCTGACCTAAGTCCATCTCAATACGTGAACGGTTAATCGAGTTTTCGCCTGATAAGTCAATCATCTTCTCGACGAGATCAGCCGAGATACGAATCATCTCATTACTGTTATCAGAAGAATTAGCTTCAGACCATTCACCCAACATAGATGGAGGTTCAACACCATCACCTTGAATAAATTCAAAGCCTTTACTGACAATACCTTGTTCTAATTCTGCAACACGGTTTGGCAATTGAACCGTAACATCCACATACTGAATGGATTCTAAGCTCAATTTGATGCTGTCAAAATTACTATAGTCATGGTTGAAGATTGCTTCTTTTAACCATGCCAACGTCGTTTTGAGTAAGCCGTCATATGCATTTGAGTTGAAATGATGAACCGCAAAATGCTCAAACGTCGTCTCAAGTTGATACGCAATTGCGGCAACAGGTTCATTTTCAACCATACGCGCACCACCCTTAATACTGTGGGCAGCACGTTGTAATTGAAGCAATACGTTACGGTCACTACGTTGTTCAGTCCATTGATTTAATAATTGAACGGCTTGTTCAAGAATTTCCTCAGACTCTTCAAGGAAGGTTTCTTCCATGACCGAACGTAGATCATCATCTGGGTGCTCAACATGTTCAGCAACCGCATGTTCAAGATGTTCAACAGCAGACTCAGTGTGAGCAGTCGTTTGAGCTTCAACCACTGCTTCTGCAGTGTCTTCAGCAACATCCATCGGCTCTGACACCGATACATCTGGTTCTACTGCTGTTTGTTCAGTTTCAGCAGAAATAGGGGCCGAAGCCAATACAACAGCTTCTGAACGCTCTCCTGCCACAATTGACTGAATATTCTTGAGAATATCGATCACATTATTCGCTGGGTAGTCGATCCCTTGGTCACGAATGGTTTGAATACGATCTGAAATATCATCCTGCACTAAACGAATAATTTGAATTAACGCAGGCGTAATCGAAATTTGCTGACGAATAATGCGCTCATAAATCGACTCTAACTCATGCGAAATTAAACCCACATGAGATGCGGCAATCATATTTGCACCACCTTTTAGGGTATGCAAATAACGCATTAAATTATTCAAAGCTGAAGTATTGGTCTGATCACGTGTCCAAGTACTAAGGTCTTGGTCAATCCCCACCAATAACTCTTCTGCCTCTTCAATAAAGATCCCTAAAAGATCTTCATCAAAGTCATTATTCGCATCCACCGCTTGCATCTGTTGATGATCAAGTTGAATACGCTGACTTAATTGTGCAAAGTCTACTGCTGTTGTATTTGCAACAGCGGCTTTATCTTCTACTGTGGCAACAGGTTCAGCAACTACATGGGCTTCTGGTGTTGTCGTCGCTGCAACTGCTTCAATGTCTTGTTGAACAAATGCAGTCAGCTCATTTAAGAAACGCTGAACCTCTTCACTTAACACCACACGCTGACCCGCAGCTAAAGTGTCAAATAAGTGAATAAACTCTTGATGTGCTTGCGCAAATAACTCATAGCCATAATCAGCATGGAGTAATTCAGGCTTTTCAACTAAAGACTGATACGCTGCACGCAGTTGAGTTGTAAAATCATGAATACCAACAGACGCACGATTATCTGTATGTTCGATCAACTCTAAAGCTTGTTGACTGAGCTGTTGAATATAGTCTGGGAATTCTGCAAGGGCACGTTTATCAAACTCAAATTCAGCATCTAATAACTGATCAATATTTAATTCGATTAGTTTAGAAACCAAACCTTGCGGATTATCTTCAGGCGCCAATTGATCTTGGCTAGCAAAACCATAATCATCCCAAGCGGCTTTGAAGGTTTCATAAATAGATGCAAGATTTGCCTTATCCCCTGAACGCAGCACGTGTAAATAATCACGAACAAATTCAGCATATTGAATCAATAAAGCAGCTTCTTTCGAGCTCGATACGATTTCGTCTTGTAATAAGGTTTTGAATAAATTTTCAACTTTTGAACTGGCTTCAAAAATCTCTTCGATTTGCGCCATCGACGAACTACCACGTAAGGTGTGTAGCGCGCGAATCAAGCCATTATAGTCTTGTGATTTACTATCATCAGATTGGAGGAACTGATCAATCGTTTGTAGATGTTCTTCAGCTTCTTCAATAAAAATGCTCACAGTCTCTTCGACCAGTGATGCATCTGCATCCACTTGCTCAAGAGTTGTTTCTGATTCGGCCACTGCATCGATCGTGCTTTCAACTACTTCCACATGTTCTGTAGTTTCAACTTCAGTCAGCTCTAAACCAGTGACAGCATCTTCAGATTTTAATTGATCTGCCAGTTTTAATAATTCTTCGAGTGCAGGCTCAAGGCTAATATTTTGTTGTAATTGTTGCCCCATTAAAACCAATGGACGTAAGTCAACATCCAATTCGGCAACATTTTTAAACCGTGGATAGAGCTTATATTGATAAACATTTAAAACTGTTTGTGCAAACTTTTGAACGGTTGGCGTTAACTGTACTGAACCTGCAATAACACGATTCAGCGTATCTTCCACTGCCCATGCAGTTTCACCCGCCGATTTTGCCCCGACCATACGACCTGAACCTTTCAGGGTATGGAAATGACGACGAATCGTCGTTAAAGTGTCTTTATCTTGTGGATTTTCCAACCAAGTTGTAAATAAACCCGCCAGCTCTTCAAAGATCTCTTCTATTTCTTCAACAAAAATCTCTAAAATTTCTGCATCTTGATCAAGATAACTATCTTCAGGAAGCGTAGTTGTTTCAACTAAATTTTTTAATATTTCTTTCATAGCTAAGGCTTCTTATGTTTTGCCACCAAGAAGGTTGCTCAAACTTAATTGTAACCATCACCTAAGACTTAACTGTGACGTTAAGTTCACCTTATCGATGTGTTATCTGTAATCGGTGCAGTACCCTAACCGTAGCTAAGGTACTGCAGGTTTGCGCCTGACTTACTCTGGGAGTTTAAAGTCAGATACAGATTCACGTAATGATTCAGCCATGTTCGCCAATTCAGATACCGAACGTGCAGTATCAAATGTTGCACTGGTGGTTTGCGAGGTAATTTCTTGTACAACGTTCATCGTTGTCGCAATATGACCTGCTGAAGCAGACTGAAGTTTTGCAGCATCCGAAATGTTTGCAATCAGTTTCGCCAAGTTACCCGATACAGACTGAATTTCATCCAGTGCTACGCCGGCATCCTTAGACAAGTTCGCACCACGTACAACTTCCGAAGTCGTTTGTTCCATTGAAATTACGGCTTCGTTAGTATCCGTTTGAATGGTTTTTACCAAGCCTTCAATCTGTTTGGTTGCAGACGCTGAACGTTCCGCAAGACGCTGTACCTCATCCGCTACCACGGCGAAACCACGACCTGCTTCACCCGCCATCGACGCCTGAATTGCTGCGTTTAATGCCAAGATGTTCGTTTGGTCGGCAATATCGTTAATCAGTGCGACAATGTTACCAATCTCTTGAGAAGACTCACCCAAACGTTTAATACGTTTTGAAGTTTCTTGAATCTGCTCACGAATCGTGTCCATACCTTCAATTGAACGGTTTACAACATCTGCACCGTTTGCAGCAATTTGTACTGAACGTTCTGCTACGACAGCTGATTCTTCAGCGTTCGAAGATACTTGGTCAATCGACATTGCCATTTCGTTAATCGCGGCAGATGCACCAGCAATCTCTTGCGCCTGATGCTCAGATGCTTCTGCAAGCTGGTTGGTAATACCCTGCGTATTCGCCGTATATTGTGCAACTTCTTGAGAAGTTTCTGTAATACGCGATACAAGGTCACGTAATTGGTCGATTGCGAAGTTAATCGAGTCGGCAATCGCACCCGTAAAGTCTTCAGATACCGTCGCATACGAACGTAAGTCACCGTCTGCAAGATCGGCAATTTCATCGAGTAAACGTAAAATCGCGTTCTGGTTACGGTCATATTCTTCTTGAAGACGGGTTACACGGAATTTATCCGATTGACCACGTAAAGAAAGAAGTTTGAACACACAGATCAAGAAGGCTGTTAAAGCAAGAATCAACAGTACCGCAGGTAAAATGGTTTTCAAGCCTGTGCTAGAAGACAATTGATTTAAGTTGTCCAACAATTTGTCTGACTCAGCAAAAATTTGTGAAGATGCTTTACGTACGTTCACAATTTGCGTTGAGTTTTTCAAAATTGTCGCAGCCGCTGATTTTAATACATCGTCATATTCAGCTTTAATGCCTTCAAGTGACTCACGTAATTCAGGGCTTTCAATACGTTGTACACCAAGCTCTGTACTACCATCCAATTGGGCATTTAAGTACAAACCGAAGGTTTCAGTATCGGCACTGAAGTCATCTGCAGACTCACGTGAGCTATCAGAACCTGAAAGCACCGAACTGATCGAACGTAAAATACGTTCTGCAATGAATACCTGGTTTTTCGCAATCACCACCTGGTTCGAAGGCATGTCTTGACGTGCCATTTGGTCGACCATCAAGTTATATTCCGCCTGAATCCCCGGAATGGTTTCACCAATCGCGATGTTCGTGTCATATAACTTATTAATGATTTTTTGTTGCGAAGTAATCAAGTCAATACTTTTTGAAACCTCAGCCCACTGCGTATCTACAGATTTCAGCGCATCTGTATTTGCATGAATGTCTTTTACAGTTTCTAAGTTTTCTTTGAACGAATCTTGAGAGGCAATTAATTTTTTCATTGCATCTTCAGTACCTGAAGCAGTTGCCTCAGTTGCTTGACGCGAAATTGTTTGCGAAAGAAGACGGAGTTCACCCAAACTTTGCGTTAATTGGTTACCGCGAGGAACGCTATAGAATAGGTATAATAAAATAATCGTTGCCAGTACTAATGAACCAATCGCACCATAAATAAATGGTTTGGATTTTTCACTATCACCAAAAACTCGAGATAATTGATCTGTCTGTGATTGCAGTTTTGCCAGAAAAGCATTACCGCCTTTACGACCACTGGTGCTTTCACCCGTATTTTTCTTTTTAAGTTTAAAGCCCATTCAGCTTCTCCCCGATTACGCCTTCTTTCGTTCGTGCGCGACAATTAATTTATAAATTTTATAGATGCGTTCATGTATTTTGGATTTTGCAGTAAACGACTGAAGAGAAATACATTCCACTGCTGGTTATGCTGGTGGAAATACCCCTGACAATATTCCTGTAAATTTCGATCCAACTCATTATGTTTAGAAAAATAACTTTTCTTATTAAAGTGTTGAATACCCAAAACTTGATCGACTACCAAACCGACATAATGGTCATTATGACTAATACATAAAACTTTTTGAGTGGGTGAAAAACTACTTCGATGACCGGTTATATATTGTGCTAGGTCAGACAAAGAAAGTAAGCGTCCCCGAATATTGGCTAATCCCATCACCCAAGGTTGGGTGTTGGGAACTGGCGTATATTTTGGTGGGTAGATCACTTCAGCTACTTCACCTAAAGGAGCAACGTAATATTGCCCCATCATCTCAAAAGCAATGCCTGACCATCGGTTTACTTCATTTTCAGTGGAAACGTAGTTTTTGTTTCCTCGTTTTGCGATTCGAAGTAATTCGATAAATCCATTTGCTGCCATAGAGCTTTATCCTGCATTGAGGTGTTGCTTAATCACATCAATTAATTGTTTTTCGTCTACAGGTTTAGTTAGATAATCAGAAGCACCTTGGCGTTTACCCCAAACACGGTCAGTTGCCTGATCTTTGGTACTTACAATGACAATCGGGATATGCTTGGTGGTCGCACCACGTGCAATTTGACGTGTTGCTTGGAAACCATTCACACCCGGCATTACCACATCCATTAAGACCAAGTCTGGTAACTCAGCTTGAGCCATTGTCACCCCATCTGCCCCATTTGAAGCTTCAATCACTTCAAATCCGTGTTTACCTAAAATTTCTTTAAAACGGAAAGTTTCTGTTGGTGAATCATCAACGATTAGGATACGTGCCATGCTTTTTCCCCAAAAAATAAAAAATCTAATTAAGCTGTAACGTGATTACGGATTGCATTCAGCAATTCATCTTTACTGAATGGCTTCGTTAAGTATTCATCCGAACCCACAACACGACCCTTCGCCTGATCAAATAAACCGTCTTTACTTGAAAGCATAATCACAGGAATATTTTGATAATTTTGAGAGTTTTTAATCAGGGCACAAGTTTGATAGCCATCAAGACGTGGCATCATAATATCGACAAATACGATATCTGGATTCGCATCTGCAATTTTTGAAAGTGCTTCAAAACCATCTACAGCAGTGACTACTTCACATCCTTCACGCTGAAGCAGCGTTTCGGCCGTACGACGAATGGTTTTTGAATCATCAATTACCATGACTTTTAGATTTTGGAATTTATCGTCCATTTATTGACCCTACCCATTGAGGATGTACAAACAATTAAGTTAGCAGCATTATTATTTACAAGTTGTGAACATTTTTAACATATCTTTACTTGCGTTTTCAATGAACATTTTCTGCGCAAACACACAAGATTTCTTGTTTTTATTAACTGCTTCACACTTTCCGATGACCAACGATTTTTTTTTAACTTGGAATAGTATTTAATTGTCTTAATTAAGCATATTATAGCAAGATTATTACTTTAAAATAAGTAATTTAGTCAACTTTAAACTGGGGAGTACAAGGTTGAGTCCGTTTACAAAAAAAATTCACTTGATTGGCCTTAAACATTTCTCAAAAAAAGTCATTCTGACGGCTTGTTTGTTGGCTTATACCCCGCTTTTATTTGCTGCACCAACCAATACGCAGCAACCACAAAAGGCGACTTGGTATCGTTACTATGACAGTAAAGGCGTAGCAAACATCAGTACCAATGTGACACCAAATCACATCCGCTATGGTTATGAAGCACTTGATCAAAATATGCAAGTGATTAAACGTAACCGCCCCTACAATGCTGAAGCCGATGTTAGACAAGCTCCTCAGCGTGCTGCCCAAGCACGTCAGCAAGCATCAGATATCAAACTTAAAAAAGCCTATACCAATAGCCGAACTGCGGCCATTAAAAAGCGTGATGCACTGACTGGTATACGTAAACAGATCGTGTTTGAACAAGAACAATTAAAACAATTACAAAATGATCGTGTATTATTTGTTCGCCAAGAACGTGAACATTTTCGAAAAGGTGAAACCGTTCCGGCAAAATTAAAAACAATGTTGGATAATAATCAAAAAAATATGGTAGCGAAAAAAGAATACATTCAATCGTTACAAACTCGCTATCGAAATACAGAAGCTGAATACGACAGAATTATTACGCGTTTAAAAGCGATGGAATAAACTTGTTATTCAATTGCTTTTGTAGACCGCTGATATAAGGACCATTATGCACTCTGCACAGCAATCATCCCCATTTTTAAAGCTTAGCCTGCTTTGCATAAGCCTGGCTTTGGCTGCATGTCAAAAAGAAGATCCGCAGAAAAGTGTTAAACCAGAAAATAAGATTGAATTGATTCAACAAGATCTGGTCACGATCGAACAAGGCAACGCCATTTCAAAAACGGCCTTTACTGGTACCATTCGGGCGGTCAATCAGAGCAGTATTCAAGCCCAAGTCACTGCGACTGCAACCAATGTGAATGCAGAGGTCGGACAACGTGTCAGCAAAGGCCAAGTGTTGGTGCGTTTAAATAATCAAGACAATGCCGCACGTCTTGCTCAATCACAAGCAAACCTTGCATCCACACAAGCTCAAGCCAATCAAGCTAAACTGATGATGGACCGTAAACAGCGTTTGCTGAATCAAGGCTTTATTTCCAAAGTAGAGTTTGAACAAAGTCGTGTCGATTACCAAGCTCAAATGGAAAATGTTCGCGCTCAACAAGCCAATGTCGATATTGCACGTAAAGCCAATCAAGACGGCACCATTTATAGCCCTATCCAAGGCGTGATTACCAAACGTGATGTTGAACCGGGACAAACGGTTGCTGCCGGACAAACCCTTTTTGAAATCGTCAATCCAGACCAATTAGAAATTCAAGCCAAATTACCAAGTGATCAGCAAGCTGCACTGAAAATTGGACAAAAGATTGAATATAGCATCCAAGGTAATAGCAATTTACTCACAGCACAAATCAGCCGGATTTCACCAATTGCCGATCAGGCTAGTCGTCAAATTGAATTTTTTGCAGCCCCAAATGAAACTATTACTTCATTAAGTATTGGTGCTTTTGTCGAAGGCCACATCTTAGGCACGGATAATATTTCAGGCCAAAAAATTCCACTCGACACCATTCAAAGTCTAAAAGATAAACCTTACGTCTGGGTCATTCGTCAAAATAAAATTGCCAAAGTACCTGTACAAATTTTGAATCAGAGTTATAGCAATAACACCGCGATTGTTCAGGGCTTACAAAATAGTGATCTGATCAGCCGAATTAAATTTAATGATTCAGATATCAAACAAGATGTAAGTATCAGCCAAAATTAAAAGAATAAGGCAGGACAGTTGTTATGTGGTTAACCCGAATTAGTGTGAAATATCCTGTTTTCACTATCATGATGATGTTCTGTCTGATGGTACTAGGACTCGCATCTTGGCAACGTATGGGTGTTGAAGAGTTTCCTGATATCGACTTCCCTTTTGTTGTTGTCTACACCAACTATCCGGGTGCTTCTCCTGAGTCTGTCGAATCTGAAATCACCAAGAAACTTGAAGATCAGATCAATACCATTTCAGGCCTCAAGCAAGTCATTTCTCAATCCAGTGAAGGTTTATCCACGGTTATTGTCGAATTTAATCTAGATGTCTCGTCCTCTGTAGCTGCACAGGATATTCGAGATAAAATTGCACCAGTAACCGCACAATTTC
Organism: Acinetobacter sp. YH16044; assembly: GCF_013417145.1. NCBI lineage: Bacteria > Pseudomonadati > Pseudomonadota > Gammaproteobacteria > Moraxellales > Moraxellaceae > Acinetobacter > Acinetobacter sp. YH16044. The sequence goes on from NZ_VPEK01000003.1 coordinate 61,813, forward strand.
GTGATGAAATTGATGACCCCATCGTAGAACGTTATGACCCTACTGCCAGTGCGATTATGTCGATTGTTTTTGAATCGAAGGACATGTCTTTACGTGATTTGAGTTCCTATCTGAATCAACGGATTGTGCCCCAGCTTAGAACGGTTCCCGGTGTCGGTACGGTCAATTTATTGGGTGATGCACAGCGTCAAATTCGTATTCAAGTAAATCCGCAAAAATTACAAAGTTTCGGGATTGGGATAGACCAAGTTATAAACACCCTAAAATCTGAAAATATTGAAGTTCCAGGGGGGACTTTAAAACAAAAGAACTCAGAATTGGTGGTCGAAATTAAATCTCGGGTTATTCACCCAAACTCATTCGGTGATTTAGTGGTTGCCAATAAAAATGGCGCGCCGATTTATCTCAAACAAATTGCCGAGATAGAAGATAGCCAAGCCGAAATGGAGTCGAGTGCTTATCTGAATGGTAAAACAGCCGTCGCTGTCGACATTCTGAGAAGTTCGGACTCTAATGTGATTGAGGTTGTTGATAATACCCGTAAAACCTTAAGTAAAATCCAAAAGCAATTGCCGCAAGGCACGACCGCAGAAATTGTGGTTGATTCTTCAAAAGGTATTCGTGGCAGCATTAAAGACGTGGCACGTACGATTTTTGAAGGTGCAGTACTTGCGGTACTCATTGTATTGTTATTTCTCGGCTCATTTCGTTCGACAGCCATTACAGGTTTAACCCTACCGATTTCGCTACTAGGTACCCTCACCTTTGTTTGGATTTTTGGTTTTACCATCAATATGATGACCCTACTGGCTCTCTCACTGAGTATCGGTCTCCTGATTGATGATGCCATTGTAGTACGCGAAAATATTGTCCGCCATGCCGATATGGGCAAGGACCACGTCACCGCTGCACTCGACGGCACAAAAGAAATTGGTTTAGCTGTATTGGCCACAACATTGACCATTGTCGCGGTATTTTTACCTGTGGCATTTATGGGCGGCATTATTGGGCGTTTCTTCTATCAATTTGGTGTAACCGTCAGTACCGCTGTACTGATTTCAATGTTTGTGAGTTTCACCCTTGACCCCATGTTGTCTGCTCACTGGGCAGAGCGCCACGATCCAAATAAAAAGCCGGGTAAAATCAAACGTTTTTTTAACTGGATTTCGGGCAAGCTCGACAACCTAAGCCATCATTATGAAAAATTACTCAAGCTTGCTTTAAAATTTAGGCTCATTACCCTTTTAATCGCCGTCGCGTCTTTATTTGGCGCATTAGCTTTATCCAAAATGATCGGAACTGAATTTGTACCCGTACCAGACAAAGGTGAAATTCGGATCAAATTTGAAACACCCGTTGATGCAACCCTTGAATATTCGCAGGCTAAGCTTAAGCAAGTAGATCGTATCATTCGCCAACATCCAGAAGTCAAAGCCACTTATGGTGCAATTAATAGTGCCACTGATCGGGGTAAAAACCATGCTAGCATTCGTGTCACTGTTTCACCACGTACGGAGCGTAGTCAGACCTTAACGGATCTCAACAATGAATTCCGTACCCGCTTAAAACATATAGCAGGTATTACCATTACCTCGATTGCCTCAGCTGATGAAACAGTTTCGGGCGGTCAAAAGCCGGTCATGATCTCGATTAAAGGCCCCGACTTGGATGAGTTACAACGCATTTCAGATCGATTCTTGGTTGAAGTTGCCAAAGTCGAAGGTATTGTCGACTTAGAAAGCTCGCTTAAAGAACCTAAACCGACGCTAGGTGTACATATAAATCGCGTTTTAGCCAGTGATTTAGGTTTATCCGTCAATCAGATCGCCAATGTGTTACGCCCTCTTCTTGCGGGGGATAATGTAACAACGTGGAAGGATGATAAAGGCGAAACCTATGATGTAAATTTACGACTCACTGAAGATCAGCGTCGTCTGCCAACTGACATTCAAAGCATGTACATCACATCACAAAAAACCGATGCCGTAGGCTTACCTATCTTGGTTCCATTGGCAAGTGTGGCTAGCTTTGAAGAAACGCTCGGTGCTTCACAAATTAACCGTCGTGATCTAGCACGTGAAGTGATGGTTGAAGCCAACACGGCAGGTCGTCCCGCGGGTGATATTGGTGCCGAAATCAATGAGATTGAGAAAAATTTCGACTTGCCACCGGGTTATAGTTTTGTCACGCAAGGTGCCAATAAAGATATGGCTGAATCTGCAGGTTATGCAATGACAGCGATTACCCTCTCTATTGTATTTATTTATATTGTTTTGGGTTCACAATTTAATAGCTTCATTCACCCTGCAGCCATTATGGCTTCATTACCCTTATCATTGATTGGGGTTTTCTTAGCCTTATTCTTATTTAATTCAACCATGAACCTCTTTTCCATTATCGGGATTATTATGCTCATGGGCTTGGTGACAAAGAACGCAATTCTACTCATCGACTTTATTAAAAAAGCCATGGATCATGGTGTAGATCGTTATGACGCAATTATTGAAGCAGGTAAAACCCGTTTACGCCCCATTTTAATGACCACCAGTGCAATGGTGATGGGTATGGTTCCGCTTGCACTTGGTCTGGGTGAAGGCGGTGAACAAAGTGCGCCTATGGCACATGCCGTGATTGGCGGGGTGATTACCTCTACCCTACTAACACTTGTGGTTGTGCCGGTGATTTTTACCTATTTGGATGATTTCCGAAACTTCCTTGCGCGTCAGGCCAAAAAAATCATGTCATAATGACAAAATCTAAAATGAGGTGACTTTGGAAAATGTTCACCTCATTTTTTATTGTATACTCTCCACTTTAACGCTTAATTTTTTAGGACAGTTTCCATGCGCGCGAGTCGCTTTTTATTTGCAACGTTAAGAGAAACCCCAAACGATGCTGAAGTTATTTCACATCAGCTTATGCTTCGTGCCGGGATGATTCGTAAATTGGCTTCAGGTTTATACACTTGGCTGCCGATGGGCGTTCGCGTATTAAATAAAGTTGAAGCGATTATCCGCGAAGAGATGGATCGTGCTGGTTCACTTCAAGTCCTGATGCCTGTCACTCAACCTGCATCTTTATGGGAAGAATCAGGTCGTTTCGTACAATATGGTCCAGAACTTTTACGTTTTAAAGACCGTCATAACAATGACTTTGTACTTGGCCCTACACATGAAGAAGTGATTACAGATCTTGCTCGCAATGAGTTGAAAAGCTATAAGCAATTGCCTGCAAACTTCTACCAAGTACAAACCAAATTCCGTGACGAAATCCGCCCTCGTTTCGGTGTGATGCGTTCACGTGAATTCATCATGAAAGATGCCTATTCTTTCCATGTTGACCAAGCTTCTTTACAAGAAACCTATGACAAGATGTATGCAGCTTATTGCAAAATTTTCACTCGTTTAGGTTTAAATTTCCGTCCAGTTCAAGCGGATACAGGTTCAATTGGTGGTTCGGGTTCACACGAATTCCATGTCCTTGCGTCTAGCGGCGAAGATGACATCGCATTCTCTACAGAGTCAGATTATGCTGCTAACGTAGAAATGGCGGAAGCAGTATTAGTAGGTGAACGTGCTGCTCCGACTAAAGCACTTGAGATTGTTGATACACCAAATCAGAAAACCATTGCTGAGGTTTCTGAATTCCTTAAATCAGACCCTACTCAATCTGTCAAAGCATTATTGGTTCAAGGTGTTGCTGAAGAAGGTAAAGCTGCACCAGTGGTTGCCTTATTCCTACGTGGCGACCATGAACTGAATGAAATTAAAGCAGAAAAACACCCATTAATTGCTGCTCCATTAACTTTTGCAACTGAAGCACAATTAGCTGACTTAGGCTTAACTGCTGGTTTCTGTGGCCCTCAAGGCTTAACCGAAAAAGGCATTACCGTTATTGTTGACCATGCAGCGTCTGTACTTTCAGACTTTATTGCTGGTGCAAACCAAGTCGATAAACATGCTGTAGGTGTAAACTGGGAACGTGATGCACAATACACCGAAGTTTATGACCTTCGTAATGTTGTTGAAGGTGACCCTTCTCCAGATGGTCAAGGTACAATCTTGATTAAACGTGGTATCGAAGTTGGTCATATCTTCCAGTTGGGTCAAAAATACTCTGAAGCGCTTGGCTGTAAAGTTTTAGGTGAAGATGGCAAACCTCTCGTTGTGACTATGGGTTGCTACGGTATTGGTGTAACCCGTGTTGTTGCTTCTGCGATTGAACAAAACTTCGATGACAAAGGGATTATTTGGCCGTCTGCAATTGCTCCTTTCGAAGTTGCTATTGTGCCCATGAATGCGCATAAGTCACCGCGTACAATGGAAGCTGCTGAAGCACTGTATGCAGAATTAACTGCTGCTGGTTATGATGTGCTTCTAGATGATCGTAATGAACGTCCAGGTGTTAAATTCTCTGATATCGAGTTAACAGGTATTCCACACCGTATCGTTATTGGTGAGAAAGGTTTGGATGCTGGTACATTTGAGTACAAAGGTCGCCGTGATGAAGAATCAAGCAACCTCAGTAAAGAAGACCTTTTAGCGAAAATTGCAAAATAATTTGCGCTAAATATAAAAAAATCCCGCTAAGTGCGGGATTTTTTTATATTAAATACTTTAAGCCTTAACAGAATTTCAGCCCGCCGAAGCAGTTAGAACGAAACTCCTGTCCAGAAAGTTTTAAATTGTTTAATGGGAAATCAATTAATGACGGGTTTTTAATTTCTTTAACATCTAAAGCCGAACCTGCAACACAACCAAAGATTAAATCTCCACAATTACGAACATTGGTACTTAAGTCATGGTTAATTCCAGCGATCGTTTGTTTCAACACTTCATCCGTAATCGCCACTTTATCTGAAGGTGTAATACTCCCCAAATCGACCTCATCTTCCATCGCCAACCACCAACCTCTTTCTGCTGCAACTGCAGCACCAGGCCAGAGTATTTTTTGAGCTTGTAAGGATAACGAAGCAGGGTTATTTAGATAAAGTGCATGGATCAAACCTAAACTTTGATTTACCGTAATATCGGTTTGTAGTCCAGTAAGATAGCCTGTTACGTCTTTATTCAAATTAATATTTAACCCAAGTAGAGAGATCTGAGCTTCTAATGGACCACTAAAATCTAGACGATCAACTGTACCTGTGCCTTTTAATACCGCAATATTATCCTTAATTCTATTCCCGCTCACGACAGTGGCTGGAATTGTAAAAGGTGCTGTGGTTGATTTTAAATTAAAAGAATAATTATCTGATTTGTAGTGAAGCGGTAGATCAACTTCAGCACCAAATAATGTCCCCTTAACTGCCCCTTCAATGTATTGCTGCGTAGAAGCATAGTCCATCACACGCTCGGCAGTTGTTGCAACACCCGCAGACGCTTTGGTTTTCATATACCCACTAAAGGTGTTGATACCATTGGGTGTATTACTATTTTCTGTACCTAACGTCATTAACCCAGAAATTTTTTCAGCGCTCAGACGAAAGCCCATCACTTCACGAGTTGCAGCTGATTTGGGATCTTTAATTGCAATTTCGATAAAAGGATTGGTCAACAAAGCAGAAGTTGCCGCACGTTCATCAGACGTATAATTGCTATTTACAGGCAATCCACTCAATGAAATATGATCGATATCAATATCACAAGCACCTGAGCCATTTGCACCACCACACCCCAATTGCAGCTTTTTAATATTGGCATTGAGCTCCATTTCAGCTTCTAAACCAAGCTTATAAAAGCCGACATTGGATTGGTCTACGGCTTGTCCACTCTCATCCACAGAATTATACCCCTGCGTATATTCCATGGAGAGTAATGCTTGACCATCAACTTTTGATAAGCTTTCATCATCTAAAGCCATCATTGCATGAGATAAGCTACTCATCGCAAATGTCGAGAATATCAAACCTCTGATTAACTTCTTTTTCATAACAAATTCCCTGTTCGTTATTTTATTTATTTGTTATTGATTTAAATTGACTAGCGCGGAGTAATCCCCATCGTACTTCGCATTGTTCCACCTGTCAGGGCTATATCAGCCATCTTCTGCATATTGCCATTTGTTAACATCGAAACTTCTGCACGAAATGCTTTAGACATATTATTGGTCGGATTAAATTTCACCTGATTATCAAACTCTACCGAATCTTGCTTCATTTTAATCCGAGCATCAAAGCCTAGATCGCCCTGCATTTTATTAATATTGATACTTGAAGCTGAAACGACACCGCTGGCATTTACATCTTCATTCATCAAACTTAAATAGCTTCCCATAACTTTTTGATCTTTCTTTTCAGCATCTGTTAATGCTTTAAATTCAAAGCTTCCACGGAAAGATAAATAATTATTTTCTGCACTGTCATTTAGACCCGGCACTATAAATAGCTCACCTTTACCATCAAGTTTAAACGCAATATTCGTCAACACATCATCACGTTTAGAGAAATTATCTAAAGGTACTGTAGTCCCACATTTGGCAGAAGCTGTAGTCGCACAGTTATAGGTTGAACCCGGAAGTTGACCAATCGCTAACTCGGCATTAGCTGCAATCAATAAATTATCTGCACGTACATAGATGCCATCATTTTCATAACCAATCACACCATCAGATTGAATAAGGGCATTGATGTTTCGTAAGCCTGCATAATAATTGACTTCTTGACCATTAATACCTTTTTTACCATCAATCAAAATAATGGAAGTTGTACTTGGTGTTCCTGTTTTTTTATCAACTCCATAACCATCTGTGCTCATTACAAGGTTATAGCCAATACCTGATTTTTCAGCCGCATTTTTATAACTGTATTTTTTCTCTGATAATGCAACATTGGCATTCATATTATAAATCGGGATACCAATCCCCCAACTGTTGTCATTACTTGCAATTGCAGCAATTGAGTTATCAGAAATAAATCGTGCGGTACGCGCGATGGACTGAAAATCCATACCACGAATCGCCACTAGTGCAAAATTTCCGCCTGCCGTTTGATTTGACAAGTTTTGGGTTAAAACATTATTGGTTAAACCTAATGTCGCTTTTAATTTATCATTTACCAGAAAATCAAGGCTTTTTGCTTGAATGGTATTGATATAAATATCGCCAAAATCAATATAGGCATTTTTATCAGCAACTAAAGACGTTAAATTTGAAAATTCAATGGCATAACTACCAATACCCGTATGGCCAATTTCTAAGGTTGTCGGTGCTTGACCTGCAACAAGACTCGGATCATCCTTTGAAGTAAAATCCGCGCGCACTCCTAAATGTAAACCACCTGAACCAACAGACTCATATCCTGAAGCTTTCGTTGCTAGACCAAAATCTTTAATTCCGTCTTGATTGGCATTTAAGGCCACTCGTGCATTAGTGACAGCACCCGATGCTCCCATACGAATTAAATTGCGCTGTGCACCACCATCGGTACCGTAACGTAGATCGATATTAACGCCGGGGTTTGTGGCATCGCTACGTGAGCTATGCACATCTGATGTGTCCTTGACCCGCCCCAAATTGACCGTATGATCTTTGCTCCCTGTGGATTTTGTGGTGAGAACAATGCCTTCATCAGCTGCAACATACATATAACCTGAACCAGCAAAGTTAAAGTTAAAGTCCTTTAAGGTTACGCTATGTCCATTCATACCATGACTAATACTGGCATTTTGCAATTGAAATTCCATATACGCCGTATCATTACGGTTAAATAGACCATTGCTGGTTTCAAGTAATACTTTTAAAGGTGAAGATGTTGCAATCGTAAGTGAACCTAAATTTTGCGTAGGCGTTTGGCACGTTGCACCTTGACACAGCAGCATAATATTTTGTGCAACAGCCGTAAATGGACTGACACTTGCAGCTATACGCATGCCTACACCAGCATCCGTCGTCCCCACATCAAAATCTAATTTTGATGTAATGGTGCTTTGCCCAACACCATCTATTTGTACATTGTGCAAACCCATTTTCATCTTATTTTGGTTAGTTGGGTCAACCCAATTTAACTGATCAACTTTGACTCTAGAAACTTCATAGGTAATCGAAATACCATCTTGGCCAGTAACTGCACCCAAGCTTTCATCGGTCATCGCTTCAAAAGCATATGCATGTTGAGCAAGTAAAATACTGGTTGCGAGTGCCGTTAAAGTTGTTATTTTTTTCATCACTATATCCTTATATTCAGTCACAGCTGATTAACAGCGACCTGCACCATTTCCAGTGCAGTTAAAACTGAAGATGTTTAACTTTCCACTCATGTGCATGTTGCCGTGCACATTAACACCCATAAATCCTTGTTCTGAACCACGATCAAAATCAGGCACAGCTAAAGTTGAAGTTGTTCCATCAGCTTTCTTTTCGGTATAGGTCGTATAAGTACTGGTATTCTCATAACCTTCCTTACCTGTCGTACCTGTTTCCACCGCCAACGTAGCAAAGCCTAAATTCCTAATTTTTAATGGCTTATCATCATAAAATGTCAACTGCATAGCCGTTTGTGGATTACCTTCACGATTGATAATCGTCACACCATCTAGTGAAAATTGATCGATCTGTAACGTTCCTTGAAACTGTTTAAACACCAACCATTTCTTATTACCATTTGCATCCACATGATTATTGGGCGCAAGTGCTAAGCGACAAAACTCATTGGATGAACATTGATATCCATAAAATGCTTGCGTTGTTTTACCATTCGCATCCATGATTGATATGTTGTTTTTTGACATATCATTGGCATATTGATGATTTAAGGAAAGTGTCCAACTGAGATCTGCACCGCCTTGACCGGTTGCAGCGGTAAGTTCCCTATTATCCATAGACACTAAACCTGCATGAGTTTGTGTCAGTGCAGCACAAACAACAGCGCATAAAATTTTATACATGTGATTTCTCCTACAGCCCTGTTGTTCTTATTTTTAAGTGCTGAATCAATACGCCATCTATGGCAACAGATCCTAAATTCGTGCTTTGTCCATTGACACCTTTAAACACCACACCTGTCGCAGTATCCGTACTTTTTGCATTCAACAGATTACCAGGCAAGCGCTCTACTGTACCGATCGCAATGCTACTGTGTGTTGCATTACGTCCTTGATATAGTGCTGTCGCATCTGAAGAGTTTGCTTTTAACTCCGTGCCACAACTATAGACATTACAGGTTGAACCTTTAAAGTCTGCAGCAGTTAAACCCGATGTACCTGTGGTATTACCAGCGATATCTGTATAGTAGGTATAAATTTTACTGTAAATTGAAGGCACGTTAGGTATACGTGTTACTTCCAAAATAATATTTCGACCTTCCGACCCCACAATAAAGGGCTGATACATATTGCCTAAAACTAAATTGATGTTTGGGCTATATAAATATAGACCTTCAGTTTCATGAAAGATTGGAGCTGCAGATCGATCCATCGCTGGTGTCGCTGCTGTTCCATCATCCAATTCAGGGCGTGCAGCTGTACTGATACGCATGCCGCGAGCATCCAAATCACCATCATTAATACTGAGTGATTCAGCACGATCGTTGGTGTTAATACGAATTAGGCTAGCTAAACCTAAGGTTTGGTTGTAATTGGTATTGGTTGATTTTAGGGTTTGAAAAATTCGAACTTGTGAACCATTGAAGCTCAAACCATTCGCAACAATTTGAGTACGTAAACGATAGTCTTTATCCAAGCCACTGGTCGGCGCACCGGTAATCGGATCAACAACATTGCTTGAATTCAAAGACCGTGAAAATACATCCATCCACAAACCAAGTTTGATGTTGTTAGATGCATCATCTGCCGCAATTTTCTTTAATGGTGCCTCAATGGCTAAGTAACCAACATTCCCCTTATTATCTTTCGCAAATTGTTCAACATCTTGATTTCCCGCATGGAAAAGCCACGGATTTTCAGCTGTCCCCCAATTAAACCCTTGGTCTGTATAGCGCGTCGCTAATGAACTTTTGCCATTTTTGTCTTTGCTATTGGATAATGCTAAACCATAAATAAAAACATCTGCTTTCGATCTGAGGCTCGATACGGTCGCAGTCGAGGCAATTTGTTTTGCTGTAATTTCAGCATTTTTTTTCACAGTTGCTAATGCTGAATCACTCGCCTTTTGAGCTTCAAGCTTGGCATAGTCCGTTGCCAACTGATTGAGGGTTTCTGCCGCTTTGGCATTCAACTGAGCATTTTTTGTCGTATCTATAATATTTGAACGTGTAATTTTTCCTGAGACATAATTTTTATAAAAAGTCGAAGTGGTCGGTAAATTACCCGTACTATTGTTACCGTATAGTAACTCAATCATTTCATAGGTATTTTTTAAAGCAGCAGTTTGTGACTTTTCTTTTAGTCCTGGAGTAATTGATTCTTTCGTTGTTCCATCTTCCTCGAAATCCATTAACCACGATGACCCATTATAATAGTCTTTATAACGCTGATCGTAATATGCCTTCATCGTTGGCGATTCAAGATAAGACTGTACTAATCGACCACGATATTCTGTTGAATATGTTGTTATGGTTTCATTGGTAATACGTGTAGCATTATTGGTCTCATAAGTGCTTTTAGAACTTAAGAAAGTTGAGTCATAAACACCGTTATAGCCCGTAACTCGGCCTTGCTGATAAGCATCAACATAAGCTGCTTTGTAGATTTTATCGTAAGCACGCTGCCCTAATTGTTCATAGTTTTCACCAGTAGGAATAATCCGAATAAAACCTGTATCGTTTTTCCCTGGATCAACCATACCTGACGCATAACTAGAAGCTGTAGAACGGTCATTTGGGCCTTGAAAGACCATTTTGAAATTTTCTAAAGTGAGTGCAACACCTTCACCCGTTGTGGCTGAAAGTGCTTCATCTGATAAATCTTGAAGCGCATAAACAGATGGTGCAGCGAACATGCTGACTGCGGCTGCTAAGCAACTCTGGCGGAATAACTTAGCCTGGGTGAATTGAGTCATCTCGACCTTCCTTTTATCAGATGCTCTGCATCTCTCTTATATTTATTCCTGAGAACTGGCTTTGATGTTATTGTCCATTTATTCCTTAAATGGAGACTTGTGATAGACCAGTCACTTAACTTTTTATTATGCTGAATAATTACTCAATTGCAAAAACTTCCCCACCGAATGGTCTATTTTCCGATGAATGACCCAACAAAAAAGCGGGCTAATTCGCCCGCTTTTTTAAACTCAATCCGAAGGATTAAGCTTTCGGTAATGTCACACCGGTTTGACCTTGGTATTTACCACCACGGTCTTTATAAGAGGTTTCACACACTTCGTCTGATTCAAAGAACAACATTTGTGCGACACCTTCACCCGCGTAAATACGTGCAGGCAAGTTGGTTGTATTTGAAAATTCTAAAGTTACGTGACCTTCCCACTCTGGTTCAAGAGGTGTCACATTGACAATAATACCGCAGCGAGCATAGGTTGATTTACCTAAACAAACGGTTAACACATTACGTGGAATACGGAAATATTCGACTGTACGTGCTAGTGCAAACGAGTTCGGCGGAATGATACAAACGTCTGATTCGATATCAATAAAGCTTTTATCGTCAAAGTTTTTAGGGTCAACAATTGCTGAATGAACATTGGTAAAGACTTTAAATTCACGAGCACAACGCACGTCATAACCATAGCTCGACACGCCATACGAAATAAGCTTTTCGCCATTTTCATCATAACGGACTTGGTTTTCTGCATACGGTTCAATCATGCCGTGTTTTTCGCTCATTTCGCGAATCCAACGATCAGACTTAATAGCCATTTATCTCTATCCAAAAACTTAAATCAATTATTGCGTGGTACTTTAACTGAAATCCGACTTAATGAAAATAAGCTTTGCCGAACTAAGCGGATTTAGTCATTTTCAAATCATTTTAGAGTTTTAAAATCGCAGAATAACTCAGTGGTATCGAAAAACTGACCAAGACTAGCGATGCTGTTCGTTGTAAATTGGCTTGATTGAGCCAACTAATTTTATTCGATGCCAAAACGGAACCAAGGAAGGTCCAAAAAAATGCAATAGGAACGATCAACAACAAAAAAATTAGCATGTGAGCTACATAATACTGCGCATTTTGCCAAGCCAATGCAGGAAAAATCGCAGATGCGAATAATAATGCTTTGAGGTTTAATAACGTCGCAACAAAAAGTTCGCGTGCACGAATGCCCTTTTGATTAAAATTTTCAGCAACAGTTGCTGTACGCCATAATCGCATAGCCAAAAATAGAATATAGCCAGCACTAAACAATTTCAAAATGGTCGGCAATAAAGGTAGATATACGGAAATTTTACCGATGAGAAAACCCCATAGGCTAATCGAAATAAGATAACCAAAGGCTTCCGCTGGAATGAGTCGGAATGATTTACGTAGCCCAACTTGAATACCCGAAGATGCGAGTAGCGTATTGGTTGGTCCCGGCGTTAACAAAATACTGATAACTAGACCAATAAAAAACCATGAAATCATACTTTGACCTCAAACTTAATCCGCGAAGATTAATTCAGTTGTTTCGTATTAGCAAAATAAAAAATAGAAATGCTTATAAAAAACTCCTTATTTAATTATAAATTCAGTAACTTAAATAGAAAAACAAAACCTTAGCTGAACAGTCATTCAGAGCACCTTACAATTCAAAGAAATATCTTGAACTTATATTTATAAAAGAAATTTCACATGATTCCATGTATACCCTACAGTTTTTACACGTAACAAAATATTATTAAAATAAACGATATAGCTCCATGCCATTCTTACGCATAACCATTATTTATTGGAGACTAAAAAATAAAAAAAAAATACTTTTCAAAAATAATTGATTAAGTTATGTTCAATTGAGTAGTGGAAATTAAAATTAAAACTCATCAAATCAATATTCAAAATTTATGTGTAAAAGGACGTTTCTATGAACCAATGGACAAAACTCACGTTACTCTCGGTTACTTTGGCGTGTATTACTGCTTGCTCAAATGATCAATCTACTTCAAAAAATACCACGGAAGGAAAAAGCGCAGAAACTGCTACATCTGACAAACTTCAAACCAAGTTCGTAACCATTGCAACTGGCGGAGCATCAGGACCTTACAATGTGATTGGGACGAGTCTTGCAGAAATTTATAACAAAACTTTTGGTGTAAATTCTAAGACTCAGACTACAGGTGCATCAGTCGAAAACTTAAACCTTCTCAAACAGAATAAAGTTGAAATGGCATTTGTTATGAGTGACAGCTTAACAGAAGCACTGAACGGAACAGGAAGTTTCGCAAATGGTAAAGTTGAGAATCTCAGCCAAGTCGCAGCGCTTTATCCCAACTACGTACAAATCGTAACCTCTAAAAAATCAGGGATCAAAAATATCGAAGATTTGAAAGGTAAACGTATCGCTGTAGGTGCACAAAATTCAGGTGTAGAAGTAAATGCACGTACACTGTTGAATGGTTTTGGAATCACCTATAAAGATATTAAAGTTGATTATTTGGGCTATGCTGAAGCCGCTGATGCTTTAAAAGGTGGCAAGCTTGATGCAGCATTCCTGACCAGTGGCATTCCAAACTCATCACTCATGGAACTTCAACAAAGCTTTGATCTACAGTTAGTTTCAATCAATGCAGATAAAGTCAAAGAAATAGCTAAAGATCAAAGTTATTTCTTACCGATGATTATTCCAAAAGGCACATATGGCAATACTGCGGACATTCAAACTGCCGCAATTAAAAATGCATTAGTTGTTCGCACTTATATATCGGATGATGATGTCTACAAACTAACAAAAACTTTCTTTGACAGTTTGCCTCAATTGGCAACTTCACACCAAGCAGCAACAGAAATCACGCTTGAAGGTGCTCAACAAGGCCTTGTAGCGCCTCTACATCCAGGCGCGAAACGCTACTATGATGAAGTGGCTAAAAAATAATAAGCTTCAAAAAAATGCAGTTTATACTGCATTTTTTATATTGTTCTTCTTAATCTATGCTAGCTATCCAACACTGTATACGCAGGTTAGAGTTGAAACTGATATATGCAAAATTTCAACTGATCAATTTGATTTACAGTGGAAGCATTCAGTAGAAAAGACGGCTTGGTCTGAACAATATCAGCGTCAAAAGAATAAGTTTTTACTGCGCCACACCGATTTGATTTCATTTGGTGCAGGTACACCCTCAAATTATCCCATTGAGTTTCAAAAAAATGGTGTGATTAGAATGCGGGTCAATCAAAATATAGATGAAATCAACTGGGTGATTTCTAGAAATATGCAAGGCACGATCCTCGCTGACCAAAAAATTTGGTCTATTTTTCAAAGTTACCCAGACTATAGTTTGGTCAACATCTCGGTTCAATATCAACCCAAATGGAAGTCTTGGTGGATTGGAGAATGCCTATGAATTCCAAAGAAGATAAAGTTGTATTAGAACAACTCGATGAGAAACAACAACAAGCCATATTAGAAAAATTTGATCGGGAATCTGTTACTCGAATCAATATGAGCAAATCTGTTACCTACTTTGTTGCATTTGTAGCGATCTTTTATTCATTATTTCATTTATTTATTACGTTTAATCCTTTACCTGAGTTAATACAGCGTGCAGCCCATGTCGCTATTGGCCTAGCACTCATTTTCTTACTCTATCCAGCTCGTCAAGCAAGCTCCCGGCAGCATATTTCACTTCTCGATTGGTTCTTGGCTTTGCTTTCCATCTTCAGTTTTTTATATTTATGGAAAGAATATCAATCTATTATGACCACTCGAGGTGGTATTCCAAATACCTTAGATATCGCGTTTGCAATTATGAGTGTGGTATTAGTCATAGAAGCAACTCGCCGGGTCATGGGGTGGATGCTGCCCATTTTAAGTTTAATTTTCCTGACCTATACATTTATCAGTCACTTTGATTGGTTGCCAGATCGATTAATTACTCGCCCTTATACCATCAGCGACATTTTCGGACATATGTATTTAAAAACCGAAGGCTTATATTCTTCGGCAATTGGTGCATCCGTCACTTTTATTTTCTTATTTATCCTTTTTGGTGCTTTTCTTGCAAAATCAGGTATGGGGAAATTGTTCAATGATCTTGCCATGGCATTGGCGGGTCATAAACAAGGTGGTCCTGCCAAAGTTGCTGTAATTTCAAGTGGATTTATGGGCAGTATTAATGGAACTGCTGTTGCCAATGTTGTTGGCACAGGATCATTTACCATTCCATTGATGAAAAAAATTGGTTATCACAAGAATTTTGCTGGTGCCGTTGAAGCCAGTGCATCCGTCGGTGGACAAATTTTGCCGCCAGTCATGGGTGCGAGTGCCTTCATTATGGCCGAAACAACTGGCGTGAGTTATGGCACGATTGCACTAGCCGCATTATTACCTGCCTTATTGTATTACCTTGGCGTCATGGCTCAAGTTCATTTCCGTGCGGGTAAAGATGATCTGCAAGGCGTACCTAAAGCTGATTTACCTAAAGTAAAAGAAGTTCTAAAAGAGCGTGGACATTTACTTATTCCAATTTTGGCACTGGTCTTTTTCTTATTTCAAAATATTCCTGTGAGCTATGCTGCTGTCTACACCATCGTCCTGACCATCTTTGTAGCAGCTTTAAGAAAATCAACACGAATGGGTGTAAAAGATATTTTAGATGCGCTCGTTGATGGAGCCAAACAATCATTATCTGTGATGGCTGCTTGTGCTGTCGTTGGTATTATTATCGGCGTAGTAAGTCTGACAAGTTTTGGTTCAGTAATGACTTCTTCAATTATGAGTTTAGGTGCAGGTAGTCTCTTTCTCACTTTATTTTTAACCATGATTGCATCGATGATTTTAGGCATGGGGCTTCCATCTATTCCGGCCTATATCATTACTGCCACCATGGCAGCACCAGCACTCGCAAACTTTGATATCCCTGTATTAGTCGCGCATATGTTTGTGTTCTATTTTGGTTTATTTGCAAACATCACCCCACCAGTTGCCCTTGCCGCCTTTGCGGGCGCAGGAATTGCAGGCGGTGATCCAATGCGCACTGGGTTTCAGGCCTTAAAACTATCTCTTGCTGGTTTTATTGTTCCATTTTTATTCGTTTATAACCCTGCCATGCTGATGATTGATACCACCAATGTTGCAGTCAATGCTCGAGAATTTGCCTTTCCTGCATGGACAACTATAGTGAGTATTACTGTCACTTCAGTGATAGGAATTCTCGCTTTAGGCTCCGCAGTTGAAGGTTATTTCAAGACTTATCTCAACTGGTTCTGGCGTATTTTTTTAGGTGTGGGTGCGCTGTGTATGATTATTCCAGAAACCATTACAGATATTGTAGGCATTATCATGGTCATCATCGCAATTACGGTGAATATTATCACTGCTAAACGTAAAGCAAACCCGTCTCTTTCCTCCTAAAAAACCAATTAAAAAGCCCGGTAATTACCGGGCTTTTTAATTTCTTAGACTAAGGCGTACCCTCATTTGATGGGTGGGTTTTAATGACTTCAAATAATATTTAAAATTATTTGTTCCTCTATATTTTTTCAATGCTAAGCCCCTTGTAACAGAGGACATTTGGCAAAAAATCTAAGACACAATGCGTTTGTACAGTTACTGCCGTTCAAAGAATTGATCCTAGCCAAAATAATAGAAATATCGTGAAAGCTATTTTGTAAAAACTAAGTACAAACGCGACATCCTTTGATATGCCTCAAGAATTTTATCCTTGGCAGACGGCTTATAATCGCAGGAAAAATAAGAAATTGTGCAAATCGTTTTTTAGATGTGTAATTCATAGACATCGTTGAATGTCTAAAGTTCAGTACTCATAATTTTCAAACACTCCCAATACCACGTTATAAAAAATCTGGCACGAGGCCAGATTTTAATACGATCAACTTAAATTTCAGTTCACCCTTAGAAAATACGGTTTTTATCTTTTTCAGCCTGAGGTAATGCATCTGCAACTTTTTGTGCAATCGCCATGTAGCTTTCAGCAGCATCATCACCTGCTATCACAGATGGTTTCCCTGCATCGGCATTTTCACGAATTTGTACATTCAGCGGTAAACGACCTAAGAGCGGAATGTCGTATTGGGCTGAAAGTTGGTCGCCACCACCTGTACCAAAGATTTGCTCTTCATGCCCACAGTTCGAACAGATGTGAGTCGACATATTTTCAACCACGCCCATCACGGGAATATGTACACGATTAAACAACTCAATGCCTTTGGTCGCATCCATTAATGCAACATTTTGTGGTGTCGTCACAATCACAGCACCTGTCACCGGTATACGCTGTGCAAGCGTCAACTGGATATCACCTGTGCCTGGTGGCATATCAATGACCAATACATCCAGATCAGGCCATAAAGTTTGGTTAAAGAGCTGCATTAACGCCCCCGTCGCTTTCGGCCCACGCCAAGCCACAGGGGTATTGTTATCACCTGTTAAATGGCCAATCGATAAGACTGCCAAACCATAAGCTTCAATAGGAACAAATTGCTCAGCTTCAATCATAGGCGTACGGCCAGCGTTACCGAGCATAGTTGGAATACTTGGACCATAGATATCCGCATCTAAAACGCCAACTTTTAGCCCCAATTGCTGTAATGCCAAAGCTAAGTTAACTGTCGTGGTTGACTTACCCACACCACCTTTGCCTGAAGACACTAAAATTACATTTTGAATGCGTGGGTGTTTCGGTACATCACGTTGCAGAGGTGCCGCTTTTTGAATTGGTGGATTGTTTGGATCTTCTTCAGCCTTGGCTTGAGTAGCAGATGCATCCACAACAGGTGGCAGATTACTCGTAGTAGACTTTTGCTCAGTTTGTTCATTAGCTTTAGGCTGTGTTGAACAGCTTTCACCTTCTGCATGGTGATGACCGCAACCACCCGATGTATGTCCAGTTTTTTGCTGAATCACGTGCATATTTAATTCTGTGATGCCACATTTTTCCAATGCATCGGCCAAATCATCATGGATTTTTTGTAAGTCATCGGCTTCTGAAGGAAAGGTATTAATCGTGATCTGCAAGATCTGACCTTGCACATTTACCTGTGTAATACGGTCTTTTAAAGCATTATTTGAATTGGGAAGTACGTAGTTTTGTAAAACCTGTTGGATTTCCTCTTCTTTCACCTCTTGGGAGGGTGAAAACACAGATTTTAGAGAAGAAAGCCACGACATTATGTTGTCTCCAAACAGGAACATCAAAAGATAATAGCGATAGTTTACCTGTTCATCTGCCACAGAGTAAGAGGGAGATGAATGACTTATCCCTATAAGCTTATAAAGTTGAGTAACTGATGTTACGCACCTAAAAGTAATTTCGCATTTTAAAAATGATTTTTAAGTATATTCAACGGAGTCTTATATCTAGGGTTTGAATAAAGAGATTAGCCTTCGGCTGGAGGTACTTTTGTTTTGGCAAAAGTACCCAAAACCATTGTCATCCGCAAAACTCGTTCACTAGCGTCAAATTATTCAAAGTATCGCAAAACCAGGTAGTGTTCAAAAAACTGTGTCATTTCCTTAAACTGTTAAAAACAGGAATGATGCATTATGGCAACTACATTTGATTTTGAAACAGCCTTAAAACAACTCCAGTCAGGACAAGCACTGACTGGAGAAAATGGCATACTCACCCCTTTAATTAAACAACTGACCGAAGCTGCTCTTGAAGCAGAAATCGAGAATTACATTGAAGCGAATCCGAAACAAGGTAATCGCCGCAATGGCTATACTCGCAAGACAGTAAAATCTACATCAGGTTCATTTGAGCTTGAAACCCCTAGAGATCGAAATGGTGAATTTGAGCCACAGTTAGTTAAAAAGAACCAGACCAAATTATCAGAAGAAATTGACAATAAAATCATATCACTCTATGCACTTGGTATGAGCTATTGTGATATTCAAAAGCATGTTGCTGATATGTATGGATTGGAGATTTCAGATGGTGCTATCACCAATATTACAGATAAGCTCCTCCCTCAGTTACAAGCATGGAAACAACGCCCACTCGATACAATTTATCCCTTTGTTTGGTTAGATGCCATACATTACAAAGTGAAGGATAAAGGTGTTTATGTGAGCAAAGCGATCTATACCATTTTAGCTTTAAATGTTGAAGGTAAGAAGGAACTACTCGGCTTGCATTTGTCGGAAAGCGAAGGGGCGAACCATTGGCTTAGTGTACTGACAGACCTACAAAATCGTGGTGTTCAGGATATTCTGATTGCCTGTGTAGATGGACTAAAAGGTTTCCCCGAAGCCATAGCAGCGATTTACCCTCAAACAGAAATACAACTGTGTATCGTTCATCAAATTCGTAATTCTTTACGCTATGTTGCCAGTAAAGATCAGAAGGCATTTATGGCTGATTTAAAGCCAATTTACCGTGCTGATACCAAAGGGGCGGCAGAAGTAGCACTGGATGAGCTAGAAGAAAAATGGGGCGAAAAATATGGTGTGGTCATTCAGTCATGGCGTACCAAATGGCATCTACTATCCGCCTATTTCAAATACCCTAAAGCGATTAGGAAGCCGATTTACACCACCAATGCCGTTGAAGCCGTACATCGTCAATTCCGCAAACTAACCAAAACCAAAGGAGCTTTCCCCAATGAGGATGGTCTGATGAAATTACTGTATATTGGTATTCAACAGGCATCAGAAAAATGGACAATGCCTATTCAGGAATGGGGACAAACGATTACTCAATTATCCATTTACTTTGAAGGTCGATTAGATGATATAATTAAAATCTAGTCAAATTTACTGACACAGAATTTTGAACGCCCTCCAAAACCATTTTTGATTAGAAGGAGTCCTGTCTCAAACACTTGCGGATGACCTTACCGCGTATCATTCTTTTATTTGAAGCAAACGGTGCGTCTGATGTTACTGCGTAACATCAGTGAGTAATTTAGTCAGTTTTCAAGCGTGTGCCACTTAAAATGCCCTTATAGTTGATCTATGCGGCTAAACCAAAGCCATTAAATTTTAAATTGATTACATATCAACCATACTTTTACAGCGTAATTTCAGTTTATATTTCAATCGTTTCAACAGAATAATTATAGTGATGGATGTGCAATCTAAAGGCACATTTTGTGCTTTTTAGTTTTTAAAATGGGGATGACGATGTATCAGAAGACTGTGTATAAGAAGAATATGTATAAAACGGCTTTATGTGCCTTGATGCTCCTGACTTCAGCAGCCCATGCAGAAGTTATGACTGAAGCCATTCAAACACCTGACCGACAAACTGTAGCGATTGGTGATAGCCTCGATCTCATGCGCTCGCGTATGCAAGCCTCTCCGATGAAAATGGTGTCCTATCCGCTGCAAGAGAAAAATCTGCCTGCAAAATTGGCGGTAGATTACACCTACGAAATTGCCAATATGCGCTACGTGATTACCGTAGTCGATGATCAAGTCAAAAATATTAAGACTGAAAATTTAGATGGATTAAAGCAATGAAACCTAAAAAAGCCGCTCTTTATAGAACGGCTTTTTTCATCAGACCTAATTAAGCTTGGTCATCTTTTTTAAACTTATGCAGTGTGTCAGTGGCTTTCTTTTTTAACTCGTCAAATTTCTCTGTCGCCTGCACTTTTAGTTCATCAAATTTTTCGACAGCCTCATGTTTAAGTTCGGAGGCTTTGACTTTGGCTTCATCAAATTTATGACTCGCTTCTGCTTTTAACTGCTCTAGACGGTCTTTGGTTTCAGCATGCTGTTCTGCATGTTCATGTTTGGCGTCATTTAAGGTTTTTTCACCCTCAAGCTTGAGTTCTTCAACTTTATGCTTTGTACCATCGAGTGCTTTTTCACCTTCAAGTTGAGCCTCTTTGGCTTTGAGCTTTAGATCATCACCCAACTCTGACGCTTTATCTTTCAATTGATCAATTTTATTTTCAGTTGTCATCGTTCTCGCCTCTTCTCTGTTATTGTCTAACAATAGTTATAACGCGATTTGAAGCAGATACTTGAAATAGACGCATTTAGAAACAAATCAACCACAGGAAAACGCCATGTGATTGCCTATTTTCACAATGGCTTGATGCAAATATGCATGGTCGATTTTACTCTATGCTTTTAATTTTAAAGGATGATGTAATGCAAAGAGATCAATGCCACTCCTATGCATTGATCTCTTGAAATTAAACTTATTTGCTGACCGTACTCATAAAGCTCACTGCGGAAAACAGCCAAATAAACAGGATAAAACTCCGTCCCTGATTAAAATGCGCGACATCGGTACCATGCAAAATATTATGACGGGTCATCGCTACGGTAGAGCTGCTATCCATTTGATAGGCCGCCAATTCGGCAAAATACGGATTCAACTCATTGGCAATTTTAGATTTGTGCCAAAGGCTTTTAATTTCACTGCCTTTAAGTCCCGGTACAATTTTATAGACATCGACAAATTTAGTGCCGTTTTGATTTAAGAAACCGGTTTGAATCAAGACGTCCGTCAAAATACCTTCAAGCTGTGCATATAACACAGGGATACAGCCTGCATGAATATTTAATTTATACAGTTTAAACGCATCTAAAAGTACCTGACGGCGCGCTGCTTTATGTTCACCAATATTCAAAGCATCAAAGGCTTTCAACATTTCAGTTTGGAAAAACTCGCTATTGATGACATTCAGAAAATCAAAGTCTGCATCATTTTCATGTTGATGAAGCAGTTGCCAAAAATACAATAAATTTAAAGCATCATTCGCTACTTTCATTTCTACCGGCTGATCTAATTCATCGGCCAAAATATCGAAATAAGGCTCATCTTGTGCCAAATGACGCAGAGTTTGAATCAGTAAGGCATGCTCATCTGCTGAAATCTGTTCTAAATATTGCTGCGCATCTTTAATAATGTGATGCCCCAATTTATGACGCTGTTCATTTTGAGGAATACGAGTGATTGGCTGATCGTCTTCATAGTCATCTTCATACATGGGCTTGTTACTCTTAGGCATCACAGTTATGCCCTATTATCACTGTAATTGTGTCAGCAATATAGAATTTTTTACTTTTGCAAAGATTTCACCTATTCCCTTGTGCAAGTACTGGCTATCTCATGTAAAATTACAGCCCATTGCATAAATACGAATGAGAGAGTCATATCCGTGCGTAATATTTTAGTTACTAACGCCCTTCCATACGCGAATGGCCCAATTCATATGGGTCATTTACTCGGTTATATCCAAGCAGATATTTGGGTACGTGCGATGCGTGCAATGGGTCATAACGTGACTTATGTATGTGCGGACGATGCTCACGGCACAGCGATCATGCTCCGTGCGGAAGCAAACGGTATTACACCTGAACAGCAAATTGCCAATGTTCAAAAAGAACATGAGCGTGACTTTGCTGGCTTTAAAGTTGACTTTGACCATTACGACTCAACCAACAGCCCTGAAAACCAAGCACGCGCTTCTGAGATTTATATTAAGAACCGTGAAGCAGGCAACATTGCTGTACGCCCTGTGACGCAATTGTTTGACCCTGAAAAAGCGATGTTCTTGTCTGACCGTTTCATTAAAGGCACATGCCCAAAATGTAAAGCAGAAGACCAATACGGCGACTCTTGTGAAGTGTGCGGTACAACCTATAACGCAACTGAATTGTTGAATCCGAAATCGACTTTAAGTGGTGCGACTCCTGTAGAGAAATCTTCAGATCACTACTTTTTTAAACTGCCGAACTTTGGTGAATACCTACAAAAATGGACACGTGATGAAGGTCGTCTACCTGTGTCGATTGCCAACAAATTGGATGAATGGTTTGAAGCAGGTTTATCTGACTGGGACATCTCACGTGATGCACCTTACTTCGGTTTTGAAATTCCAGATGCGCCAAACAAATACTTCTACGTTTGGGTAGATGCACCGATCGGCTATATGTCGAGCTTTGAAAACTACATCAAGACCAAACGTCCTGACCTAAGCTTTGATGATTACTGGAAAAAAGATTCGAAAAATGAGGTGTATCACTTCATTGGTAAAGACATCGTTTACTTCCATGCATTGTTCTGGCCTGCAATGCTTGAAGGTGCAAACTACCGTACCCCAACAAGCTTATTCGTCAATGGTTTCTTGACTGTAAACGGTCAGAAGATGTCTAAATCTCGCGGTACGTTCATTAAAGCGGAAACTTATTTAGAGCATTTAAACCCTGAATATTTACGTTACTACTTTGCCTCTAAACTGTCTGATAAAGTTGAAGATTCTGACTTAAATCTTGATGATTTTGTTCAGAAAGTAAACTCTGACTTGGTTGGTAAAGTCGTGAACATCGCAAGCCGTTGTGCGAAATTTATCAATACTAAGTTTGATAACAAACTTTCTGCAACGTGTGCAGAGCCTGAATTGATACAAAGCTTTATTGATGCAGGTGCATCTATCGCTGCACAATACGAAGCGCGTGAATTCTCTGCGGCAATCCGTGAAATCATGGCACTTGCGGACAAAGCCAACCAATATATTGATGAGAAAAAGCCTTGGGCTTTAGCGAAGATTGAAGGTGAAGAACAACAAGTACATGACGTATGTTCTGTAGGTATTAACTTGTTCCGTCAATTGGCAGTTTACCTTGCTCCAGTTCTTCCAACTTTGGCTGCTCAAGTTCAAGACTTCTTAAAATTAGAATCTTTCGACTTTGCGTCTGGTAAAACGATTTTGGTGGATCATGAAATTGCTCAATTCCAACCATTGATGCAGCGTGTAGACCCGAAAGCGGTTGCTGCAATGGTCGATGCGTCTAAAGATTCTTTAGCTGCGCCTGCTGAAGCACCAAAAGCGGAAAAGAAAAAAGAGAAGAAAGCTGAGAAAAAACCTGAACCTAAAGTTGGAGAAGCTGAGATTATTGGCATTGAAGACTTTATGAAAGTTGACCTGCGTGTCGCAGAAGTTTTGGAAGCTGCTACGGTTGAAGGTTCTGACAAACTTCTTCAATTGACTTTAAATGTCGGTGAAGCTGAACCGCGCAACGTGTTTAGCGGTATTCGTGAGTTCTACCAACCTGAAGACTTAAAAGGCAAATTAGTAGTCATGGTGGCAAACCTTGCACCACGTAAGATGCGTTTTGGTATTTCAAACGGGATGGTTTTAGCTGCGGGTAATGGTGAAGGTGTTTGGGTGATTTCACCTGAAACTGGTGCTAAACCGGGTGATAAAGTGTCTTAATTTTTAGATTAAGATAAGAAAAAGCCTCTACGTTGTAGGGGCTTTTTTATGCCTTTAGGTTCCCTCTCCTTTTAGGAGATGAGAAGCACTGCTTCGCAAGGTAACAAAAAATCTTTTGTTTACTTGATGGTGCGTCCATGTATCACAAGTGAACGGCGACATCCATGTCGCCTACCATCTAAAACAATGCTCTGTGACTAGTTCTGTTTTTTATGAAATCGAGCAAATCAGCTGTAAATTTTAGAACTTCAGCATTTGCCTTGTCGTATTGCAAAGAATCACTTTTAGCTACTCATATACTTTAAATAAATGATTCATTTCGACAAATTGACGTAGCTTTTGATCAAGTTGATCTGGAAACTCCCCAAAAAATTTATCCAACTGATCCAATTGAATACTTTCAGCTTCGGTGCTGTTTTTTAAAATATTAAATCTTAATCCTTGCTCAAATGGAACCTCTAAAGCACCAAATAATAGTATTTTCGCACTTTCTAATAATTCTAAACTTTCAAAAGCCTGTAACGCTTTTAGAGCTTGTATCGTTTCAGCATAATAATCGCCTGAGCTATTATGAAAATATTGATCAAATCCACCATTAAAAACTTCTGCAATTAATATTTTCACAACAAAATAGACTTGATTCTCAAAACTTAGTTTTTTCAAATCCTCTAAATCAGATACCTGCTGTGATAAATTCAACCAATATACATATTCTTCAGATGCTCTATATTTTTTCTCCTCATCGTAGTATTTCTTAGCTGCTTCTATTTGGTTTCTATAGCCTTTAGCACAAGGAACACATAAACCCTGATTCTTTATTGCCGTATCAGATAAAATAAGTGCTTTACAAGTCAAACAAGCAATTCTTGTTTCCATTTACACCTCCATATATTTTATGCTTGCAGATACACATTACCCTAAGCAACTTCCAATAATAAGATTATTCCTACTTAAAAAAGGCTTTGTTGCACAAACCTATCTGTAAAGGCTTTTTCAGCGATATAATTTTCAAATGAAGAAGCTTACACACAAAATCTACCGCACAACCAATTGGCCCGCATATAACCGAGCACTCATGAGTCGCGGAAATATTGCCCTTTGGTTTGATTCTGCTACGCAATGGTATGCACCATCAAAAGGCAAACAAGGGCGAAATCAAACCTACTCCGACGCAGCCATCCAATGCTGCTTAATGATTAAATCCTTATTTCGTCTGTCTTTACGTATGGTTACTGGCTTTGTGCAAAGTCTGATTAAACTTTGCGGATTAAATTGGATAGCTCCAGATTACACCACGCTTTGTAGAAGACAAAAGCATATTGATATTGTAATCAGCTACCAAAAAAGTAGCGATGGGCTGCATCTACTCATAGACTCTACAGGCATGAGGTTTCTAGGTGAGGGCGAATGGAAACGCAAGAAACATGGACCTGAATATCGTCGCCAATGGCGTAAACTTCATATTGGTATAGATGCTGAAACCCTTCAAATACGCGCCATTCAACTCACTACAAATAATGTGAGTGATTCACAAGTGCTTGGTGATTTACTCGATCAGATTCCACAAGATGAGCAGATTGACTCTGTTTATACCGATGGCGCTTATGACACCAAACAATGTCGTCAGGTCATTGCAGATCGGCAAGCGCATGCGGTGATTCCTCCAAGAAAAAATGCGAAACCTTGGAAAGATACAAAGATCAGCTCGCTAGCGCGAAATGAATTACTTCGAACAGTTAAACGTTTAGGCAGGACACTATGGAAAAAATGGTCAGGCTATCATCGGCGAAGTTTGGTTGAAACTAAGATGTACTGCATTAAATTATTAGGAGATAAACTCAATACAAGGAGTTTTGATAGCCAAGTGAATGAGATACATACACGTGTAGCAGTCCTCAACAGATTTACGGAATTAGGTCGACCACTTACCCAAGTTACGCCTTAAATTTGGCTCAATTAGGGGCGTTTTGCATTTCCAATCTTTGTGCAACAAAGCCCTTAAAAAATAAAAATTAAACCAAAAATAATCACATTTATATTCGAGAAACGATCAATTTTTTTTATTAAAAGGAAAAACAACCTAATGTATGCTAAAAACATCCACTATCTTACAAGGTATAAGAATTCCATGAAAAATATAAAACCCCTATTCTTTGCACGTATTCTCATCAACACATAAACATAACAACTAAAAAGCCCCTAACTAGAGGGGCTTTTTATTATTTCTGCGGACTTAATCCATTCTGCGCAAAGTTTGGCGAACGAGGCCCATACAACAAGCCCTTCTGCTCACTTAAACGAGGTGAATAAAGTAAATGACTAACTGTCCCAGACAACACATAAGCTTTATCGCTTAAATGATTCGAGATTTGGTCAACTAAAGCACCCACTAGCATACCGACTAAACCAGCATTATTGTTGCTGTTAGACAGCACTTGCTTTTCAGTTCCTTCCCAAAGTAACTCACCTGTTTTTAGATCAACTAACTTCGCTTCAACAGCAACCGTTGCAACAGTTTGAATAACTTGATACTTAGAACCGTATTCCTTCACTTTGACATAAAGCGCAGCATCAGCACCAAAGATTTCTTGAAGCTTTTTAGGGCTAATCGTTTGTGCATCTGCGCCGTTATAAACACCATTTTCTTTAAACATGGTGTCAACAACACTGATTGGAAAAACGTAATAGCCAGCTTCAGCTACTGGCACCGTCACAGTCGACCAGTAACTATTGGTTGCACGAGTATCAGGTGATTCATTCACAGGTGGCATCACCAAAATAGATTTTGGCATATTTGCAGTATAGGTACTTAAATCACGTGTATTTTTAGGTGCAGTTGCACAACCCGTTAATAAGCCAACAACGGCAGTAACTGTAAATAAAGTTTTTAAATACTTCATTTTTTTGCTCCTGCTGAAGTTTGACCCGTCATTTTTTTCAATAAACGATCCATTAATACAGTCGACTCAGGATAGACCTGACGCTCAAGCTCAAAATATTGAATCGCACGCGGTGCATCATTCATATTTAGGTATTGCAGTCCCAAATGTGCATACAGTCCAGGCGGAACAGCTAAGTTTTTCGCCTTAGCTTTTTCAACGTCTTTTTCAAGTTTTAATACTTGATCTTGTGGCATCGCTTTCTCAGGCAAACTTAAAGATAAATAAGTTTGCTGTGGAAATTCACCCCAGCTGTACAATGACTTTGGCGCAGTTGCGCACCCAACCAAACTTAGCGAAATAAGACCGCTCATCAATAAAAAAATATGTCTCACAGCAACATCCTATTACTTGTTAGACCACTTGCCAGTCTGTAAATCAAGCACAAGATTATTCACTGCTTCACGTACAGCTAAATCTAAAACTTTACCATTTAATGTTGAATCGTAAGATGCAGTAGAGCCAAAGCCAAGTACTTCTCGTTCGCTGAGTGCGTACTCACCAGCACCTTGTACAGAGTGTACAATCTCAGCCGTTTTTACATCTACAATGTTTAGATTAACTTTTGCATAAGCAATTTGAGTTTTACCACGACCTAGTACACCAAAAAGCTGGTGATCACCCACTTCTTTACGACCAAACTCAGACACATCACCAGTTAATACAAAACGCGCACCTTTAATCGACTGCGCAGATTTACTGAATCCAGATTCCTGCTGTAATTCAGATAAATTATCGCGGTTAAGTACAGAGAAATATCCAGACTGCTGAAGATGCGTTTCTAAAATTGTTTTTGCTTGACCACCTAAACGATCAACATTATCCGAAAAAATACCACGCATATAGCTTGAGCGATTGTCAAATTTACCAATCGAAACAGGTGTTTTTACACCAGTATATTGAACCGCTGCGGTTGCTGCTGTGACTTGCGGCGCTTGTATAGTTCTAGAAGTCTCTGTTGTTGAACAAGCTGTTAAAGACATACACCCCAATGCAGCTATTAATAAAATTTTATTAGACATATCATCCCTCTGATATTTATATAAAAAGCATACAAATAATAACAGTAAATAACATGATAAATGAAGAAATTTACCCGTTTAATAGCAACAAATATCGATCTAATTAACTTGTTTTTAACTCAGCTCTACCAACACATATAGCAGAATTAATACGCGACAGCCTGCAAAGATACATTTGACCTCAAAAATTTCAGCATAAAAAAGCCTCTATTCGTAGAGGCTTTTTTTGGGGGAGCTAAGTTCAATCACTTCATCCCAAAAATCAGCTTTAACCCAAGCACTGTCATCACTGCCCCTGCTGCCCGATCAAAACCCGCTTTAAACTTCAAATAGACTTTACGTGGTTTTTCTGCCGATAAAGCCACAGCGACCAATGAACACCACCCTGCATCGATAAAGAAACACAAAACTGGCAATACAAAGTAGAAATAAGTCGGAATCTCTTTCGGTAAAAGTGCCGTAAAAATACTGGCTAACACAATTGCAATTTTAGGATTCGACAACTGAGTAATTAAACCAGTGGTAAATGCACGACGGAGTGACATTTGCGAACTGCTCGAATTGCCTGCTTCGATGGGTTCTTTGGCATGTTTTATAATTTTAAATGCCATCCAAAGCAGATATAAACCACCACAAATTTTTAAAGCCAAATAAGCAGAAGGTACAGCCAATAAAAATGCCTGCAAACCCAATACCGCTAATAGCCCAAATATTGCAGCGCCGAAACCTGTACCAAGAGCGGTAAATAAACCGTGTTTACGTGAAATCGCAATGGAATTCTTCGCCACATAAATTGACGTTGGCCCCGGGCTCATTGCACCAAGTAATAGTGCTGCCGCAATCGAGCCTAATATCCAAAATGATTCCACTGTCACACCGTTTTCACTTAAATTCGTGGCAATTTTACAGATAGAATCTCTGAATTTCTCCCTATAATTTGCAGTGTTTATTTTAATTGACCAAATTTTTCACTATAAATAACTTGAATACCGCATTAATCCATCGCATGATCGTTAAAAGTACAAATTAATATCAAGACAATGAAATTAGCTGAAGCCCTACTTTTACGCAGTGACTTACAAACAAAATTGGCCTCGCTGCAACAAAGAATCAATAACAACGTGCTCATTCAAGAAGGTGATGCACCTAGCGAAGAACCAAATGCTTTAATTCAAGAAGCATTTGCCGTAAATACAGAACTTTATGGCTTAATTGAAAAGATTCACGCCACCAACGCACAGGCTAAAACCAGTTCAGGACGCTGCATGCTTTCGGTCCTCAATGAACGTGATTTATTGACCCAACAGCATCGTATCTTGCAACAAGCAATCGACAGCTCACGCCGTGAAAATGGTCGTTATAGCTCGAGTGAAATCCGTTGGATTAAAACCATTGCAGTGGCAGATTTACAAAAACAGGCCGATAGCATTAGTCAGCAACTTAGACAAAATAACTTAGAAATTCAGGCATCAAATTGGCAAATTGACCTGATAGATTGACCTGATTTAAGCATTTGAACCGCGGTTCATTCCAGTTCGGGCATACTGGGCGAGTACAGAGCCTTTTTAAATGTTTGTAAGGCTTTAATTCAACAAACAAAACTGCAGAAGTAAGACGTCTACTTCAAAATGTTCACACATCTGACGTATCACACTGCATCTGTGACTCTTTACATGTCACGTCTCACTACCGTGTACTGACAGTATGTCCACCCTATTTTTGACGGATCTATCTGCTAGTCGTCATCCGCAGCGGCTTCATTGAGTGCAACATCCTCACGGGGTAATTTATAGTCATGGTCATTTACAGGGACACCACCAATGATCATAGTGCGATGTTCATTTTGAGGACGATGCAATTCGTCAGTCGTATCACAGCCAACCATCCAAAAACCGCACAGGCACAGCATAGACAGCACAGCCGGACTTAATTTGCTCATTGGATGCCCTCCATTTTTATAATTATCTTGCTTATAAATTCAGCATAGCATTTTTGTGCAGATATTCACCTTATTTATCTGCCGATTTAGGGTCAATTGTCAGGAATTATGTCTCGGCGGTCTTTCCAATGCGGATGCAGATTGATGCCGATAGAAAAATATTTTCTTTTTAAAATAAATAATTTATTCATTTTCTTATAACCACATAGAAGACAAGTTACAAAACTGCTATCGAATACGATTTTACTTCGGACACTTTTGTCCGTTTAATAGCTAGATAAATTTAGAATGATGATGTCAAAGAATAATGTCCACACGTCAACAACTCGCTGCGCAAAACCGAGAAGTGCTTTTAGAAGCTGCGATTGAGGTATTCCGTATTCACGGGATCAATGCGCCTTTACAACTCATCATCAATCAGGCTCAAGTTGGACGTGCGACGTTTTATCGTAATTTTAATGACCGTCGTGAGTTGGTACTCGCCTTAATGCAAGCTGCCTTGAACCGACTTGAACAGCGTGCGCTTAATTATGCACAGTTCGATGATGGATTTATTCGCCTCATTCAAGACCATATTTATAATATTCCCTATCTCACGGCTTTAATGGAATATTGGCGTGTGATCGATCGGGATGATCCTGCCATGGTTGAAATATACCAACGACGTGATGCCATATTACAACCGATGATTGATCAGGCCATTCAAAATGGTCGCTGTCGAGCAGACTTTAAACCGGCGGACTATGCCATGGTCACCTCTATTTTGCGTGCAGCTTTGCAAGGCCATACCGAAGCAGATCAGGAAAAACTCGCCAAACGTGCCGTGGAGTTTTTACTACATGGTATTTACGGGTAATACGTCATGTCCAAATCTCCACGTTTATTGGAACCTGCTCCGGATTGGACACCCGAAGAAAAACCGACCCTGCCCGGCTCTCCCGCTGCCATTGCACATCCGACCTATAAGCGTTTTTTATACTTCTTTATCGGTTTATTTGTTGCGATCTCGGGCAGCTTAAGTAATGGATTCATTACGGCAAATTTACCCCTTCTACAAGGTGAATATGGCTTAACGCCTTCAGAAGCGGCATGGATCCCTGCGGCATTTGTTATGGCCAATGTCAGCTCCAACCTGATCTTATTTAAAGCCCGTCAACAATATGGACTTAGGCTATTTTCAGAAATTGGTTTGGTCTTATTTATCGCGGTGATGCTGCTGCATTTATTTGTCCATACCTATGAAATGGCAATTTTTGCACGGGTGATTAGCGGCTTACTTGCAGCTCCACTCAGTTCGCTTGGGATGTATTACATCATGCAAGCGTTTAAACGTGCTCATTTTGGTCGTGGGCTTTATCTAGCCTTGGGCTTTCAGCAGTTGGGGATTCCGCTGGCATGGATCATGTCGCCCTATCTGGTCGATGTAAATGATTGGTCTATTTTTTACACCTTTGAATTAGGTCTAGCCTTATGTTGTTTGGCGATGGTGGTCTCTCTTAAATTGCCACGAAGTCTAAGAATCGAGGTGTTTGAAAAGCAAGATTTATTCACCTTTGCATTATTAGCACCCGGCTTTGCTTTGCTATGTATCGTGTTGACTCAAGGCCCGATTCTTTGGTGGTTTGAGGCTGAATGGTTGGCCTATGTACTCATCGCCGCTTTGATTCTTTTAGTTGTCGGTCTGACCTATGAACATTTTCGGGTCAATCCCCTGATTGTCACACGCTGGCTCGGAACATCGTCGACCGTGAGTTTTATTATCGGTGCCTTTGCCATTCGCTTTCTCATGTCTGAACAAAGCTATGCGGCCGTGAATTTTTTGAAAACCATGGGCATGGGACCCGACCAATTTGTTTCCTTTTATACCGTCGTGCTGATTGGGATTGTCTTAGGTACAGTGTTTAGTGCCCTGACCTTTTCCAAAGAAAAAATCGTGCTTCATCTGCTTGGTGCAGCAGGTCTCGTGCTCTTTGCCTGTGCGCTGGATTACCACCTGACCAGTGATGTTCGACCGCATGATTTTTATTGGAGTCAGTTTTTGGTGGGCTTTGCCAGTGGCATGTTTATTGGCCCACTTTTGCTTACAGGCATTGTCAGTGCTTTGCAAAAAGGCCCATCTCACATGGTGACGTTTATCGTGCTGTTTTCTGCAACGCAAACCTTTGGGGGACTGGTCGGATCATCGTTCTTTTCGACCTATCAGCAAATGCGTACTCAAACCTATCAGGCACAGATTTATAATGATTTATCGCAAACCTCCCCTATAGTCGAACAGCGCCTACAACAATTGGCGCAAAGTGCGCATCAATATTCTTTAGACCCCAATTTAGACCAACAACAAGCCATACGTAGCCTTAATCAAACCATCACACGAGAAGCCCAAGTTCGAGCCTATAACGATGTAATTTTTTTAAATGGCATATTCGCCGTTTTATTGTTGCTTTGGGGTTTATTGCTGATGGGCAAAAATAAATATCAATTACGCCAACAGCAACGCTCGGATAGTAGTTAGATTTCTTCGATTTACACAACATAAGCCACAGCCAAATGACCTAATTGATATTGAGAACAACATGACCGAAGACCATAAACCCACTGAGCAAGCAGCAACACAGCAACAACAAGCAGCAACCGCTATGCCTGCGCCATCAAGCAAGCTTATTTCTACGCCGCAGCATACCCTGATTTTCATGTTGGTTATCCTCTTGTTGGGAATTGCGCTGATCTTATGGGCGTGGCGGATTGGTCCATTTCATAACAGTATCGAGTCGACTGAAAATAGCTATGTCAAAGGCAAAACCACGGTGCTTTCATCACAAATTAATGGTTATGTGAAAGATGTTTTGGTGACGGATTTTGATCATGTGAAAAAAGGTCAAGTGCTTATGCATATCGATGCAACGACCTATGATCAAAAAGTCACACAGGCTGAATCTGGGGTGGAACAAGCACAGAACTCTCTTGCCAATCAAAGTCAAGCCATTGAACAACGCAGGGCGGATATAACGGCGGCCGAAGCGAAAGTTGACCAATCACGTGCGGCCTATGAATTAGCCCTTGCACAAATGACGCGCTACCAACAACTCGGCAATACTGGCGCTGCATCGAAATCGGAACAAGATAAAGCCACTGCAGACGCTAAAAATAGTTTGGCCCAACTTCATCAAGCAGAGGCCAATTTGCTGGTTGCCAGAGAATCATTCAAAACTGCACAAGTTGCAGCGACAGGTCTTAAAGCGCAAGTAAATATTGCCAAAGCACAATTTGATCAGGCTGTGACCACCAAAGACTACAGCACGATTGTGGCACCTATGGATGGTCAGCTTGGCGAAGTCAGCCCGCGGATTGGTCAATATGTTGCTGCAGGCTCTCAACTGATGTATTTGATTCCACAGCAGCGCTGGGTGACTGCTAACTTTAAAGAAACACAAATTGCAGATATGCATATTGGTCAAAAAGCGTGGTTCAGCGTCGATGGTATGAAACATCAAAAATTTTACGGCAAAGTTGAGCAAATCTCCCCTGCGGCTGGTTCTGAATTTAGTGTATTGAAACCTGACAATGCCACAGGAAATTTCACCAAAGTCGTGCAACGCATTGCCGTGAAAATTGCGATTGATCCTAATCAACAAGGTTTAGAAAACTTAAGACCCGGTATGTCTGTCGTGACCTCCGTTGATGTTGCTAGTTAGTTGATGTCGGCAGTGAAGTGCTATAAGCAAAGTTGAACTGAACAAGATGTAAAAAATTTCATCTTCTGCAGCTCCCGTTTTACAATGCCTACCTATTTGACCTCCAACCACCAAGATAACGATCACCAACATGTTTGAATCTATCGCCCACGCCATTCCTGAGCAGACTATTCAATATCAAGGGGTTGATTTGTGTATTAAGCGTTTGGACTTAGTACACCCACAAATATCAGGCAATAAATTTTATAAACTTAAATATAATTTTATTGAGGCTCAGAAATTAGGGGTTAAACACGTGCTTAGCTTTGGGGGCGCTTATTCAAATCACATTGCAGCCACCGCATTTGCCGCACATTTATTTGGATTCGGTAGTCTAGGCATCATCCGTGGGGAAGAATTACAACATCAAGCCCGAAATCCTACTTTAGCTACCGCCGAACAGTTTGGTATGCAGCTCAATTTTGTCACACGCCAAAAGTATCGTGAACAGAAACAAGTAGACGCTTTAGCGCAATTACGACAGCAATATCCCGAACATTATGTCATTCCTGAAGGTGGAACTAATGCATTGGCTATCCGTGGCTGTACGGAAATCTTAAGCCATGAAAATCAACAAAATTTTGATCTCATCTGCTGTGCAGTCGGTACAGGTGGAACCATAACGGGCTTGATCGAAGCCAGTGCGGAACATCAACATGTTCTAGGTTTTTCAGCGCTCAAAGGTAATTTTCTTTGCGACGATGTTGCTCAGTTGACGCAGAAAACCAATTGGAACATCAGTAATGAATTTTGCTGTGGCGGCTATGCCAAAACAACGCCGGAACTATTACAGTTTATGCGGGACTTTGAACAACGCTATGCGATCCCATTAGAACAGGTTTATACGGCTAAAATGTTGCGAGGTATTTTCAGCATGATTGAGCGGGGTCAGATTACAAACCATCAGCGTGTTTTAGTGATTCATACTGGTGGCCTACAAGGTCGCCTGAAAGGTTCAACCGAAGCGCTAAAAAGCGTATAATCCTGCGTCCTTTCTTCCACGCGGAAACTTACCATGTCGCAAAATCAATATGATGTCCTTGTTTTAGGTGCTGGTGCATCAGGCTTAATGACGGCATATAAAGCGGCGCAGCGTGGACGCAAAGTTTTGGTGGTTGAAAAAGCCAATAAAGTTGGCAAAAAGATCCTGATGTCTGGCGGTGGTAAATGCAATTTCACCAATTTGTATGTCGAACCAGAAAATTATATTTCACATAATCCACACTTTGTTATTTCAGCATTAACTCGCTATACCAACTGGGACTTCATTGGTATGGTCTGCGAATATGGCATTGAGTACGAAGAGCGCAAACATGGGCAGTTATTTACCCAAAATGGTGCAAAAGAAATTCTCGCCATGCTATTGGCAGAATGTGACAAAACAGGATTGGTAGATATTAAAACCAACTGTGAAGTAAAAGCAGTCAATGCCTTACCTGAACAAGGCTTTCAAGTGGCAACCAATCTAGGCTATTTTGAAGCAGAATCGGTGGTTATTGCCACTGGTGGTCTGTCTATTCCTACATTAGGCGGTTCAGGAATTGGCTATGAGATTGCTAAACAATTCGGACATTCCGTCTACCCCACTCGCGCTGGCTTAGTACCCTTCACCTTTTCAGATAGTTTTAAAGAAGTCACCACACGCTTGAGTGGCAATGCTGTTGAAGCCACGTTATCGAATGAGTTAAATAGTTTTACTGAGGCTTTACTCTTTACTCACCGTGGTTTAAGTGGCCCAAGCTCATTGCAGCTTTCAAACTACTGGGATGTCGGTCAACGTTTTAATATCAATTTCCTGCCAACTTTAGATGTTTTAGATTTCCTCAAATCTAAGAAAACTAGTCAACCGAAAGTGTTACTGCGTACACTGTTCAATGAACACTTACCGAAAAGTGTAGTTATAGAATTACAAAATCTGATTTGGCCTGAACAAGCTGAATTAGCCATTGGCAATATCAGTGATGAAAAACTGGAACTTATTGCAAGCCGTTTAGAAAGCTTTGAAGTGAAGCCATCAGGCACTGAAGGTTACCGTACTGCTGAGGTTACTCTGGGTGGTGTGGATACCACTGAAGTCTCATCAAAAACCATGGAAAGTAAAAAACAAAAAGGCTTGTACTTTATTGGCGAAGTGCTCGATGTAACGGGGCATTTAGGTGGATACAACTTCCAATGGGCATGGGCTTCTGCGCATGCCGCTTCTGAATACGTCTGATCTCTACATAGAATGAATTAATCATAATCCGCAGATGAACTCTGCATAAAAAAGGCTGATTCATTCAGCCCTTTTTTTATGCCCAATCTGACTTATTCAAGATAGTCGGTTTTAAATAATGATACTGACGACGACGAAGTTCGTTGAATTGTCATATCCATTTTTTCAACAGCAACTGAAATATGTTGTGGTTGCACGCTTGCGGTTTGTTTGAGTGTCGAAACTAAAGTATTGAACATTGAAATTACCCCCATTTTGCCATTCCTTTGCACGGATCATAGGTGTCATTCATGACAGCAATATGAATCCTAAGTTTTTATATTTTAAGTAATATTCCATATATCACTATTACTTAAAATACCAATTTTCGGGTAAATTTCAATCATTATTTTTGGACTGATTGGTATAATTTTTTTCACTGTTTAGCGGTGATTGTTCTGTCTGCTCCAAATCAATGCGTTTTGGTTTTGTAAAAATAAAGCGTCGTGCGCTCGCCAAAAAACCCACCGTGATCCCTGCAATAATCACTGGGGCTAAAAATTTATTCGGTGCTTTTGCCATACAATATTCCTTATAGAGCATTAAAATCGACCACTTAAGCGTGGCCGATTTTCTAAAGACGGAACAGGTTAATTAGGGTCATCTGGTTTTGGCGGAGTTACAGGTGCCGAAGGTGCATCGACCTCTTTTTCAGCCTCACCTGTCGAACCAAATGGATTATTTGGTGGTTGATCACTCGGGTTTACATCCAACTGATCTGGCGTCGCAGTTTCTTTTTCACTGATGCCTGGGGCAGCGTGTTGAATGTTTGGATAGCCATCATCGGTTTTCACTTCAGAAGTATTATGAACAGAAGTTGATGACGTAGGACTAGATGTTGGCGTATTAAAGGTAGTTTTTGCCTTCGCCTGTTCCTGTACTGGATTCGGTTCATTGGCTTCACGTTTTGCTTTATCAATAAGATCTGATAACAGTCGTTCCGCTGGATTGCGACCACCTAAACCAAAGGCCAAAGCGAATGCAACTGCAACCGCACCAAGGGTTAAACCAAAGGCCAAATTCACGATCGAGTCGGCAATACCCATGGCACGCAAGCCCATGGCGACAACCAAGCCCATAATCAGCACACGAACCAAATTACCTAACCAACGTGAACTGTTGTATTCCCCTCGTTGCACCACATTTGCCACAATATTGGCAAGCCAGAAACCCACCACCAAAATCACGGCACCAAGTAAAATACTTGCACCGAACTGGATAAACATGGCAATTAAGGCACTGATTTGCTCAAAGCCTAAACGGTTAGCGGCTTCAGATACCGCAAACAGCATGGTGAAAAATACGATCAGGCAACCGACCACATCCGACACTTTGGTATTGCCCAAAAAGCGTTGAATGTCTAATTTTTCTGGCACAGCATCAACACCTGTACCCGAGATCACATCCACCACTAGACGTGCCACAAAGCGTGACACCACATAGGCCAAAATTAAGATTAAACCTGCGGCAATGATGTTCGGTATCGCATACATGATCTCATGTAACATGGCTGTTGCAGGCTGAGAAATCGCCTCGATACCAAGTGCTTCGAAAGCCACAATTAATGCAGTGATAATGACTATAGCAAAGACAAAATTACCCAAAACTTGAGCAAGTTTTGCGTTTTTAAACATGCCCACTTTTTCGACTTGCTGCTGCAAACTCAAACTGTTCACCAAGCCTTCCACGATACCTCGCACAATCTTCGCCAAAATATAACCCACAAAGACGATGACACCGGCAATAAAGATATTGGGAAGATAAGAAACAACTTCAGTGACCATATTTTGGATTGGGAACAATAGACCGTTCAAACCCAAGATCGATAAAACAATCGGTAGGAAAAGTAACAAAATCAGCCAATATACAATTTCACTGATATTTTGACTGATAGGGCTGACACCAACCTCAGAACTAAGTTTTTCATCGAGTTGGGTTTTATCAAGCAGTTTCTTTGAACCGACTTTGACCAAACTCGCCACGATCCAACCAATAAAACCTACAGCTACCGCAGCCAAGAGCTGTGGAATAAATAACAAGAACTGCTGAATCATATTACTGAATGGGCCACTGACACTGGTCAAATTCAGCACATTGAGCGCACCAATGACGGCAATGATCAAAATAATCCAGAACACTACTCTGGAGACTATATTTTCAACATTGGAACGGTGCCCAGTTGCATTTGAAAGTTTTTGATTTGTACCTAATTGTTGCAGAACTTTTTTGACGCCAGCAGCAATCAATAAAGCAATGACCCAACCAATCAGGAGAATTGCTACTGCACTTAAAATGGGGTGAAACTGTTCCCAATAATACATGGCATCAAAACGGCCACGCGGACCACCCAGATAATCATTCATACGTTCGCCCTCATTGTTATACATGATCTGTTGTTATGTGCATTTTTACGTATGCCGCGATATCACACAGCATTGGTGCTTTAAACTTGAGCTTTCTTTTCCACCTTAGTTTTTGCGTATTTTTTAATCAACCAAAGTATGCATAACTCCAACAAAAGCTCACAATTGAATGTAAAAAAGCCTTGGCATAACCAAGGCTTTATTTGTGTCATTCTGATGAGATGCTTAAGGTTCAGATCTTGCAATCATGTAAATCTGACTCATGTATTTATCATCAATGATCTGTCGCAGTTGCAGTATTTGAATCATTGGCAACAGCTTCATCCCCTGCTGTACCGCTAGTCGTATCATTGGCAGTTGCAGTTTGTGCATTCGGTGCAGGATGATCAGGTGGTGCATCCGAAGCAGACGGTTTCATATCTGCAAACATATAAAACAATAACGCGATTAAGAAGATACCCACTAAAATTAGCATATACACTGGGATACGTTTTTTTTGTGTTGTTTCTTCTACGCTGGTGGTATGGGGCGGTTTATTAAAATCGTGTGTCATATTCCCCTCGCTATTTTGTTGTTCGTCGTTCACTTTTTATACTAGCAATACAATATCCATTGTTGTGTGAAGAACAATTACAATCCGTGAAAACATGTAACTTGAAAGATCAGTTCAATTTACATCCGTCTTGCTGTTTAAATAGATGACTGATTTTTAGATTTAAAATCAATCACTAAGGTAAAAATATCGGAGCATGAAATGAATGTACCATTTCAATCGTATTCATTTTCAGAGTATCAAGTGTTGCAAAAATAAATGCTTTTTTGAGCTAGATGGAATTCTCTGCTTTTGATGAATGAAATGAGCTATAATCATGCACCTTATTTTTCACCTGTTATCAAATCTATGGCGTACCATCAACAAGGTGTAACGCTTGATCTTGACACTGACGTCACTCATCAATGTTCCCTTCATTACACTCGTGATCAGCATCTTATTGGCATTATTGAATTTAGTAAGCCAAGTTATGTGTTGAAATGGGGTGATTTGGAATATTTCCGCCGACGTACTGAAGAGTTTTCAGTGATGCCATTCCCTGAATGCATCAATGCGATGGTGATTGATATTCGAAATATTGCGGCTTTTTTAGATAATGAAGTGCCTATTATTCCTTGGCGCTTGCTCGAAGAAGAATGCCCGATTCGCTTAGTTGTTCCCCAAGATCGACTGGAGCATTATGCTGGCTTTTTTGAACCGACTTGGTTGACTTCCGACGTAGACACAGCGATTCAAGAAATTCGTGAATTTATGGATATGTTTGTGCATTAACACGGAGATTAAACTAAAGTTTAATCCCGAAAACCTCCATTTGGAGGTTTTTTTATGCCCTTTTATTTTCATTATCTATTTCACGATAAATATAATTCATTTAATATTCAATCGCTTATAACAAATTTACTTATAAAAAATGTTCATAACTTATCCCATTTCTTAGTAACAATTCGGCAATAAATTTTGCTTGAGCCTTGTTCGATTTATCACCTAAGATGTAGAAAATGATCTCTTTTTTATTGTTGAAACATTCTTAAAAACAGAGCAATAAAACTAAATACGTAACAAGATCATAAAAAGTGGATATTAAATCAGGGTAAAAGGAGTTTTAACGATGACGTCAAAAAAACATTTAGCAACTTTGTTCTGTGCAAGTGCGCTCACTTTAGGGCTTAGCGCATGTAGTGACAATAAAGCACCTACAACGGATAAAGCTGCAGGAAGTGAAGCTGCTGTTTCTGACTCAGGGACTTTAGATAAGATCAAAAAATCGGGCACGATTGTTTTAGGCTATCGCGATTCATCGATTCCATTTTCATATATCGCAGATAATCCAAACCAACCTGTGGGTTATGCGCATGATCTTCAATTAAAAGTAGTTGAAGCAGTAAAAAAACAATTAAATCTTCCCGATTTAAAAATCCGTTATAACTTAGTGACCAGCCAAAACCGAATTCCATTAGTTTCTAATGGCACCGTCGACTTAGAGTGTGGTTCAACCACCAACAATAAAGAACGCCAACAACAAGTTGATTTCTCAACAGGTTTCTTTGAAGTGGGTTCACGCTTACTTACTGCAAAAGACTCTGGGATTAAAGACTTCGCTGACCTTAAAGGTAAAAAATTAGTCACCACGGCAGGAACTACATCTGAGCGTTATATTCGTCAACATGAAAAAGAGTTAGGTATTGGTGAAGTCATTTCTGCCAAAGACCACGCTGAGTCTTTCCTCATGCTACAAAATGGTCGTGCAGCGGCATTTATGATGGATGATATTTTGCTGGCGGGTGAAAAATCGAAAGCCAAAGATCCAAATAAATGGGAAATCGTAGGTACAGCGCCGATTCATGAAATCTATGGTTGTATGCTGCGTAAAGGCGATACTGGCTTTAAACAAGTGGTTGATGATGCAATCAAAGCAACTTATAGCTCTGGTGAAATCAATGACATGTATAAAAAATGGTTCCAAACGCCAATTCCACCAAAAAATATCAATTTGAATTTCCCGATGTCTGATCAATTAAAAGTATTGATTAGTAATCCACATGACCGTGACGAATAACTTTCCCTAAACATTCTAAAGATGCTTAAGCCAAACG
Source organism: Acinetobacter sp. YH16044 (assembly GCF_013417145.1). Taxonomy (NCBI): domain Bacteria; kingdom Pseudomonadati; phylum Pseudomonadota; class Gammaproteobacteria; order Moraxellales; family Moraxellaceae; genus Acinetobacter; species Acinetobacter sp. YH16044. Next base: position 102,889 of record NZ_VPEK01000003.1, read on the forward strand.
GATTTTGGCTTAAGCTCATTATAGGGAGTTCCTATGAATTATAGCTGGAATTGGGGTGTGCTGTTCCAATCTACAGGTGTAGGTGATTCGACCTACCTGAATTGGATTTTAATTGGAATCGGCTGGCTGTTTGTCATCGCTTTGGTGGCATGGAGCATTGCGATGGTGCTTGGCAGCATCTTGGGTATTATGCGTACCCTACCGAGTCCTATAGCACGAGGTATTGGTACGGCCTACGTGACTATTTTCCGAAATGTACCCTTATTGATTCAACTGTTTATTTGGTTCTATGTTGTACCTAACTTCCTCCCTGCTGCGATTAAAAGCTGGTGGATGAATGACCTTGGGGCAAATACGACCGCCTTAATTTCTGCAAGTGTCGGCTTGGGTCTATTTACAGCTGCACGGGTCTGTGAGCAAGTCAGGACTGGTATTGAAGCGCTTCCTTTGGGGCAAACCAATGCAGGTTATGCCATGGGATTTAGTACGGCTCAACTATACCGCTATGTGATCTTACCGCAGTCATTCCGCACGATTTTGCCACCCCTCAGCTCTGAGTTGACCAACTGTGTCAAAAACACCTCAGTCGCGTCTTTGGTCGGAGTTGCAGAAATCATTTCGCAGATGAAAACCATCAGTGAATACACGCAAAACACCATCGAAATTTATACCTACGTCACCATTATTTTCATCGTGATCAATATCTGTTTAATTGGTTTCATGAATTTTCTGGAAAAACGCCTACGCGTTCCTGGCTTAATTGCAGGAGATAAATAATGGAATGGCTCAGTTCTTTTATTCAAGACCTCCAAGCGTCTGGCCCTGCGCTATGGCATGGTTTCAGCATCACGCTAAAAGTGGTGATCACGGCAACCATTGGTGGTGTCTTTATTGGGACTTTATTGGCGTTGATGCGCCTGTCCTCGATTAAAGTATTTAATATTTTTGCTAAAGGCTATGTGAACCTCTTTCGTTCTATTCCTTTGCTCTTGGTGCTGATGTGGTTCTACTTTGCCGTACCCTTTATCTACACAGGGATCACAGGTAACTATCTAACGATTGATACTGCCCTCGTGTCGAGTATCGTGGCCTTCATGCTATTTGAAGCTGCTTACTTTTCAGAGATTGTCCGTGCCGGGATTCAATCGATTCCTAAAGGCCAAACTTCTGCAGCTTATGCTTTGGGTATGAGCTATGGCCAAGCAATGCGCCTAATTATTTTGCCGCAATCTTTCCGCAAAATGACGCCACTGCTTTTACAGCAAACCATCATTCTGTTCCAAGATTCAACCATGGTTTATGCCATCGGGCTCTTAGACTTTTTCCGCACCAATTATGTTCGAGGCGACCTCATGTCATTGTTAACTCAATACATTCTGTTTGCCGGTCTGGTGTATTTCACTATTAGTATGATCGCCACCTATGCAGTTAAAAAATTACAACGGAGGTTAAGTGTATGACCGATCAAAAAACGATGATTGACCTCCAAAATGTCAGTAAATGGTATAAAGATTTTCAAGTGCTCACCGATTGCACGACTCAAATTAAACAAGGTGAAGTGGTTGTCGTGTGTGGGCCCTCTGGCTCAGGGAAATCAACCCTTATTAAAACCGTCAATGGACTTGAGCCTTTTCAAGCCGGTACGATTTTGGTCGACGGAATTTCCATTAATGACCCAAAAACCGATTTAAATAAACTACGTAGTCGTGTTGGTATGGTGTTCCAGCACTTTGAACTGTTTCCACATTTATCCATTACCGAAAATCTAACCATTGCGCAAGTTAAAGTCTTGGGCCGATCAGAAGCCGAAGCCAAGAAAAAAGGCTTGGCTTATTTAGACCGTGTGGGTTTAAGTGCACATGCCGCTAAATTCCCTGCACAGTTATCAGGTGGACAACAACAACGTGTTGCGATTGCACGTGCGCTCAGTATGGACCCGATTGCCATGCTGTTTGATGAACCGACTTCGGCACTTGATCCAGAGATGATTAACGAAGTGCTTGATGTGATGGTGGGTCTTGCCAAAGAAGGTATGACCATGATGTGTGTAACCCATGAGATGGGCTTCGCGCGTCAGGTTGCGGACCGTGTGATCTTTATGGATCAAGGAAAAATTGTGGAAGACTGTAGTAAAGATGAATTCTTTAATGCCCCTCGTGGTGAACGAGCGCAGCAGTTCTTAAATAAAATTCTGCATTAACAACAAAACGTTTATTTAACTGATGTTACGCAGTAACATCAGAAGCGTAATTTGATTCAAATAAAAGTACGATACGCGGTAACGTCATCCGCAAGTGTTTGAGATAGGACTTCTTCTAATCAAAAATATTTTTGCGATACTTTTGATAATTAGACACTAGTAAACGAGTTTTGCTGTGAGGAGCACTGCAGCAAAGCACGCTTCTCATTTTGCCTAATGAGAAGCGTGCTTCGTAAGAGTACCTCTAGCCGAAGGCTAATTACTTTATTCATTCCCTTGATGTAAGACTCCGTCGAATTGGCTTAACAATCATTTTAAAAATGCAAAATTACTTTTGCATGCATAACATCAGTTATTTAATTTCCGAAAATAAAAAAAGCTCATCCTTCGATGAGCTTTTTTCATGGCAGATTACCAATAATTTTCTACAGCAATATTGCCTTCACCACGACGGTTCATGGTCAAACCACGCGCTTTTAAGGCCGCCTTGGTGTCATCAACCATTTGTGGATTACCACACAGCATGACATGCGTCGTTTCAACATTAAACGCTAAGCCTGCCGCCTGTTCTAACTCGCCATTTTCAATTAAAACTGGTAGACGGTCATGCAGCGGTGCATTGGGATCACGTGTCACAATAGGAATAAATTTGAAGCCCGTATGCCCTTCACCAAAGGTTTCCGCGATTTCTTGAATCCGCTCGACATAAGCCAGTTCTGATACGGTGCGCACACTGTAGACTAGATTAATTTTTTCGTATTTAGACCACGTTTCAAAGTCTTGTAGCATTGATAAAAATGGTGCAAGACCCGTTCCTGTTCCCAACAGCCATAAGTCCTTCGGCAATGGCAACTGATAACGTGCCAAAGTGAGGAAGCCATAAGGCACTTTTTCTAAATACAGCTCATCGCCCACTTGTAGATGCTGCAAATTTGAAGTAAACGCACCATCTGGAACGACGATAGAGAAAAACTCTAAAGTTTCATCAAAGGGTGACGACACCACAGAATAGGCACGAACCACCAATTCATCGCCCACTTTCAAGCCGATTCGTGCGAACTGACCAGCGGTAAATTTAAAATGCGCAGGACGTGTCATGGTAAAACTGAACAAAGTATTGGTCCAACGGTGTACAGATAAAACCTTTTCTAAGCTAAATTTTTCAATTGACATGATTTGAACGTGGCGTGACAGACTGTGCTCATGTTAGCATGACAGCATAATTTATTAATATTTTTTAAATGTTAAGGCCTGATTCATGCGCATGACTTTACGCCAGTTGGCTGTTTTTGTAGCAGTCGCTCAAGAAGGTACCGTTACCAAAGCCAGTGATGCTGTCAAACTTACTCAAAGTGCAGCAAGTATGGCATTGGCAGACCTCGAAGATGGTCTCGGTGCTCCACTGTTTGACCGACTTGGTAAACGCTTGCAATTGAATGACTTGGGTCGTTTTTTATTGCCACAAGCTTTGGAAATTTTAGGGCGCTGTGAAGCTTTTGAACAAGCAGCCAAAGGCGAACTACAAAGTATTGATCTGCGTTTAGGTGCGACCCTAACCATCAGTGACTACTTGATGCCAGACCTCATGGCAGATTTCTTACAAATTCAGCCTCAAGCACATTTACAACTTCAAGTCGGCAATACCCGCCAAATGATTGAAGCGGTAAACCAATTTCAGTTGGATTTGGCCTTAATTGAAGGTTCATGCCATCTGCCACAGCTACAATGTATTCACTGGCGTGACGATGAACTTGCAGTATGCTGTTCACCAGAGCATCCCTTAGCGAAGTTGGATCGTGCAATCACTGCAGCTGACTTTGATAACGTAGAATGGATCTTACGTGAAGAAGGTTCAGGCACACGTGAAGTATTTGACAACGCAATTTTAAAAGACCTGCCAGATGCCAATATTCGTTTAACCTTGGGTCATAACGAAGCCATTTTAAAAATCGTGGCGGGTGGCCTAGGAATGTCATGTATTTCTAAACTGGCAATTGAGCCTTTACGTGAAAAAGGTCAATTGGTGGTTTTAGATACACCGTTCTGGCAACTTGCCCGTCCATTATTCATGTTGGTACATCGTCAGAAATACCAAGGACCAGGGCTCAAAGCCTTTATGCAATTTTGTGAAAAATCTGTCTAAATAAAAAAGCGCCTAATGGCGCTTTTTCTTATTTATTAAATTGTCGTTCGCAAGGTATTCCGTCGTTGTTTCCGTCCATTTTTGTGCCTGGACAATGTTGAAGAAAATAGACCGCTTCTTCATAAGATTTCATCTGACTACAATGCGTACGCCCATCACAATTAAACTGTGCTTTCTCTACCGCCCTTGGCGCTTCACTTGAAGCATGAGCTGGCACAGTGTCTCGAACAGCAGACTGAGCTTGCGTTGAAGCTGTGCCGTATAGATTTTTTTCACCTTGCTCAGTCAGCACCCGATCGGGTAAATCCCCCTGAGCTTTACGTTGTTCTTTTACAATGTTTTCATTTTCTTGCATGAGCTGTTGTAAATGTAGCTGCTTCTGTTCTTGGTACTGCTGATATTTCCCATAAACAGCCACAGCTAATACTAGAATTACAATGAGTCCAATCATGCTGAAGATTTTACTGCCACAAACTGTGCCTTTGGCTGTATCGTGAGGAGTAGCTTGGTCATTCACTCGATCCGACCTTGATTCAAATGACGGATTTATCTGTTCATGAGTGGACTGCTCTTTTTTCAAATCTAAACGGATGATATTTACCGCTTTAAATTTACCTCGATCTGTTTCAATCCTGTATTTGAGATTTTCTCCAACACGTGGTTCGATGTGTCGGCTAGGAAAATCACGAATATGAAAAAATAAATCCTGTGCTTGATCTTGTTGTATAAATCCAAAGCCGCGCTCAACGTTATAGCTTTTGATTTTCCCCTCTTTAAACATAAAATTTGTCTCTCATCTTTTCTTTTAATACTCTTATGATAATAAAAAAAGAGGCCCTATAGACCTCTTTTTCAATTTCAAAGATTTCCATGAAATCTTACAATCACATTATTTACGCAAATTCGAAAGCAAAGCTGAAGTAATTGACTGGTTATTTGCCACTACTTTAGATTTTTTAGCTTTTGCAGATTTGTCTTCTTCACGCTCAATGTTTATGGCTTTATAACGATCACCATTTTTCACCACATTAAATTTCACACGATCATTACGTTTTGGCTCGACACCATCTGCGGGAAAGTCAGAGATATGGAAAAATACATCACCTTCTTCACATGAAAGAAAGCCAAAGCCCTTTTCAGGATTGTACTGCTTCACTTTACCTTTATATTGTTCGGACTTCATAAAGTACCCTATTCCATTTATTCCAATGTCTTTAGTATATAAAAAAGAGGCTATAAAAGCCCCTTTTCTGTTCATGATGCAAAAATTAGTCTTTTTGAACTGAACCGAAAATTTTATCGCCTGCATCGCCAAGACCTGGAACGATATAACCGTTTTCATTTAAACCTTGGTCTACAGATGCTGTGTAAATGATCACATCTGGGTGAGCTTCATTCACACGTTTAATGCCTTCTGGAGCGGCAACAAGCACCATGACACGAATATCTTTACAACCACTGGCTTTTAGAACGTCAATAGCAGCAACGAGCGATGAACCTGTTGCAAGCATTGGGTCAATAATCATCGCTAAACGGTTTTGTACGTCTGGTACTAATTTTTTGTAGTAAGTACGCGCTTCTAAAGTTTCTTCATCACGCTCTAAACCCAATACAGATACTTTCGCACTTGGAATCAGGTTTAAGAAACCATCCAACATACCAATACCTGCACGTAAAATCGGTACGACTGTAATTTTTTTACCGGCAATACGATCTACAGTTACTTTACCATTCCAACCATCAATTTCATGATCGACCATTGGTAAATCTTTCGTTGCTTCATAAGTCAGAAGCATAGTCACTTCTTGAGCAAGCTCACGGAAGTTTTTAGTACTAATATCTGCACGACGAAGTAAGCCGAGTTTATGTCGGATTAAAGGATGACGGATTTCATGGATAGCCACGGGAGAACACCTAAAAGGTTAAGATAAAATTTCAACCATTATAAAGCTATTTAACAAATGATAAAAATAAAAAAGCCCCCTTTACAGGAGGCTTTTTTGTAATAAGCAAATTAATTGCTTAATTCATTAGTTAAATCCACTTTGAATTAAGCTAAAAATGAACTGTTGTAATTCAGGTGAGATCGCAAAGTATGCCACTTGAGATACTGCAATGATTGGATCTGGATATACACCGATCAACAACACAAGTGCAGCTGCGCCAAGCACCATAATACCACCCACTTTTTGACCCCAATGATCAACAGCGTCGATACGTGGGTTTTCTGGTGGAGTCATGTACATCACAATCATCACACGTAGGTAGTAGTACAAACCGATACCTGAACCAAGGATCACCATCGCAGCTAAGAACCATGAACCACCAGCAACCGCTGTTTTGATCACAAGGAACTTACCAATAAAGCCAGCTGTTAATGGGATACCTGCAAGAGATAACATCATGACAGTCAGTGTTGCAGTCAACACTGGACGACGCCAGAACAAACCACGGTACTCCGCAAGGCTACCTGCTTCGTCTTTGTTGTTGTAAGGGCTAGACATCAGTGTCACAACACCGAACGCACCAATCGTTGTTAATACATAAGTAATCACATAAACGTTGACGCTGCTGAATGTTGCAAAGCCTTGTACTTGAACAAAGTCAGTATTACGTGCACTGACAATCGCAACAAGTAAGTAACCAAAGTGAGCGATTGAAGAGTATGCAAGGATACGTTTCAAGTTCACTTGACGTACTGCTAGTAAGTTACCCGCAAGGATAGACAATACTGCAATGATGGTCACGATCGTGATGAAGCTGTCAGAAAGGATTAAGCCAGAAGCCAAGAAGTAACGAACGAATAGACCGATCATTGCCACTTTAGCCACAGTCGCTAAGAATGTCGCGATTGGCGCTGGCGCACCGGCATACACGTCTGGTGTCCATTTGTGGAATGGCGCAAGAGACAATTTAAATGCAACAGCAAAGACAATTAGTGCAAGACCAAGGACTACGCCCGGTTGGCTGAAAGTTGTGAACATTTTGCCTGGTTCAGCAACGAATGCCATTGTACCTGTGTACGCATATACATAAGCCATACCCATCAACAACATCGCAGAAGCAGTTGCTGAAAGCACCAAGTATTTCACACCCGCTTCAAGCGACTGTGAACGTTGGTGTGTATAAGCCAATAGGCCGTATACAGGAATCGACATTAACTCAAGACTGATAAAGAAAGACGCATAGTGCGAACTTGCAACCATTAACAATGCACCTGTTACAGAGCACAGCATCAAGATATAAAGTTCTTCACGGTTATCTTTATAGGTTTCGATATACGCATGTGACAATGTGCAGCAAGCAAGTGCTGCAATCAAAATCACGAATTGGTACAACATCGTAAATGGATCTACGATGAACAAATTCATTACGTTTGCAGGTGCATACTGCCCTGCAACGAAAACAAAAATAATATAAAAGGCTGCAAGGTTCAGACCTATAACGGAAGTCGTTGCAACTAAATTGTGGTTACGCTTGATTGCAATTAGCAACATCACGACGATCGCAGTTAAAGCCACGATCATCACAGGAGCTAATGGCATAAGCTCAGAAAATGACATTGTGAAGTCCATGGCTTATTGCATCTCCACATTTTCAGGTTGTACAGCAATCTGCTGCACAACATCAACGACTTCTTGAACTGGGATATAGCTATTTGCAATCCACGCCATGCTTGAATTTGAAATATCAAGGAAGGTTTGTGGGAATAGACCAAGCCATACTAGACCAAGAGCACAGATTAAAAGAATCACAACTTCACGCGCATTTAAGTCTTTCAACGGATTTGCGTAATGCTGTTTTTGTTCTTCGTTTGGTGTACCGAACAATGCTTTGTGGATCAGGATTAAACCGTAAAGACCGGCAAATACTAAGCTTACTGCAGCAAGGATTGTGTACACAGGGAACTTGTCATAAGAACCCATCAAGATTAGGAATTCACCGATGAAGTTACCTAGACCTGGAATACCTACAAGTGCCGCAACAAAGAACATTAAGAAGAATGAAAGGTATTGGAACTGACCACGGATACCGCCCATTAAACGCATGTCACGTGTATGCAGACGTTCGTAAACCTGACCACACATAATGAACAATGCAGCAGAAGATAGACCGTGAGCCAGCATCATAATCATTAAGCCTTGGAATGTCAGGATGTTACCTGCATACAAAGCAAGAAGTACGAAGCCCATGTGCGAAATAGATGTGTACGCAAGCAGACGTTTCATGTCTGTTTGTTGGAATGCACACCATGCACCGTAGAAAATACCGATTAGACCAAGAATGATCGCGATGTCAGCAAACTGAGCAGATGCTACTGGGAAGAATGGAATAACGAAACGTAAAAGACCATAAGCCGCAGTTTTAATCAAGATACCTGCAAGGTCGACAGAACCCGCTGTAGGTGCTTGCGCATGTGCATCTGGTAACCAGCCGTGTAAAGGGAAAACTGGAAGTTTTACCGCAAAACCAATGAACATACAGATCATGAATGCATACGCAAGTGCTGGAGCTTTCGCCTCAACAGTGTGTGCAACACTCATCAAGAAGTCATAGTTAAAGCTGATTTGACCGTGAAGTTGGAAGCCAACAACCACTAGACCCAAGATACCGATCAACATGATCAGACCCGCAACCTGAGTATAGATAAAGAATTTAGTTGCAGCGTAAACGCGTGACTTACCTTCTGCCCCTTTATGACCCCAAAGTGCGATCAAGAAGTAGATTGGTACCAGCATCATCTCCCAGAAGAAGAAGAATAGGAACATGTCAATTGCTAAGAATACACCGATCACACCACCTAAAGACCACAGTAGGTTTAAGTGGAAGAAACCAACGTTCTTTTGAATCTCACCCCATGAACAGCCAACTGCAAGTACACCCAGTAATGCAGTTAAACCCACCATAAGCAGTGAAAGACCATCCACCGCAAGGTGAATGTTAATCCCTAAAGTGGTAATCCACGGTAGGTTAAATTGAGCAGCCCACTGTGGAGCTTGCGTACCCAACTCGTAGTTATAAGTACCGCTTTGCCATAAAACGACGGTTAACACCAACGTTAATAGCATACCAATTAAGGCAATATAGCGTGGTAAGTGCTTGTCGAGTTTATCGACAAGCCAGCATACAAAACCTGCAATGAACGGAATAAGGATCAGAGCGGGTAGAATTAAATTGTTTGGAGTTTCCATTTTATTTCCCCACGACCTGAATCACGACCAGGATCAATAGTAATGCAAACGTACCGAATGCCATACTAGATGCGTATTCACGCAATGAACCTGTTTGACGTGAACTTGTAAAGCTATTACCGCCTTTAACAAGTGCAGGCAATACAAGCCATAAGCCGTCAATTGGATCACGACCAAAGATTTTAGCCAGTAGCAAATAAGGCTTAACGAAAACAATGTTGTACAAAGCATCGAAACCAAGTGCATTACGACAGATATTTGCAAGACCCGCGCCCAGTGAAGTTTTCGCGAACGATTTCACTGCACCATAAGCAAAGGCAAATAACACCACACCTACTGCAAGACCCGCAAGTGCAATACCAACAGCTGTGTATTCAGCGCTATGCATACCGTGTTCTAGTGCTTCTGGAATATTAAATGCTGGGATTTGTGCAGCATTTAAAATATTCGTTACTGGTGCTTTTAAGACATAAGCTAAACCAGTTGAAAGCACTGCAAGAATCGCCAATGGACCCCAGTAAGTAACACCTTTGATTTCATGGTAAGGCGTGTTTTCTTTACCAAAGAATACAACCCAAATAAGACGGAATGTATAAATTGAAGTTAAGAACGCACCTGCTACGCCAGTCCAGTACAAGCAGTCATAAACTGCAATCGCTTGACCTTTCACCCATACCGCACCAAGAATCGCATCTTTCGAGAAGAAGCCGATAGTGATGAATGGAATCGCTGCCAATGCACCGCCACCAATCGCGAAACAAGCAAACAAGAATTTGTTTTTGTGGAATAGACCACCCATCTTGAAGATGTTTTGTTCATGATGGTAAGCCAAAATCACAGCACCAGAAGACAAGAATAATAATGCCTTGAAGAATGCGTGAGTCAGCATGTGGAATAGACCGGCTTGGTAAGCTTCAGCACCTACAGCCATAAACATATAACCCAACTGACTCATAGTAGAGTAAGCAAGAATACGTTTGATGTCTGTTTGTACCAATGCAGCAAAGCCCGCAACCAACAATGTTACCGCACCTGTGATTGAGATGAACATCATCACTTCTGGCGCTTGTTCAAACACGCTGAACATACGGCTACATAGGTAAACACCTGCTGTTACCATTGTTGCTGCGTGGATCAATGCAGATACTGGTGTAGGACCAGCCATCGCATCTGCCAACCATGTTTGTAATGGGATCTGAGCAGATTTACCTGCAGCACCCAAGAACAACATCAATGCAGTCCAAATCGCAATTGAAGAACTCTGAACCAAAACTGTTGGCGCAGCAGCTACAACTTCTGCAATGTTTAAAGTGCCGAATTGTTGGTAGATCAAGAACAATGCAATCAGTAAGAATACGTCACCCACACGTGTCACAGTGAATGCTTTAATTGCAGCAAAACCGTTTGCAGGTGTTTGGTAGTAGTAACCAATCAATAGGTATGAACATAGACCTACACCTTCCCAACCGAGGAATAACAACGCTAAGTTGTCACCCAACACTAAAAGCAGCATGCTTGCTACGAATAGGTTGAAGTATGAGAAGAAACGTGCAAAGTCTTCTTCGCCACGCATGTACCATGTTGCAAAGATGTGAATTAAGAAACCCACACCTGTGATCATGCCCATCATCAATAATGATAAGCCATCTAAATGAAGCGTGAAGCCCGGTGCTAAGTTACCTGCACTGAACCAAGTCCAAAGATGCTGAGTTGTTGCAACTGAACCATTATTAACAAAATCGATACCGGCAATTAATGCAAATAAAGCTGAAAGACCAACTGAACCTGCACCAATAATTGCAGCAACTGATTCAGGAAGATTTTTACGACCTGCCGCCAACAGGATAAAACCAATTAGCGGGAAAAGTACTGTTAAATATAAATAACTCATCCGCGCATCTCACTAGCAGCATCCACATCCAGATGATGGAAGCGATGATAGAACTGAAGGACGATCGCAAGACCGATACACGCCTCTGCTGCAGCAAGCGTTAAGATCAAGATAAACATCACTTGACCATCTGGCTGTGCCCATGCGCTTCCTGCCAAAACGAACGCTAAAGCAGCAGCGTTCATCATGATTTCAAGGCTCATTAAAATAAATAGTAGGTTGCGTCGAACCATCACACCGTAAAAACCCAGTGCAAAAAGAATGGTTGCAACGATCAAACCATGTTCTAAAGGGATGTTGCCCATTATTCTTTGTCCTCTTCTGCACCTGGCTCACGTTTGCCAAGATGGAATGCAGCGACAAGTGCGCCAAGCAATAACATCGCAGCAACTTCAACCAGCAATAAGTACTGAGTAAAGAGTGAAGTACCCACTTCTTTCGGACCGACAACTTGAGCACCCATGACAGTGCCTGCAGTTGTGTAGTCTGACTTCAACATCCAAACAAGGATTAGACCCATTAGAAAGCTCATCAACGCAGGATATGCCCACGCTGAAGAAGTCAGCCATTTGCTTTCTTGTTCAACTGTATTTTGACCAAGATTCAGCATCATCACGACGAATACGAATAGCACCATGATTGCGCCAGCGTAAACGATAATTTCGAGGGCACCGGCAAACGGCGCACCCACGATCATGAAGATACCTGCAACTGCAAGTAAAGAGATAATCAAGCTTAATAAAGCGTGTACTGGGTTCGTGTTAGTTACAACACGAACGGTAGAGACGATGGCCACAAGCGCCATCAAATAAAATGGCCACATCATGGTAATAGACTCCGTACATCAACTGGTGTGCTTTCGCGTTGAGCCTGACCTTTATCTTTACCAGCAACAGCCATACCTGTTACGCGGTAGAAGTTATAGTCTGGGTATTTACCAGGACCTGAGATAAGAAGGTTTTCTTTCTCATATACTAAGTCCTGACGAACATACTCACCTAACTCAAAGTCAGGTGTCATTTGAATCGCAGTCGTAGGACATGCTTCTTCACACATACCGCAGAAAATACAACGTGAGAAGTTGATACGGAAAAATTCCGGATACCAACGACCATCTTCTTTTTCAGCTTTTTGTAGTGAAATACAGCCGACTGGACATGCAACCGCACAAAGGTTACATGCAACGCAGCGCTCTTCACCATCAGGGTCACGCGTTAACACGATACGACCACGGAAACGTGGTGGTACGATGTCTTCCGCTTTAACCTCTGGATATAAAATGGTGTCACGTTTACGTGTCGCGTGTGAGAATACCATCCACAACGAACGTACAATTGACCCAAATCCAGCTAGAAATTTAAACATTTTATTCTCCCTGCTGTCTTAGGCCTGATTCATCAGAATCACAGCACCAGTTACCAGAAGGTTAACCAACGCCAATGGCAAGCAAATTTTCCAACCAAAGTTCATGACTTGGTCATAACGTGGACGCATTAAAGAACCACGAGCCAAGACAAACATCATGACAAAGAATGCTGTTTTAATAATGAACCAGAACGCAGCTGGAATGAATGGAATATCTAGGTTGAAAGGCGCTAACCAACCACCGAAGAATAAAGTCACGATTAATGCAGAGATCAGTACGACGTTGACGTATTCCGCAACGAAGAACATACCCCATTTCATACCGCCGTATTCGACATGGTAACCTTCCGCCAATTCTTGTTCTGCTTCTGGTTGGTCAAATGGATGACGGTGAGTTACCGCAACACCCGCAACCACGAAGATCAAGAAACCTAAGAACTGAGGAATAACAAACCAAACATCACGTTGAGCTTCAACAATTTCACGCATGTTGAATGAGCCTGCAATCGCAACCACACCCATCAGTGAAATACCCAAGAACACTTCATAAGAAATGGTTTGAGCAGCAGAACGTAAACCACCAAGTAATGCGTATTTGTTATTTGATGACCAACCACCGAACAATACTGCGTATACCGCAATACCAGCCATTGCCATGAAGAACAATAGACCGATGCTCATGTCTGAAACACCTAGATAAGGTGAAACAGGAATAACCATGAACGATAGCACCGCAGTTGCCATCGCAACTGCTGGAGCCATACGGAAAGTCAATTTGTCAGCAAATTTTGGTGTCCAGTCTTCTTTGAACATGATTTTCAGCATGTCGGCAACAATCTGGAACATACCGCCCGGACCTACACGGTTCGGACCGTAACGGTCTTGCCACAAGCCGAGTAAACGACGTTCAATAAAAGACATCAACGCAGCGATCAATACCACAACCAGTAAGATCACAATTGCTTGAAGAACTGAATAGGCGATTGGCCAGTTTTCAGCCCACAGCGGCGTTTGACGGATTAATTCTTGTTCCATGAATTACACTCCTACCGCGACTGAAACAGGTTCTGCAAGCGATACTGTAGGTGCTAGACCCACTGGGTAACCGATATAACCTGTAGGTAAGTATTCAATCACTTGAACTGGAAGGACGATTTCAGCATCCCCTGCTTTCACAGCGATACGTTGACCATCTTGAATATTTAAGCGTGCTGCATCTTGTTCACCCACAGCAAACATTGCTTCAGGAATACGTGATTCCATCGCAGGTGTTTTCACTGTAAATTCACCAGAAGCGAAGATGTGATGCATCGGTACAAGACGGAAGCTCTCACCATTAACCGCAACAGGTGCAGGTGCAACGAATGTACGTGCTGGACGTTTCGCTAAACGATCGAATAAACGAACGCCTGCATCACCACCTTTTAAGTGACCACCCACGTTGTCTTGGAATTTGTTCCAAGCTTGTGGAGAGTTCCAACCCGCAGACCAAGCAAATGGTACAAGTGAAGCTGGAGTTTGGTTACCTACATAACCTTCCATAGAGAACGTCAACGCAGAGTCTTTATCGACTGGTTGTTTTGGTTCATGAATAGAAAGTGGTGCGCGCATTGCCGTACGACCTGAGTAACGACGTGGTTCACGTGCCACTTTCAGACCATGTACACGGAAGCCAGCATCTGGTGCTACTTCTTGAATCGCTTCAAGTGCAGGAACGTTTTTCGCCACTGACTCGATCACGTCATCAAGAAGTGTCCAAGAAATGGCTTTGCCTTTCACGCCAGTTTCAATGGCATGTAACCAGCGCCAAGATTCTTTGATCGCAAGTTCTGGTTTGTAGTAGCTTGGGTCATACACTTGGTAGAAACGTTGTGCACGGCCTTCTTGAGAGACAACAGTACCGTCACCTTCAGCAAATGAAGCAGCAGAAAGTACGATGTTGGCTTTCTTCACAGTTTCAGTTTCAGAATGATCAAGTACAATCACTTCTTTACCAGAAAGTGCAGCATTCACCTGAGCGGCTGGTAAACGACGATAAAGGTCATTTTCCACCACGATCACGGTATCGTAATCTTGTGCAAATGCTTGTTCTAAGCTTTGACCACCAAAGATCGCTAAGCCCATTGAGTTCACTTCAGGAACAGTCAATGTTAAGCCCGCATTACCAAGGTTCTGTGCAACTTGTGCAGCAGCTTCCATGATTGATGCGTCTTGCAAGCTTGTACCAGAGATGATTAATGGTTTTTTCGCAGCTTTTAAAGTGTCAGCAATGGTTTGTGCAAATGCTTTTGCATCGTCATCCAAACCTAAGATCACTTCACCTTTGACAGCAGCAGCGACCGCAAAACCTAAACGTGCAATGTCGTTAGGTGATGCAACAACTTCACCTGTTGCAACATCAGCTAAACGTGTTTGAGTTGCAGCAAGGATGTAAATCGGAGATTTGGCATCTTGAGCAATACGTTGTACAGGTTCAGCCAACCACTCTTGCGTACGGCGCTCTGCAGCCATTTCTTTAGCTTTATTTTTCGCAGCTTGGCGAACAGATAGAGCCATACGAGGCGCAGTTTGAGTCAGATCTTCACCCAAAATCAACACAGCATCGTAGCTTTCGATTTCACGCATACCAGGGTTATAAACACCTTCGGTTTGCATAATAGAAGCTGCAAGTTCAACAAGTTTTTGCTCTTTTTGAGACATACCCGTTGAGAAGTTGTCTTGACCTACAAGTTCGCGAAGCGCGAAGTTTGATTCAAGTGATGCACGTGGTGAACCGATACCCAATACTTTTTTGCCTTGGATATTTTCAATTACGGTATCCAATGCTTGGTCTACAGAAACTGTAGTTACATTTGCACCAGAACGGAATTGTGGTTGACGTGGACGATCTTCACGGTTCACATAACCTGTACCGAAACGACCTTTATCGCAAAGGAAGTATTGGTTCACGTCACCGTTAAAGCGGTTTTCTACACGACGTAGTTCGCCATAACGTTCACCTGGAGAGATGTTACAACCTGAAGAACAGCCTTGGCATACGCTTGGCGCATACTGCATGTCCCATTTACGGTTATAGCGTTCAGAGTGAGTTTTATCTGTGAATACACCTGTTGGGCACACTTCAGTCAAGTTACCAGAGAATTCAGATTCTAAAGTACCTGATTCTGGACGACCAAAGTAAACACGCGAAGCGTTTGCATACACACCAAAGTCTGTACCACCTGCATAATCTTTGTAGTAACGCACACAACGGTAGCACGCAATACAACGGTTCATTTCATGAGAAATGAAAGAGCCTAGCTCTTGGTTGTAATGCGTACGTTTTGTGAAGCGGTAACGACGACGGTCATGCTGAGTCATTACAGTCATATCTTGTAAATGACAGTGACCACCCTCTTCACACACTGGACAGTCGTGTGGGTGGTTGGTCATCAAGAATTCAACAACAGAAGCACGGAAATTTTTTGCTTCGTCATCTTCAATCGAGATGTAGGTATTGTCAGATGCAGGCGTCATACATGACATAACTAAACGACCGCGAGTATCTTCAGGATTCGCGTATTGAGTCACAGCACATTGACGGCAAGAACCGACAGAACCTAAGGATGGATGCCAACAAAAGTATGGGATGTCGATGCCAAGGCTAAGACATGCTTGTAGCAAGTTCTCTGAGCCGTTGACTTCATACGATTTTCCATCGACATGAATTGTAGCCATAGTCGAATTCCTTAAGCTTGTTCTACGTTGCTAGTTTGAGCTGCCGCATTTACGACTTTAGCTTCAAACTCGCCACGGAAATGTTTGAGTGCGCCCATTAACGGTTCCATCGCACCTGGAGCATGCGCACAGAAAGTTTTACCAATCCAAAGCTTACGAGTAAGTTCTTGTAAGTGATCGATATCTTCTTTCTTACCTGTGCCATCTTCCAAGGCTTTAAGCGCTTTAACCGCCCAAGGTAAGCCATCACGGCATGGTGTACACCAACCGCAAGATTCACGCGCAAAGAATTCTTCTAAGTTACGTGTCGCAGAAACCATACACTGAGTTTCATCGACTACCATGAGCAAACACGTACCTAAACGTGAACCTGCTTTCATGATGCTTTCAGCATCCATAGGAAGGTCAATATGTTCAGCAGCAAGGAAGTCTGTAGAAGCACCACCCGGTAACCATGCTTTGAGTTTTAAACCATCACGCATACCACCCGCATGATCTTCAATCACTTCACGCGCAGTTGTACCAAATGGAAGCTCCCAAAGACCTGGGAATTTTACTTTGCCTGAAGCGCCATAAATTTTAGTACCTGGATCTTTCGACTTACCTTCAGATAAACCGATATACCATTCAGGACCACGAAGCATAATTGCGGGTAAGTTGTTGTAAGTCTCTACGTTGTTAACAATCGTAGGACGACCCCAAGCACCTGCAACTTGTGGGAATGGCGGTTTAGTACGAGGGTTCGCACGGCGACCTTCAAGCGAGTTAATCAATGCAGTTTCTTCACCACAGATATAACGACCCGCACCAGTATGCACGTGTAACTCGAAGTTCCAACCTGTACCTAAGATGTTTTCACCCAAGTAACCTTTGGCACGAATTTGGTCCAATGCTTCATTTAAGTATTGAGCCGCTTCGATGTATTCACCGCGGATGAAGATATAACCCTGTGTTGCTTCTAATGTATAAGCAGCAATCAACATACCTTCGATCAACTGATGAGGAAGTTTTTCCATCAACAGACGGTCTTTAAAGGTACCTGGTTCCATTTCATCGGCATTACAGATGAGGTAACGAGGACCTGAGTTATCATTTGGCGCCATAAGCGACCATTTGATCCCTGCTGGGAAGCCCGCACCACCACGACCTTTTACAGTCGCAGCTTTGATTACTTCAAGAACTTCTTTCGGTTGCATGCCAACAGCTTTCTTAAAGCCTGCATAACCTTCGAGTGCTTCGTAATCATCTGCACTACGAACGTGTTCCTGTTTGCTCAAACGCCAAGTTAATGGGTGAGTTTCTGGGTTACCGTCGCCATAAATTGGTTTTGGTTCAGTATTCATACATACTTCTCCAATAACTGTTTAATTGAAGTCACTTCAACTAGACCGTGAGTGTCTTCGTCAATCATTAACGTCGGACCTTTGTCACAGTTACCTAGGCAGCAAATTGGCAATAAAGTAAAGCGACCATCTGCAGTCGTTTGACCAAATGAAATGCCTAATTCACGCTGGAATGCTTCAGCAAGTGTTTCCGCACCCATCAAAAAACAAGCAATCGAGTCACATAATAAAATTACGTGGCGGCCAACTGGTTGACGGTAAATACGGTTATAGAAAGTAGCAACACCTTCTAGGTCTGCAAGGCTCATGCTAAGCAATTGAGCAATAGCATTCATCTGTGCATCATCTACCCAGCCATTACGGCGTTGTACACACTTCAACGCATCAAGACATGCTGCGCGTGGGTACGGATAGTGACCAATGTGATGTTCGATATCGTGGATTTCTTCCGCAGTTAAAATCCCTTCAACGTTCACACGTGGTTTTTTGTCAGTCAAAATCATCATAATGCGATTACCCCTTAGCGATCCACGTCAGCCATTACGACGTCAATTGTCGCTAAATAAATGATTAAGTCAGACATTAAGCTGCCGTTAATCACAGAAGGCATTTGCTGTAAGTGCGTGAAGGTTGGTGTACGGATACGTGTACGGTAACTCATCGTTGACTTGTCTGAAGTCAAGTAGTAGTTCGACGCACCTTTTACCACTTCCGCCATTACAGAGCTTTCGCCTGCTGGCATTACAGGACCCCATGACACGCTCAAGAAGTGCGTAATCAATGTTTCGATGTCTTGTAAAGTTTTATCTTTTGGTGGTGGAACAGCCAATGGATGGTCTGCTTTGTATGCACCAGAAGGCATGTTGTCTAAACATTGCTTGATGATTTTCAGCGATTCTTCAATTTCACGGAAGTGAACAAGAACACGTGCATAAGCATCGCCTTCGTACTCTAAAGGCACATCAAAGTCGTAGTTTTCGTAGCCGCTATAAGGACGGTATTTACGAACGTCGAAATCAATACCTGTAGCACGTAGACCTGTACCTGTTACACCCCAAGCCAATGCTGATTTTGCATCATACTGAGCAACATTACGGGTACGACCGATAAACACTGAGTTTTTCAGTGCCGCAGTGTAGTACTCGTTCATACGCTTCGGCATCCAATCTAGGATTTCGCGAATGAGGTGCTGCCAGTTGTTTGGCAAGTCGTGCGCTGTACCACCGATACGGAACCATGCTGGGTGCATACGGTAACCCGTGATCGCTTCGATCGCGTCATAGATTTTTTGACGGTCAGCGAACATATAGAATACTGGGGTCATACCGCCGGCATCCTGAATCGCAGTACCAATGAACAATAAGTGGTTATTGATACGGAACAATTCAGACATCATGACACGGATACATTGTGCACGATCAGGAACCGTAATCCCTGCCATTTGCTCTACGCCAAGAACGTAAGGCATGTTTTGCGCACAACCACCTAAGTAGTCAACACGGTCTGTATACGGAATGAATGAGTGCCATGTTTGACGCTCAGCCATTTTTTCCACACCACGGTGGTGATAGCCAATGTCAGGTACACAGTCTTTCACTTCTTCACCGTCCAACTGCAAGATCACACGGAAGGCACCGTGCGCAGATGGATGGTTAGGACCCAAGTTTAGGAACATGAAGTCTTCATCATCGTTCCCACGCTTCATACCCCAATCTTCAGGTACGAAACGAAGATGTTCTTGTTCGTAATCCTGTTTCGCTTGGTTTTGGCGATAAGGCGTGTATTCGGTCGCACGTGCAGAATATTCTTTACGTAACGGGTGACCTTCCCAATAGGTTGGCAACAAAATACGACGGAGCATTGGATGCCCTTCGAAGTTGATACCAAACATGTCGTAAGCTTCACGTTCGTACCAGTTGGCATTCGGCCAAATGTTGGTTGCCGTTGGAATGTTTACATCATTCTCAGCTAATGCAACTTTGATACGAATATCACTGTTACGCTCTAACGATAACAAGTGATAGAACACAGTGAAGTCAGATGCAGGCAGACCATCGCGGTGTGTACGTAAACGCTCATCAACCGCAGACAAGTCAAACAGCATCACGTATGGACGTGACACCGTACGCAAGAACATTAAAACTTCTTGTACACGTGCGCGCTCAACCCAGACTGTTGGAAAGTCTTCAAAAGTCGTTTGCACGTAGAAGTTCTCACCAAATTTGGTTTTGAGCTCTTCTACAATTGCAAATGCAGGGCGGGAATCAACTGGAGTTGATTCTGGCATAGCAATGTCAGTTTCAGCCATTGGCTTGGCTTCCTATTTAATACAAATTCAGTCAATCAAAACGACAATTACACCCAGTCCGGGTGTATCAATATTTCGTCGCAGAGATTATTTAATTTCATCCATTGAGCGTAAGTTTTTCACTGCAATACGCTGTGCGTTCTTACGGTCACGTTCTGGCATCATCTTTGGCTTATACACTGGCTTAAGATCATCACCAATCACGGCCGATAAAGGACGGCGCTCAAGTTGAATCTGGTCTTGCAATAACATCAATGCCTGAATTAAAGCTTCAGGACGTGGTGGGCAACCCGGGATATACACATCGACAGGGATGATTTTATCCACACCTTGTACAACTGAATAAATGTCGTACATACCACCAGAGTTTGCACATGCGCCCATTGAGATTACCCATTTAGGCTCAAGCATTTGCTCGTACAAACGTTGAATTACAGGCGCCATTTTCATGAAGCATGTACCTGCAACAATCATCAAGTCAGCCTGACGTGGTGAAGCACGAATAACCTCGGCACCGAAACGTGACAAGTCATGCACGCCTGTTAAAGTCGTTGCATACTCTACGTAGCAGCAAGATGTACCAAAGTTGAACGGCCAAACTGAGTTTTTACGACCCCAGTTTACTGCTGTATGTGCAACATCCTCTAAACGAGTCATGAACACATTTTTATTCACTTCTTCTTCAAGCGGATCGGTAACGATTTGACGCTCTTGAAGTGGATATTGATCAGCATCCGGATTCGCACGGGTTAATGTATATTTCATCCCGTCTTACTCCTTGTCAGATGATGCAGTCGGTGACTTAGATTTCACACGACCAGATGATTGCGCTGGAATTTGACCTGTAGGGTCCATAACCAACTCTTCAATAGAGTTAAAGCGTGTGATTTCTGCGATGTCCATATTTGGTGAACCAATTTTCAACGCTTTACCTGCAGCTTTACGCTTATCAGAAGGCGCCCAATCTAATGCACCTACTTTTACCGCGTAAATTAAAGCAATCAATAAATCGACCACAAAAATAACCACGGTAGTAAAACCAAACCAGCCTGCTTCCCGAACAGAAGTAGACCATGCATATAGATAAAGTGCTTCGATATCAAACACGACGAAGAAAATTGCAACTAAATAGAATTTCGCAGACAAGCGAATACGTGCACCACCAGCACCTACTACACCTGACTCAAACTGCTCTTGCTTAGCACGACCCCATGATTTACCCCCAAGGAGTAAAGGGACGGTCAGCATAAAGACGCAAAGGAATGTAACGCCGATCACGAAGGCAATAATTGCCCAATCGTATGGAGTAATGGCACTCATGCGGGGATAACTCCTGGCAGGCCTATTTATTAACAAAGAATGTATGTATTGGCCTTCAAATACACCAAACACAAAATTAATCCCGCCAATTGTACCTGATTGAGGAGGCTTCTTGCTAGCTTATCGGTATTCGTCTTTAGGATGATTTTTTAATCATTTCAGCATTTAAATTGGGTTTACTCCCTTAAAATTAGGATTAATCGCTTAATTAGATTAGATTGCATTTTTTTATTAATTATTACATTTATGTGATTTTATCAGAAAATTATGACTGTTCAGTTTCATCAACAAACCCTTCATTTCTCAGCATACACATTCAAATTGGCGTATTTTTATCAACTGTGTCATTTATTAAATAAATACTCCCCCACCTCAACTTTGTTGTTTCTTTATTCACTTCTTTTGCTTTTGATCTTTTCTTCAAATGAAAAGCCAGCTGTATTGGTTCTATGTAAAAAGACCTTTTTTTAGCTTCTTGTGGCTTTTTTGCAATTCTTTGACACGACCTATAAAGAGTGTGATATTTGTAGTTAAAACACAAAAAGCAATCACAACGGAGAGACAATAATGACTTTAGAATTTACGCATAAACCTGATTATTTTCTATCTGCGCAATTGGTGATTCACCATATTAAAAACTACTTAGATAAGCATCCTGATGCTCAAAATGCCATTTTTGATTTACGTGATATCTATGAGTTATTACGTCAAGATTTAGCTTCTGCAACCACCAACCTTAACGGGATTATGAATATTGCAGATGAATATAAACTTGAAACCCTAAATGGCGACCAAAAACTCATTAGCAATTATTCTATCGATGCTAAAAACAACTCTTTACTCATCGATTTCAATGCAGATGCCCTTGCTGCTCTGAAAAATGGCAAACCCATTATTGAACCTGATGCAACGATTACCGAATAAATAAAAACCTGATGTAAAAAAGTCATTCAAATTGAATGGCTTTTTTATATGTATCATTCGCTAAATGCAGCTGAGCTAGATTTATTAAGCTGCTTAGCTTTCATTGGCACTAAGCTCTTTACCATCTAGCTTCGGCTTATTTTTCTTAAAACGTGTCGCAGGCCATGTCATGGTAAAACGCGCCCCACCCAATGTTGGACTTTCATCAATACCAACTGTTCCACCAAACCAGTAAGCAATACGGCTGACAATCGATAAACCTAAACCATAGCCCCCTGAAGCACGGGTACGACTATCATCTAAGCGTGCAAAGGCATCAAAAATACGCTTACGATCTTCTTCTGGAATGCCGGGGCCATCATCTTCAACACAGATATAAGCCATACCTTCATCATTCACACCACCACTAATCAGCACTTTATCATCACAATATCGCACTGCATTCCCCACCAAGTTTTGTACAACACGGTGTAAATAGCGACGCTCGGTTTCCACAACCACTCCAATTGGTGGTGCTTGCAATTCCAAGGTTTTCCCAGTCTTTAAGGCTTCAGTTTCAATCAGGACCTGATCTAAAACTTCAAACAAGCTGACATCTTCAAACTCTAAAGATGGCATGCCTTGTTCGAGCTTGGCATAAGTCATGATTTCATCAATTAAGGTATTGAGGGCTTCGATATCTTTGTCGATTTGTTCAACTTGCTGCTGACGGTAGTCATAGTCATCTTCATCCGCCATCATTTCTACACCAAAGCGAATCCGCGCCACAGGTGTTCGCAGCTCATGCGATACCGCGCGCATCAACTCACGCTGTGCTTCAATTAAACGCTCAATATGATCTGACATGGAGTTATAGCTCGATGCTAAAGTACCAAATTCATCGGTACTTTCAACAGGCAGACGTACAGATAAGTCCCCACCCTTCATTTTATTTAAAGCATAATTTACTGCACGCAGCTTACGTTGCATCGGCACCAATAGGCCATAAACACCCAAGCTCAAGACAAATAAGCTCAGTAGCGTAATACCTGCTGCCAACTGGAAAGGCATCCAATTGAATAGCGGTACCGGCCCCATAACCAAGACTTCTGAAGTTGAGCTTGGAATTGGCGATACGATCGAAATGGTCGTGCCGCGCTCAGTCGCACTATCACGATACAAAATAATGCTGTGATCTAAGCGTAATCGGCCGATTTGCTCAGGATCTAAAGGCAAACTCTGAACATTTTGAATTGAAATTGGGTAAGAAAAATGATGCTGGATTTTTTCAAGATATTGTTTTTCTTGACCAGGGTAATAAACCAAATAATCCAGTATAAAGACAGGCAACGCCTTCATTTGGCGTTCTGAAATATTATCGGCTTTAATATACAGCAGATGTGCAGGGTCATCTTTTAAGCCAATAATAATATAAGCTGCTGTGGTTTGTGCGTCCCAACGCACTACAGCTTTACGCTCTTCTATACGTTTGGTTTCCGCTCGGGTTAAATCAACCTGATTAGCTCTTACATAATAAATAGGCAACTCAAGTAGATCGGATGCATCTGACACCCAATCTGACTTTTGTTGTTCATTTGGCTGACGTGCAATACCTTCACTTATAATGAAAGCCAAACCGTCAGTAAGCGACTCACGATATTCTTGCGCGCGCTGGTAGTTGATGATCTGTACCAGCAAATAGCCAAATGTAGCGACTAAGAAGACTAATATCAGTAGTCCCGCGTAGACGCGCAAAAATATACTGTGTTTAAACACGTAAAAAGTGTCCTACTTTGCCAAACTGAGGGACGGTATTTTACATCAAATCCCGTTGGTTTCTTTTACGAATAGATAACCTTTACTACGTACGGTCTTAATACGTTTCGGGTTTTCAGGATCATCGCCAATTTTTGGACGAATACGTGAAATACGCACATCAATTGAACGATCTTGACCATCGTATTCAATACCACGCAGACGCTCAAAAATATCTTCACGAGAAAGAATGCGACCCGCATTAGATGCCAACAACCATAAAAGGTCATATTCTGCACTGGTAAAGTCAACCAACTCATTATTGAGTGTGACAGAACGACCACCATTATCAATTACAAGATCATCAAATTCGATGCGCTGTGCAACCTCATCTTCTGGTGCTTTATCTGTACGACGTAATAATGCACGAATACGCGCAAGTAAAACGCGAGGTTGAACAGGTTTTGCAACATAATCATCTGCACCCATTTCTAGACCCAACACTTGGTCCATGTCTTCGGTACGTGCAGTCAACATTAAAATTGGTTGATGGTAGTGTGGACGAACTTCACGACAAATGGTTAAACCATCTGCACCCGGAAGCATCACGTCGAGTAATACCATATCTGGTTGTTCAGCGATAATACGGCGAATCGCACGATTACCGTCTGGTTCTACCCCAACTTCAAGTCCGTTACGGATTAAGTATTCTTGAGTTAAACGAGCAAGACGCTCATCGTCTTCAACAATTAAAATTTTAGGTAACTTTTCTTCTTGGCTCATTGATTGCCCCTTATTTGATTGGGCGTATCCTATTTGAAATCCGATAGATACGCTTAAACATAGTTTGCAATATACACACGTTTACATTGTAAACAAGATGGCATTCACCAAACTGATACATCAATATCGTATTTTGTAATAAATTTTAACCTGCTACATTTTTGCAGCCGTATTTACCAATCATTTCCATGCCCTATTGCTCACAATAGCAACAATTATAAATTTGGATACATTTTCATCGAATAAAAACTGACTGATTAATTCACAACTTTTTAGGCTTTCTGAAGTTATCCACAATGTTATCTATAAGCACTCTTTTTCGACTTTGCTATGCTATGCCCTTGTCGGATAAGGCATATATAACAAAGATAAAAAATAGGGATTTTTTGAGATGGATTTCTGCCAGAAAAGTTCAAAGCATTTAGTAAAATGTCAATATTGATATACCCTGAATTTTCCCGTATCTTGTGTTCAATAAATTTTTAAACCACTAGGTCTTGTGTTTAAACCTCAAACACTGTGGCATAAAAATTGCCCAGTTCAAACGGTCCTAACATAAAAATAGATGACAAATGGAGCTATGCTAGCATGAGCGTAACGAATTCAACCCCTGGTCAAATTCAGGTGATTAAACGCACCGGTGACGTTGCACCTTTTGATGCAGAAAAAATCTCTGTGGCGATTGGTAAAGCGTTCTTGGCCGTTGAAGGCCAGCAAAGCGCTGACTCCAGCCGTATTCATGACCGTATCTCTCAATTAACTGAAATGGTATTGAATACCTTTAACCGTCGTTTACCTTCTGGCGGTACCATTCATATTGAAGAAATTCAGGATCAGGTTGAACTTGCGCTTATGCGTACAGGTGAGCAAAAAGTTGCTCGCTCTTACGTGATTTACCGCGAACAACGTGCCGAAGCTCGTAAACAAACTGGTGCTCACCACCACCCTACTTTACAAGTGACAGGTTCAAACGGTCAGCTTAAACCGCTTGATCTTGGCGCACTTGAGGCAAATATTGTCAAAGCAGCTGAAGGTTTAGAAGGCATCGATGTTCGAGCGATTATCGATGAGACTGTAAAAAACCTTTATAACGGCGTAAAAGAGTCAGACATCTCAACAACCATGATGATGGCAACTCGTACACGTATCGAACAAGAACCAAACTATACATACGTGACTGCGCGTTTATTGCGTAACGACCTTGTTGCTACAGGTTTAGAGTTCTTAGGTTTAGATAGTGACACGAACGAAGGCGACGCTTTAGAAACTTTCTTAAAGAAAGGTATCGAGCTTGATCTTCTTTCTCCAGAACTACTTAACTTTGACCTTGCAAAATTGGCTGCTGCGATTCAACCAGAACGCTCAAACCAATTTACTTATTTAGGTCTACAAACTTTATTTGACCGTTACTTCATCCACTCAGATGGTGTACGTTTCGAATTACCACAATTATTCTTCATGCGTGTTTCAATGGGTCTTTCATTGAACGAAGACAACCGTGAAGAACGTGCAATCGAATTCTACAACTTATTGTCTAGCTTCGATTACATGGCATCTACGCCGACTCTATTTAACTCTGGTACTTTACGTCCACAGTTGTCTAGCTGTTACTTAACAACGATTTCAGATGACCTTTACAACATTTATGGCGCAATGCGTGATAACGCAATGTTGTCTAAATGGGCGGGTGGTTTAGGTAATGACTGGACGCCTGTTCGTGCGCTTAACTCGTATATCAAAGGTACGAATGGTAAGTCACAAGGTGTTGTACCGTTCCTTAAAGTTGCCAACGATACTGCTGTTGCAGTAAACCAAGGTGGTAAACGTAAAGGTGCAGTATGTGCATACCTTGAAACTTGGCACTTAGACATCGAAGAATTCCTAGAACTTCGTAAGAACACCGGTGATGACCGTCGTCGTACCCATGACATGAACACAGCGAACTGGGTTCCTGACTTGTTTATGCAACGTGTATTCGAAGATGCTGAATGGACACTGTTCACACCATCTGAAACACCTGATTTGCATGACCTAACAGGTGCAGAATTTGCTGAACGCTATGCTTACTACGAAGGCATTGCGAAAGAAACCAACATGCTACATAAGAAAGTCCGTGCGAAAGACTTATGGCGCAAAATGTTGTCTATGTTGTTTGAAACTGGTCACCCTTGGATCACATTCAAAGATGTATGTAACTTACGCTCACCACAACAACACGTTGGTGTAGTTCACTCTTCTAACTTGTGTACAGAAATTACGCTGAACACTAACGAAGATGAAATCGCAGTATGTAACTTAGGTTCAATCAACCTTGTACAACACGTTCAAGGCGGTGTGTTAGATCGTGAAAAGCTTGCTCGTACAGTTAAAACTGCTGTTCGTATGCTTGATAACGTAATTGACATCAACTACTACGCTGTTCCACAAGCGCGCAACTCGAACTTGAAACACCGTCCAGTGGGTATGGGTATAATGGGCTTCCAAGATGCTTTATACGAAATGAAATTGGCTTATGGTTCTGATGCTGCGGTTGAGTTCGCTGATGAATCTATGGAAGTGATTTCTTACTACGCGATTCAAACATCTAGCGACTTGGCACTTGAACGTGGTACTTACGAGACATTTAAAGGTTCACTTTGGGATCAAGGTATCTTGCCAATTGACTCTTTAGATATCGTACAAAAAGCTCGTCCTGACCGTATGTTCGAAGTTGACCGTACAACACGTTTGGACTGGGATACTTTACGTACTAAAGTTCAAAAAGACGGTATGCGCAACTCAAACGTGATGGCAATTGCACCGACTGCAACCATTTCGAACATTTGTGGCGTATCGCAGTCAATCGAACCAACTTTCCAAAACTTGTATGTGAAATCTAACCTTTCTGGTGAATTCACAGTGATCAACCCGTACCTAGTACGTGCGTTAAAAGATCGCGGTCTTTGGGATTCTGTAATGGTGAACGACCTGAAACACTTCGAAGGTTCGGTTCAAAAAATTGCACGTATTCCTGAAGAGCTTAAAGCAATCTTCGCGACTGCGTTCGAAGTTGAGCCACGTTGGATTGTTGATGCTGCATCACGTCGTCAAAAATGGATCGACCAAGCTCAGTCTCTTAACCTTTACATCTCTGGTGCAAACGGTAAGAAACTCGATATGACGTACAAAATGGCATGGTTACGTGGTCTAAAAACCACTTATTACCTACGTGCATTGGGTGCGACTTCTGCTGAGAAATCAACCATTAACACTGGCGCATTGAACGCAGTTAAGCCTGCTACTGTTGCAGCACCTGTAACTGCAGTTGCGAAAGAAGAACCTAAAGCTGAAGTTGCTGCTGAAGAAGAAGGTTTTGGTCAAGCAGCTCCAGTCCCAATGGCATGTTCAATTGACAACCCTGATTGTGAGGCTTGTCAATAATGAATAGTGTTAATCCTGATTTAGTTTTAGGTATTTTGTCTATAGTGTTAGGTTTTTCAACAATTATTGTACCTATCGTTATAGTTCTCATTATTGCAATGAAAAACTAAAAAACTCTCTAAAAGGTTGGTATTGAATACTAACCTTTTAGGCTTATCAGAATTAACACTCATTCACTTAAAAAAGGAAACCTCAATGCCACATATGACGCATAACTATCAGTTAGGGCTTATTGCTTTGGTGGTTTCCTTTATTTTGACTTTTTATGTCCCGATCGCCTATTTCTGGTTTAAGGCATATAAATCGCGTAATCAAAATAAGTAGTGGGGATATTTGCTCTACCGAACACTTTTAGAGCAGTGATCGACAAAACTTAATTTTGCTTACACAAATTGAGCGTATAGTAGGACATCTCAGCGACGCTGGATGTCTATAAAAGATATAAAGCAACGAAGAGAGAACTGTTATGTCTATCCTAAGTTGGGACGATTTCGAAGATGATGA
The DNA here is from genome assembly GCF_013417145.1 of Acinetobacter sp. YH16044. Taxonomy (NCBI): domain Bacteria; kingdom Pseudomonadati; phylum Pseudomonadota; class Gammaproteobacteria; order Moraxellales; family Moraxellaceae; genus Acinetobacter; species Acinetobacter sp. YH16044. The sequence continues at coordinate 131,733 of NZ_VPEK01000003.1, forward strand.
ACCGAAACAAGCTGCACAAGCTCACCAGCCTGCGCCCGTCGAACCGCAAAAAACGACTGATTCGCAAGTGGTATCTAATGCACAGCACTCATCGCCGAATTTGGCAGCTGCACAACCCGCTCGAACCAGTACAAATCGACCAACAGATCCAACCGATCCGTTGGCAAGAGCATCTAACGCTCTAGAAAATCTAGACGTTGCACCTGGCTTAGAAGAGCTAGAAATGGGTGCTCAGCGTGTTCAAGTTGACGATAAAGCGATGATCAACTGCCGCGCTGACTTAAACCAACTTGTACCGTTCAAATACGAATGGGCTTGGCAAAAATATCTAGACGGTTGTGCAAACCACTGGATGCCGCAAGAAGTGAACATGAACCATGACATCGCACTTTGGAAGTCTGAAAATGGCTTAACCGAAGATGAGCGTACCATTGTTATGCGTTCTTTAGGTTTCTTCTCGACTGCGGATTCATTGGTTGCGAACAACTTGGTTCTTGCAATCTACCGTCACATTACCAACCCTGAATGCCGTCAGTACATCTTACGTCAATCATTTGAAGAAGCGATTCACACGCACGCTTACCAATACTGTATCGAATCTTTAGGTATGGACGAAGGCGAAGTCTTCAACATGTACCGTGAAATTCCTTCAGTGGCTCGTAAAGCAGCTTGGGGTCTGAAATATACACAATCTTTAAGTGATCCTACGTTCAAAACAGGTACACCTGAAAACGACCAAATCTTGCTTCGCAACTTGATCGCGTTCTACTGCGTACTTGAAGGTATCTTCTTCTACTGTGGTTTCAGCCAAATCTTGTCTATGGGTCGTCGTAACAAGATGAATGGTGTTGCTGAGCAATTCCAATACATCTTACGTGATGAATCTATGCACTTGAACTTTGGTATCGACATGATCAACCAAATCAAGATCGAGAACCCTCACCTATGGACTGCTGAGTTCCAAGAAGAAATCATTCAAATGATTCTTGAAGGCACAATGCTTGAAATCGAATATGCACGTGACACTATGCCACGCGGTGTATTGGGTATGAATGCAGGCATGATGGAAGAATACTTGAAGTTCATCTGTAACCGTCGTTTGAGCCAATTAGGCTTACCTGAACAATTTGCTGGTGTGAATAACCCATTCCAGTGGATGTCAGAAATGATGGACTTACGTAAAGAGAAGAACTTCTTTGAAACTCGCGTAACGGATTACCAAACTGGTGGTGCGTTAAGCTGGTAATAAATTTTTCAGCGAAATATCAAAAGCGGAACCAAGTGTTCCGCTTTTTTTATGAAGAATTTCATTCACCCAAGCAAATCTATGCATTTAATTTAATTCATATTCTGCTAATATAAAACGGTATAAAAATACATCAATTAAAAAAATCACATAATAAAAGAGGACAGAATGAAAGGTCAGATATTAGATTATTCAGTACAAACCAATTCAGGCATCATCAGTGGAGATGATCAAAACCGTTATGAATTTACAGGTGCAGAATGGCGTGGCCAAAACTCACCTAAACGCGGCGATCATGTAGATTTCGATATCAGTCCAGAAGGTCAAGCTGTTCAAGTATTCAATGCACTTGGCAGCAGTAATCCTATTCAACAAATTTCACAGCAACTCGATAAAATTTCAAACCAAGACCAAGCAGAATCACAATTCAACATGATTGATTGGTTTGTCAAATGTCTAAAAAATTATGCAAATTTTACTGGACGTGCACGCCGTAAAGAATATTGGTTGTTTGTATTGGTCTATCTTATCGCAATGATTATTACTCTGATTGTCGATTCAGTGCTTAGAACCAAAGGAATATTCACAGGTATTTTCATCTTAGCAATGGTTATTCCGTCCCTTTCTGTTGCAGTACGTCGTTTACATGATATTAATAAATCTGGTTGGTATTGGTTAATACAAATGATTCCGCTCGTTGGACCAATTCTGGTTCTAATTTGGCTTGCAACAGAAACCAAACCTGAAGTAAACCAATGGGGACAACCTGCCAAATAAATAAAAAATCGTGGCTACTATTTATGTAGCCACCCTATCTACAGCACATTAACTCAGGAAAAATATGAAAGGACAAATACTAGATTTTTCGATTCAAACTAATACTGGGGTGATTAGTGCTGAAGATGGAAAACACTATCAATTTGCTGGTCATGAATGGCGCGGTCAAAGACCACCTACACGTGGAGAACAGGTTGATTTTGCTTTGGATGAAAGTGGGCAAGCGATTCAAGTCTATATTGCATTACACCAACAAAGTTTTTCCACGAATACGCGAGCAAACTACAGTGAAGAAGAGGAAAACTATGACTTTTTCGCGTGGTCATTCAAACCACTGAAAAAGTTTGCTGAATTTGAAGGACGTGCTCGACGTAAAGAGTTCTGGTTCTTTTGGCTATTTTGTATATTGGTCACTATACTTGCCTCTATTTGCGATTTCGTTATTGGCAGTGAACCTTGGCTAGAAAATATTACCAATATCGTTTTACTTATTCCTAGCTTAGCTGTTGGCGCACGTCGACTACATGACACGGGACGTTCAGGTTGGTGGCAACTTTTAATGCTCACAATCATTGGGATCATCCCACTGATTATATGGTGGGCTACAGACACCAAAGCCGAGAACAACCAATGGGGTCAACCCGCTAGAGATCTGCAACAATAAAATAAGGCGCACAATGCGCCTTATCTTTTAACAAAAAACTTTAGCCATATTTACGCGCAAAATCTTCATCTGAAGTGCATAGATAAATAATAAATTCAATAAAAGCAACAATGGATGGAATAAAGGTCCAACAGAATAGCAGATACACAATCCCCCATCCAATACGACCCAAATAGAATTTATGTATACCAAATCCACCAAGGAAGAATGCTAAGAGTGCAGCAACAATACGACTCTTTTGACCGTATTGCGTGCCTAAAGCATTCGGCACAGCGACTAAGTAAATATCGGTTGCGTAACCCAATCCACTTGTCTCAAAATCAACAAATTGTCCACGAGCAGGAACAGTTTGTCCTTTCCAATCACTTCCAGAAAATTGATAACGATTCTGATCATCTCCACTGATGATGCCTGTATTATTTTGAACAGAAAAATCGAGTATTTGCCCTTTCATATAATCCTCTATGTTTTATCTTTATTTGATGATTCTTGGACGTTATTTTCATCAGCAATATAACGAATTATTGATGAATATCATATCATTAACTTATCTTGCCAAATAGCATTTTGTAAACATCAATCTCAATGCATATACCACTGCCATCGCAAATATTGCATAACCCGCAGGAGTAATAAACAACGGAATACACAAAACAATCACCACGGTTAAAGGATATAAAAGTTTTCTAAAGCCACTTTGATGATGCAATTCATGGAGTAAATATAAACTTGTCGTATAAATCACGAGGCTGATCGCCACAAAGTAGCTTTCTTTTTCAGAACTAATCAGTACCTCATGCGAAACCACATCGACTGCGGCAGCTAAACTAGCACCAATCGCCGCAATACTAATAAAGACAAAGAAATGTCCATAACCCCAAGTAAATGCCATTTTTCGGCTATTTAGACGCTCTGCAATACTGGTATCAAAATAAGACCACCACATGGTGAACATCATCATCAGGCCGCCCACCATCAGAAAAATCAGTTCAGTACTAAAACGCTGATTTGTTAATGCATCGGTTATGGCAATCGAGCATCCGACAATAGATTCGCCTAAAACGATAATGGTAAGCAGTGAATATCGCTCTGCAATATGATGCGCATGCCAAGGTGTACGGCTTGCAGCTTCTGCAAAAACTGGGATAGACAGTTCAGCAATTGCGAGCAAAATGAAAAGATAAACGGTGAAATGCAGCGGTGAAAAATGAAAGAACAGCCACCCCACTTGCACCAGTATGATGCCAAAAGCATAGCGTAATGCTGTTTTCCGACGGGACAGATCATGCTTTGCAACGCGAAACCACTGCTGTAACTAAGCCCAGACGCATAATGGCATAACCAATCACAATTACGTCAAAATCCTGCTTTTGAAAAGCGCTTGGAATACCTGCAGCAATGACCAAAGAACCAATGATCTGTACGAAAGTTAAGATTCGATAGAGCGCATCATCATTATCATACGCCGAAGCAAACCAACTAAAGTTCATCCACGCCCACCACAAGGCAAAAAACACCATGCCATACAGCGTTAAACCCTGAGCTAAATGATTTTCAACAATGGCATGATGCAGTTGCTGCCCTGCTGTTGCGATCGCCACGACAAAGATCAAGTCAAAAAGCAATTCTAAAGAGGTCGCGACACGATGATGCTCATGTGGATCACGTGGGTGCAAAGGTTTGAGCCACTGGCTAGGGAATAAAAATGATTTGGACATAGCATTCAGCTTTATTGTTTTCTGTCTGAATTTTTTCAAAAGCCTGAAACAGTTACAAGATCGATTACATAAATCAGATGAGAAACAGTTTTCTAGAAAAAGGATAATGGCTTTAAAAACACACTTAAGATTTAGATATTTCAATTGTAGAAGTTAAAAATTCAAAGTGACAAAACTGCGAAAGACGTTTTAAGATAAAAACTCGATAGATCGATGTGTTTTTTATATCTCAGCTATATTTTTCTCTAAATTTTAATGACATACTGCTAGTAATTAAAAAAATAATGAAATCTAAAAGTGATGTTAAAAGAAAAATTAGCGTCTTTTCCTGACGCAGTTTGGGTACAGATCCATTATGATCAAATGCAAGTTTTAACGCGTGATCATCAAATTGTAGCTGAACAAAACTGCCCTCTGGCTTTTATAGAACGTGGAAGTTTTGTCCGAAACTATCATGTTGCAGAACAGTGCTTCAACCAACTCATACAACAGATCCACTTCAAGTGGTATGAGTTTGGACAGCCGGTTATTTTTATTCAGTTAAAAGAACGCTTAAGTGAAGAAGTCAGCGCACTCGAGCTACAAGCCATTCAAGAAATGGCTCTAAGCGCAAATGCACATTTTGTATTTGTCTACGATAAACATGGCATCGCACTCGAAGCAGAAACCATCAAAAATGATGAGTCACCTTTGCTCAAATGGTTTTTCTGTGGGCTGATTTTTCTGATTTTGCTGATTATCTTTAAATAATCAGCATCATTCTCTTGATTAGGTGCAACTACGACACTTTCTGCTGCTGCAATTGCTCAATACTCGAAATCAAATCGTTAAAACGATCAATCACCAGTGCCGGTGCAGCCGTTTGAATTTCTTCTGCACTACCATAACCATAGCTCACAGCAATACTCTGCACTGCATTACGGCGTGCGCCTAAAATATCGTATTCACGGTCTCCCACCATCACACATTCCTTCGCATCCAACTGTTCTTGCTGCAAAATGTATTCAATTAAATCGCCTTTGTTGGTTCGCTCACCGTTCAGTTCACTGCCATAGATCACAGTAAAATATTTTGCCAAATCAAAATGTTCTAAAATTTGGCGGGCATAGACCGTCGGCTTTGCTGTAGCGACGTACAAGTGAAAGCCTTGCTGTTGTAAAGTTGCTAGAGTGTCGGCAACCGCAGGATACACTTTATTTTCAAATAAGCCCGTAACGGCAAAGCGCTCGCGATAACCAAGTAAAGCCTGATCTGCAAGTACATTATGCATATCGACATTGAGGATTTTGGCCAAAGAGGCTTTCAAAGGTGGTCCAATGATCCAATCGATATTGGTCTCATCCGAAATAGGATGTCCAATTTTCGCCAGTCCATAGCGTGCTGAAGTGGTAATGCCAACTTTTGGATCTGTTAATGTTCCATCGAGATCGATCAATATATTCTTAATCACAGCTTTTACCTTATCCATTCACTTCTGCAAAAATACTATCGAGTGTTCGCTCAAAGTTGCCTATACTATCGCAAATTTTGTGTAATAAGGACATCATTGTGCGCCCTACTGTACTGTGCTTTTCAGGTCTTGACCCTTCAGGTGGTGCAGGACTGCAAGCGGACATTGAAGCCATTGGTCAAAGTGGTGGACATGCTGCCATTGCGTGTACAGCATTAACCGTTCAAAACTCACAACAAGTGTATTCGTTTGAAGCAACCTCTCGCGAGTTATTGTTGGCTCAAGCACATGCTGTCGTCGGTGACCTCCCTATTCGCTGTGTAAAATCAGGAATGTTAGGAACAACTGAAAATATCGCGGCTCTCGCTGAGTTTTTACGTGAACATCCCGAATATCATTATGTTCTCGACCCCGTTTTAGTTGCCAATAGTGGTGGTTCTTTGGGCGATCAAGCAACTTTGGTCAAAGCCTTTGCGGAATTGATTCCGCTTGCCACTGTGCTTACACCTAATACCGTAGAATTACGTGCGCTCACAGGTGAAGAGGATATCTCTAAAGCAACTGCGCAACTTTTTGCGATGGGTGCTCAAGCGGTATTAGTAAAAGGTGGGCATGAAAATACGCCTGACTATATTCAAAACTCGTTATATGTTCAGGGTGAATTAGTCTCTGAAACCCGTTGTCCACGACTGGATGGGGAATATCATGGTTCGGGCTGTTCATTGGCGAGTTTTATTGCAGGGCGTTTAGCCTTAGGTGATGAGCTCAAAACGGCTGTTCATCATGCCGAAACATGGTTATTTGGTGTGTTGAAAATCGCTGAATCACCGGTTGTCGGTGGACAAAAAATACCAAAACGTTTTTAAAGTACTCGGTTATTTATTTAAACCCCATAGAATAAAACGCTATATCATTTAAAGCCCTGAATATCAGGGCTTTTTCAAATTAAGAGTCGAGTTGAACGCGATAGACCAAGGTTGGAATTTCCCACGCACCACCAGCAAATCCTTTGCACTGTGTGGTTTTTGCCATATAGGTTTGGATAAAACGCTGACCATTCCATGACCACTCCCCCGTACTATGACAGTCGCCAATGCCTCGTCCACGTTGATTGGAGAAAATCTGCCCTTCGCTAAAACCACTTCCGGAAAAGGTCACGGATTGTTTGATTTGCTTTAAATTTCGATCCATCAGCCAATAGCCATTACCACTATTATATGCCCCACGCCAACATGGCACTTCGACCAAGGCATTTTTCCCATTGATTGGAAACACCACGACCCGATCATCCTCTAAGAAATTTGCATCAAAGAGTTGAGGACAATCTTCTACTGTCGTTTTCTTCTTTATCAATCCAAACAATTGTTTGGCTGTGGGCGCATTGACGGCATACCGTGTTTGTAAGCCCTTACTATAATTTTGAATATTCACTTTCGGAATACTTTTCGGTTTGAGTACATTGACCGAACTGTTATTGGCTTTACGCAATAATGCCGAATTTGTCCCTATGCGCTTTTGAAAATCATCCATACGGAGTAAAACTGCACTAGCGCCCTGCACGGACAATAACCATGTTTTGTTGTTGCCTTTCCACACAATTGGTTGGTTGGCTTGTAAGGCTTGAATCAGTTTTTGAGTTTGAGCTGCACTTAACTGACCCTCCGCGGTTTTGGCATCAAGCTGCACAGTTCCCTGATTTTTACCTAAAATGTAAAGTTGAAGTGGTTTATTTGCCGCATTGAAGGTTTCAGGATCGAGTTTTACTCGTGCGCTGACTTGCGCTTGAGCTCCCGCAGCACGTTGTAATAACACAGAAATAGCGGGCTGATTGCCTTCCGCTTGATAACCTGCAACGCGACATGTCCCCGTATTATCACAAGCGATTTCCCAATCCTTATGTGAAAAATAATTTCCTTGAATTTGAGCAAAACTCACACTACAACCCAATGCAGCAATGTAGCCCAATAAAAGTTGCCAGATGACATTATTTTTGTTCATGTCTTTGGCTCAAAATAATTATATTAGAGCCATCTTAGAATGCTTTTCACTGAAACTCCAGTTTAAATGGATCTGCTACATGATTTAAATTTATAGAGATGAATCATTCAGTTGCTGTATCTCTTCACATTTTTTTCGTTTCGCATTTTCATCACTGAGCGTATTCATCAAATCTGCCGCTAGGCCTTTTAAAAGACTCATATCATCATCGGTCATTTGATTCGGCTGCCGATCTAAAACACAGAAACTTCCCAAGGCCACCCCATTACGGTCTCTAAGTGCAACGCCTGCATAAAAGCGAATGCGGTTATGCATCAATTCAGGTAAATGAGCAAAGCGTGGGTCACGTTGTAAGTCTTCAATAATCAAGCGTTCATTTTGATATACCAAATGGCTGCAGATTGAGTCTTGTTTCGACTGGCGCACCTGCATCGGTTGCTCGGTAGCCTTAGCCAAAGGGCTACCTGGAGTATAGACCCAATCTTGCTTGACCCAAGAAATTTGTGCATATTTCACATCGAAGGCTTGTCGGGCTTCTTCAATATATTGTTCATAAATCGGTAAATTCCGCTCATCCAAAACATTCAGTTCTTCTAATGCTTTTAAGCGCTGTGCTTCAACGCTAGGATCAGGCTCATCCAACCAAGATTCACCATGCGTCAATTGAAAAGCTTCAATGGTTAATATCAAATCATTCATATTATTGACCACAGCATCGACGGTGAAATTTTCTTTGATCGCATCTAATTGCTTTACTTCATCACAGCTCCACAGTGCAAAAATCATTTTTTTATCTGGAAACTGTGCCTTAAAAAAATGGCTTAATAGACGGATTTGAGCTTCAGGTGCTGTATGAAAAATCGAAATACATACGATCTGAATATCCTCTTGGATATCACCCATATTTTGATGCTGATTCTGGATTAAGACATCGCTAAAAGCCTGAGCCTGAATACCGCTTAAGCTTAGGCCATGCGCCAACATAGCCGATACTTGAACATCTATTTCCCAACGTGCGCCGATACACAAAACCTCAGTTTTCTGATCCTGCTGTGCCACTGGATATGCCCGTTGAAAACTATGATTAAACAGTTTTAATCCCTGATGTAAACGTAGTCGATGTTCAGCACTGGCCTCGGTGTTGTGGCCTCTCGAAAAAATCCGTATGGCTGGAATCGCCACTTTTGCATAAAACGCATTAACCCGACGTGCCTTGATTTCATCCGTCGCATCCTTCGGTAACTTTTCAGCAATAAAATTTTGTGCGACATCCACGGCATCTTGCACATCATCAGCGACTAATCTCTGATAAAAGCGCTCATGCGGTGCCAATGCAGGTGTACTACCGATCAGGGTTTTAATAAAACCTAAGGATGGTACATAGCTCGAAAGCACCAATAAACATGCGGTTAAAGGCGTCGATAAAATTAAACCAATCGGCCCCCACACAGCCGTCCAAAACATGGCGGCAATAATAATGGCTAAGGTTGAAAGTCCGGTACTTTCCCCATATAACCAAGGCTCAATAATATTATTACTGACCAATTCCACGAGCAAAATTAAACCCACTGTCCATAGCACCATATTCCATGTGGGATCTACCGCAAAAGCCAATGCAATGGGGAAAATCGCAGAAATCATTGGGCCGACATAGGGAACAAAGCGCATCACAATCGCCACCATTCCCCACATAATTGCTGCCGGCACCCCAATAAACCAAAGTCCCAAAGCCATCGGAATACCGTAGGTCACATTCACCATCAGCTGCATACGTAAATATTTACCGATACGATTGGCCGCTTCATCTAGTGCGTCAGTTCCAATATTTAAATTACCGCCCAGCAGCTTAAGGAAACGATCATGCAAATCTTTCCGATTGACCAAAATCAGAATCACAAACAAAAAAACAATACCCGCAGTTGCCAAGGGATTGAGCACCCGCTCGCTCCAAGCCATGACCGCTTCAGCCGTGGTTTGTTGTTGCCCCACCACTTTCACTTGTTGCACTTTAGGATTTTTCTCTTCTGGCACCACATCATCTATCGAATTTTCAACGGTATCTATGGTGGTTTTTGCGCCATCCCAAACACTCGGGCCGCGTGCAAATTGACGAATAGAATCCATTTTCTTTTGAATCGTGCCCTGATATTGCGGTAATTCTTGGCTTAATTGCCCCAGTTGATAACCCAAATAAGAGGCCGCGCCGGATAAAATCGCCAAAGCCAAACCGACCACAATAAATATAGATGGCATCTGCGGAAGTCCCCAACCGCGTAGTTTCATCACCAAAGGATCAACTAAAAAAGCCAATAAAATTGCGAGTGCCAATGGAATAAAAATATCTTTGCCAAGATATAAGGCGGCAATCAGCAAACTGCCGATGATAAACCCTGCTGTGATTCGAATCACTTTATGTAAATCTGCAGGGGGCATTTGCTTCGATGCGTTCAGGTCTTGCAAGCCTTGCTTTTGACCTGATGGTGATGATTCAAATTCTTGCGCTAATTTATTATTTTTATGATCCATTTTCTTATCCTGAACGATGGTCATTATTTTTTAATTTAGGCTGAAGTTTTAGGGCTGCATACGCATTTCATGTAATGATTTGCAAAGAAAAAAACAGAGCTTTATAGCTCTGTTTTCATACTGCGTTTCGAGAGGAATTAAAAGGTAATCACTTTACTTTGATGAGTCACAATATCCACGGGAACAGAAATATGTTGATGAACGATCTTCCATTGAGACTGCGTTTTTTTCATCCCAATGGTATTACGACACCACGAGATCCCCGGCGTCGGTATCCCGCTCTGATCATCAATTTTGGAATAACAGTGCAGAAAGGCAATATCAGGATCTGCATGGATGACCAATTCCCGCCTAAATACCTTTAAGCCTTCACGAAAATACTCCCGATAAAATTCCCACATTTTTTGATATGCCATTAAGCCACGCATTTCACAACTGGCATCAAAAAAGTACACATCTGCTGCGCAGGATTCAGCAATATTTTCAATTTTCAATTGGCAGATGACCTCATCCCAATTGGCTAAAAATTGCAGAATTTCGTCAGCGGCCTGTTGGTCACCAACTATTTTGATTTTATCTTGCATCTCTGGCACCTATTTATTTTATTTTTTATGAAGCATTGTTCTGGGCGGCGTTTGGAAGTTGAATTGCAACGATCTTCCAGCTCCAACCGCGGCGTTGCATACTAAATACGGTATATTTTTCTTCGCTTAGGCCTTGGAGCGGCACATACAGATCAAATCGATTCCAAGCGCTATAGCTGGCTTTGGGTTCAAGTGGCTGGCTTTGCTTTAAAGCAACAGCGGTTGCAGTTTCGTCATTTTTGGATAGTGTTGACGCATAAGGTTGTTCTGCGACCTTATTTTCAGCATGCGTGAATAGTTCAATCCCTGGGCTAATCATGCTCGGATTGGTCAGTTTGGTTATTTCTGGTAGTTGGATCGACTCTTTTAATGCTTTGCCTTGTAAAAGCAGCATGATACTGGTTGGAGTGACCAGACTGTCGACTAGCGTTGCACTGAGGACTGTGCTGAGCTGCCCACCCCAAGACTGGGCAAATTCGGGTAAATGCTGTAGCCCAGTTTTCTGTTGAATGAGGTCTTCAACTTGTGGTTTTAGACTCGATTTGACTGCCGCAAAATCGATATATTGAGCAATTTTTTCAGGTTGATTGTGCTCATAGGCTTGACGTATTTGATACAACACCCAATACGGAGACGCAATCATACACCCCATGACGATGATCAAAATCGTAATGAGCCCATAATACAAAATATGATTCTGCTTATTCATCGTTCACCACTCTAGCCAGTGAAGTTGTGGTACTTCCTTGTACCGTCAAATAAGCCTGATCTAGATTGAAGAGCATCCAACCCAACAGCGCTTATTTGAGAACCATATTGCTTTTGATCTTGTGATTTTGACGAGCCTTCAGGTTTTGTTTATCCCGCGTTGACTGTCTCGATCAGGTTGTTTCAAATTTAAGCAGTTAGATCTTTAATTTGGGTACTTGCACCATTGGTTTTAACTGATTCAATGCCTTTATCGCGTGATTGCTCACTGGCATAAAATTGGCTGGTCCCAATAATTTGATGGTTTGCCGCTTTCAAATTAAAATATGGTTTGCCATTTTTGGCCGTCAGTCGTTCAAAACGACTGTCATCTGAACTGTTCTTTTGTACAGACTCAATCCCGTTTTGGGCTGATGCTTTCGCTTTATATAATTCACTCGTTAAAATGATTTCACCGTTCCCTGCTTTTAATACAAAACGAAACTGCTGATCATTAGAATGACTGATCTCGTACCATCCCGACATATGTTACCCCTTCATTTTCATTGTTTTATCTATTATTCGATCAGGATTTGTTGTTGGAAATTCAACCTGATCTACAGAATATAAATGAACTCGGTCACATTTTTCAATGTCTTTTTTGATCAGTGTAAAGGCTTAAAATTTAATCACTAAGAAAATGATTTTTAATAAATAATTCCAATAAAAAAGAATCCGACCGAAGTCGGATTTCATCATTCTTTCATCATGCTGTATTTGTGAATAGCGGTACATTGCTCAACGCATTGAATAAAGGCCTTAAGGACTCACGATCTGCTTCGAATAGGTTGCTTTATTCATTTCTAAAATTTCTACACAAAGTTGCACTTCTATTGCTGAAGCTGTGACATGTTGTTTCAACACGTCCAATAACAACAATGAAATTTGCTTTTGAACTTCAACCGTTCGACCCGTCAATAATGAAACTTTGGCATGCATATACGCATGTTGAGCGTGTTCATCCAAGCCCACAACAAAATCTTGCTGAGCGACAGCACGGCTCTTAATATCATTGATGGCACTGACATGACCCGATTCAAATAAGGCCTTGTTTAGCGATTTAAGTAAAGGACGAGCCTCCAGCTCAAGGTTATTGGAATATTCCAAATGAATATGCGGCATAGTAAAGACATTTCAAACCTGTAATGCTTCTATTATGCAGGCTGAAAAGTAAAATCTATAGCGAATTAGTTATCTATTTCATGTTTAAGTAGACATCCTAAGCCAAGTGTTGACTTCGCTTAGGATGATTGAAATTTGCTTTGGAGCGAACAAAAACGAAACTTAAACTTTTTTCACGTATTCAGATTTGAGCTTCATTGCCCCGATACCATCAATTTTACAGTCAATGTCATGACTATCTGTTGCATCGACTAAAAGGCGAATATTTTTAACTTTGGTACCAACTTTCACCACTGAAGATGAGCCTTTAATTTTAAGATCTTTCACCACAGTAACCGTGTCGCCATCAGCCAATACATTGCCATTGGCATCTTTAATGATTACCTGCTCATCAGCAGAACTTTCGCCTTCACGCCATTCATGTGAACATTCAGGACAAATCAGTAAATCGCCATCATTATAGGTATATTCAGAATTACATTGGGGACAATTGGGTAAAGACATAAAAGACCTCAAAAAAAGATGGATGCAAAAATCCATAAAATCTTAATATAACATTTTTATGTATTTCATAAACTTAAAAACCATAAATTTCGTATGGTTTAATCACCTTGTGAAGGTCGTAAATTTCACAACGCTACAGCACTTGAAGGTTTAAATTTTAGATCTCTAATGAGGTATTTAATATTAACGCTTTTAAGATATGCGCATGATTTTTATCCGTATGTTTAGCCGCTGTGAGTAAGGTTAGTGGCTCCTCTTTTTCCCATGCCCGCAGTTGTTCCAACTCGGCTTGATGTGGCTGTATTTCTTGCAAATAGCGCTGTTTAAACTCGTCCCATCGAGAAGCCATTGCCTCATCTTGATGATACCAACGACGTAAATCTGTAGATGGCGTCAATGCCTTCGGCCACAAATCTAGCTCTGCGCTCACTTTACTGATACCACGCGGCCACAAGCGATCGACTAATATGCGTTTACCGTCGTCTGGGCTTATCTCATCATAAATACGTTTAATGTGTACAGTCATTAAGCCCTCCTTCGCCTATTTGCAGTTTTTCGATCATTCTTCAGATTATTCATCGGGGATCGCTGGATTCACTAAAAAAGCCAGCAACTGTAAAGACTCCTGCCAACCCAAATAACAGGCATCAGGTGGAATAACGCTCGGCAACCCTGCCTGTACAATCGTCACTTCGGTTCCTACTGATACCGCTTTAAACTCAACAGTGACTTCGATTTCACCGGCCAACTTAGGCATATCAAATTGGTCTGTATAGCGCAGTAAATGATTGGGCACGACTTCATGATAATCACCATGGAAAGCGTGTGTGGTTCCCGTTGAAAAATTTTGAAACGACATGCGGTACGAGCCACCTACACGCACATCCGAATGTTCCACATGGGCAGTAAATCCATGCGGTGCCATCCATTTCACTAAAGCATCTGGCTCCACAAAGGCACGATAAACACGCTCTACAGGCGCACTAAAAACACGATGTAATCGAACAGTATTGCTTATGATGATGTCCTTGTGTCATTGTTTTCACTGAATCATCCACATGCATTCACCCTCGCTTTATCGTCCATTTTTATCACACTGAAACGTTCTAAATGAGACAGCCTTGAGACGTGCGAGAAAGGTCATTGCTGTTCAATACTATAGCGAATCCTACAGATTGATCCCATCACTTTAACGCAATGCCGTGTTATGTTTTGTGAGCTGCATTCATATTGATTTTGATTAAAAATATTGAAAAATCAAAATTTTACACAATTTTTATAAAATTTAAATAATAAAAAACCCAGTTAAATCACTGGGTTCTTATTGCTAACGATACAATAGTGAGACTTAGCTCAATTGTGCTTCATCTTCATCCAAATCATCATCTTCATAGATATAAGCCATACAACCCCAACCGTCATATTCGCCCGAATGTTGTTCCGCAATTTTAATAAACCACTGCTCTAAATCAACGATATCTTCATAATCAGGTTCCATATAGACATAGACCGTGATAATCCATTCCTCGCGATCTGATTCTTCATCTTGGAACAACGAAATTTTTTGCTCTTCTTTCAATAAATACAATGCACACTGTTCAGCCTGCGCTTCGTTCGAAAAGGCAATTGAATATTCGATTTCGTGCGGCACAGATAAATCATCACCATCTTGCTGCATCTGCCACAGCACATTGCCATTATCATCATCTGGAAATTGTTTAAAATCACGAGTCATTGTACTTTCCCTTATCGTTTATGAATTTTATTCTGTTGACTTAGATTAACGGATAATTGTTGCAATTTGCATTAGCTAAATCTCTTTAATCAGAAATAGACCGCCGAAGTGATCTTTCTGATAACAATTCAAATTAAACCACAACATCCATGTGGGCCTGAGTTTCTTTGAGATGTAAAACCAAAGCTGCCATTTTCAATTCTTCTAAGCGTAATTGTAGATAACTGTCGAGTACCCGTGCCTGACTAAAATGTACACCATGCGCATTGAGCAAGGTGAAATCATCCGCCAAAGCCTGCAATAGCTCACCTAAGTTTTTGGTATTTAATTGGGCCAAATACAAGTCAGCACGACTATTAAACACCAATGTAAATAGTTGCATCGCAGCCAAACGACGCTCTTCATCGACATAGTTACAGTTTGCAGTCGATTGCTGCTCCATCGCATCAATCATTTTGCAACGCACCGCAGTCAAATTTTGCTTTGCCGCAGATTCATTCATGCCATCCATCAGCTGTTCTAATACACTCTGTAAAGGCAAAAAGAACGCTGACTGATAGCCCTGTATTTTGTTGTCCAAAGCACGGTTAATATTTTCCAAATGCTGTTGATCCAGCGCTTGGCTATATAAACCTTTTAACTCGGCACGGGCTTGTTCCTGCGTTTGTAATTTGGCTTTTTCTTGATATTTGCTCAAATACTGACGCACTTGTTCGATCTTGGCGCGAATATCATTCAACATGATATCTGCATTGGCTTTGGTGACTTCTAACAAGCCATCTGCCTGTAAAGTTCGATACTCAACATATTGTTCAATATCCACAATATGTTGATATTTCGCTACTTTATCGACTTGGATTTTTAAGCCACTGTTTTGAATGCGTAATTGACTGATTTCATAATTCAGTTCATCTTGTTGCGACTCTGTTTCAGCCAGTTTTAACCGCGCACGATCGAAGTTTTCCTGCAGTGAACGTAGGGTTTTATCATTTTTCAATTTGCGGTTATAAACAAAAAGGAGAGCCACAATTAATAGGATGATAAGGACGATTAAAGCAATATTGATCATTTGCCAATCCTCAAAATAAGCTTCAACAATTTAAGTTTATTCCCCAAAACAAACCTAATTTATAAAAATTAAAATCAATAATTTATTTCATATTAGCAGAATAAATGCAAAAAACTGTATTTATCTGACCAAATACACACTTGCACACAATTTAACTAAAATGCTGTTTTAAATAATTTTAATAAAATATTTTTATATTAAAAAATTAATCATTCAATATTCATTAGAAAATATAATAAAACCTTAAAAATGGCGTTTATTTACTAAAAGCTACAAAGAAATTTAATATCAATCTTTCTAAATTTTTCACATACTTTATAGAGATATTTAAATTATTTATATATCCCCAGAATTGGGGATATAGTGTATATCATGAATCATTTTTAAGCAGAAAAACCTATTTAAAGCTGTAGATATTCTGCGCTTTTTACGAGTCCCAAAGGTTTTAATTCAATGCAGCAGTTTTTATGAACAATGAGCATTCACATGAATATGCTTTAAAATTCTGCCGCGCAATGAATATGAACGGCTTGTTGGGTTAAGGGCTGGGTAAATGCCAGATCGCAAGCATGTAACGCCATCCGTCCGAGTGAGCTCTGTTTTGCATTCGGGTGATACAGTTGATCCCCTGTAATTGGGTGCCCAATATGCATCATGTGTACACGTAGTTGATGAGAACGCCCTGTCACTGGTGTTAATAATACTCGGCTAATGTCCTTGCTTGCGTCATAGCTAATGGCTTGATACAAGGTTTTTGAGGGTTTGCCCAATTCAAAATGCACCATCTGACGTGGGCGATTTTCCCAGTCCGTAATGAGGGGCACTTCAACACTGCCCTCACCTTCAAGTTTGCCCTGAACTAAAGCCACATATTGCTTTTGAACCGTCCGCGCTTGGAACATTTTACTCACTGCCACTTCTGCATCGCGGTGTTTCGCAAACATCAAAATGCCTGATGTTGCCATGTCTAAACGATGGGTAATCTTTGCTGCTGGATACTGTTGCAAAACTCGAAGATAGGCACTGTCATGATGCTCAGGCAAACGTCCCGGAACCGACAGCAATTCCGCTGGTTTTTCGATGACAACCAAGTCTGCATCTTCATACAAAATACGTAGAGGACCTTGAGGCGGCGCATAGACAAAGTTGGGATCTAAAGGCATGGACAGACTGTGTACTGGGAGAATGTCGGCAAAATAACAACTGACTAATTCGCTGTCAATCGACTTTGACCGATCAGGTTCTACCCTAACGATTATTGGTCCCCAATTTACCAAAGGCAGGTGCTAATGAATGAGATAAATCATCCTCCAGTAATTGTAAGATGCTTGAACTCGTGGTTAATGGATACTGATGTAGTGTGATGCGATATTCGCCCTGAAACCACTGCGACAAATGCAAGGCATAGGTTTGTTTAGGCCCAAAACCTAAATGTTGTTTTAAACGATTCTTTATACCTGTCCGTGATGATCCAACATACAGAATGTGATTGGGTTGATTTAACTTGGCACAGGCATGGGTTTTCAATGACTTAAATGCAGCATAGTCCTGATATGTCTGCTGTATATCGCCACCAACCTGCTCTATCACATAAATATAATGTGCGTGTTGAGCAAGATCATCAAAACTTGAAAACTCAAATATACGCTCAGCTTTAGTCTGCTGTGCCTGTAGACAATCCTGTATCAATTGATCAAGATAACCCATAACAAAATTATTTAAAATTTAGATAGTTAAGCATAACAACTTTGTGAAAAAGGACAATCCGAAGCTTAGATTAAGTTTGAGTTGTTCTGCGTGATATTTATTACATCAGCAATAATCAAAGTGTGTTGGGAATGAATGCGAAGTTTGAAATTTTGAAAAAGATGGAAGGATTTATTATTCGATTGAATTCTTAAAAATTTTTTAGGGTGTAAGAGAAAACAGTGTTGTTTACTTCAACTATCGTCACTTTGTAAGTCATGATCTTATAGCCTATAAACTTCTGGTTTATAGCGTCCTAAGCTGAATCGAGACCTTTTGGGTGAGTACTGTACTCGTGTTTTGCACCACTGACAGCATGCTACTCTTTTCAATCTCTATCACACCCTTGAGATATATAGTAGTGGTATTGATGAGGGATTGTTTCCCTGAAAATTACTGTTTTGGGCTTATTTTAAAAATATTTTTCACATTTAAAGATATATTGAAAATTATTTCTTCTCGTATCATTTTTTAGCATTTTTTCCATCTTATAAATGAATTTTTACGAAAATTTACGCTACAACTTAGCGTTCAAACACAGAGTTCATTTGAATTTCAAACAAGACGGTTAGCCAATGAGAACATATATTGAAATGAATGTTTCAACTGGATTCAGAGTCAACAATCTATGCCACAGCGAGATTTGAAAAATCGTGATCTGTTCGAAAAAAGTAGTAAGAAGCACAGAAGCTATTCAATATGATGAAAATGAAGTTCGTTGAGAGTTAAGGCTTGGATTAGGACAATTTGCAAGAGAGATGCCTGACGATCTTTGAGCTTGTGCTGATTTAACTGGTGTGGTTTGTTTTGTGCGGATTAAAGAAGTAATGATTTATTATTGTTTTTTATTTTGGCTTAAATTTTTGGGGTGGTATAAGAGAAAACAATGTTGTTTACTTCAACTATCATCACTTTGTAAGTCATGATCTTATAGCCTATAAACTTCTGGTTTATAGCGTCCTAAGCTGAATCGAGACCTTTTGGGTGAGTACTGTACGCGTGTTTTGCACCACTGACAGCATGCTACTCTTTTCAATCTCTATCACACCCTTGAGATATACTTTAACCAAAGGGCATCGGGATTAATTTCCTAAGTTTTTCTAATTTTCTGCAAATTCAGCAAATTTTTTCAGCCATTTTAGGTTTGGCAGGATATTTTATCTTTTCAGCTCATTTCAGCGTTTTTTATCTGCAGATATGGTCAATTTTAAGAAAATTTTCTTTCACAACAGACCAAACGTGCAAACACAGGGTCAAAATTAAAATATATCGCCGCTGAACATTCCCCCTACGCTTCAATTATCTACATTGATTATGACTCACAAAACACCGCTCAGTGAGTAACTAATGATCTAGATCTATCTTTGTTCTACTTATTGAACTGATGTTACGCAGTAACATCAGAAGCGCAATTTGCTTCAAATAAATGAACGATACGCGGTAACGTCATCCGCAAGTGTTTGAAACAGAGCTACTTTTAATCAAAAATGTTTTTGCGATACTTTAGATAATTAGACGCTAGTGAACGAATTTTGCGGTGAGGAGCATTGCTCCGCAAGATGGTTTCCTTGCGAAGCTTCGCTTCTCATTTTGCCGAATGAGAAACAACGTTTCGTAAAAGTACCTCCAGCCGAAGGCTAATCCCTTTATTCAATCCCTAGATATAAGACGCCGTCGAATAGAATTAAAAATCATTTAAAAAATGCAAAACTACTTTTAAGTGTGTAACATCAGTTATTTAATTCATGATCAATTCAACGATTTGTTAGTCAATGAACTAAATAGCTTTGTACCCACTGTGCGCTAAACCACCAACCACTACATGCCGCCATACCACAGAGTAAATTGGCCAAAATTTTATTCATTCGACTGAGGTCTGATGTATATATTTTGAGATTGATCAGATAAGCAATCACGGCATAAACCAGTCCAATCGCACCACCAATGATGATCAAGATCAAAGGCCATGCTGCATAGGCATGCGCCTCTGCTGGATATTTTGTAGAACGGATGGTTTCTGTGGTCATGCTGTATATCCTGTTAATAACGCGATTACCTGTTTTAGTTAGCAATTTCTGCGCCATTTTTCCTGGATATACAGCGTTATTTCAAGGTTAATGCATATTGAATTTCTAGCTTTGACTACAGCATTTATCGCAACCAACAACTTTTTCTGTTGGCCAGCTCATACGTGCACGCTTATAAGCGAGTTCAAAATTGGCAAAATAACCAATCAATATTTGCTGCTCAAACTGCGGCATGTCTACACATCCTTGCGTACCATTGTGAATTAAATGTGAGCCATTCGTTAAGGCATTTTCATCGACTATAAATTTAATCATCTACCATTCCCCTCATTATTTTTTATAAAATTCAAAGATTAATAAATCCATATAAAAATTATGTGATTTATAATCACATACTAAAATTATGCCTTTATTGTTCAAAAATCAATCGCAATTTAAAGATTTTTTTAGTCGTCTCTTGGATAACTTAAACACAGAATGATGTGCTCTTTTAGGACGGATAGGTGAAATTGCTCGATAGTATTTTTTTGCGCTTAAGCCGAGTGCTTTGAATGTTGAGTAAAGGTATTTTTCACTCGAACTGACATCAACAAATACGGCGTCAAAATCAGATAAACCACAATATTCGTCGCTAACAGGATGATGGTAACTGTATCAGTAACACTTCTTATAATTTTTTATAATCTTTATCAAACGCTGCCAAAAACTCAGTTTCGGATTTTTATTTCTATATTTATTAAGCAAACACGCAGATCACTCACTCTAAAAGATGGATTCATTTTAGAGTGAAATGTTGATTGGTTTATAAAGGGGTATCGACCTGTACAGTTCGTTTTTGGCGTATGCGGCGAACCAACCAGATCACGATTGCAATCACTAAGATCACCACGAAAAATGGGACTAAAAAGGCCAATACTGACAAGACTGCAGCACCAATCCACTCTCCAGTAGATAAGATGGGGTTTGCAACGCCACCTGTGGTTGCGGTAGATACACCACGCGCAGCGACAGTACTCATTTGCACTGCTGTTGCTGTACCACCACCCACGATAATTGCTGCCGCCCAACTGGCAAACTGTGACATTTCACCTGAGCTTACTGCCATTGTGGCGATGGTCCCTGCGATCATGGCTGCAGGTGTTGAAATGGTGTCGAGGGCATTGTCTACCCAAGGAATATAGTACGCGGCGATTTCACAAACCGTCGCAATTGCTAAGCCGATACATACTGCAGGCATAGACAACCATTCGAATCCTTTCATTGGTTCGAATAGTCCTAAAATGGAAGCAACACTCATCACCAATAAAGGTACAAAGACACGGAAACCACAAGCAGCACTTAAGCCAATACCAATACATAGTCCTAATATTGTTTCCATGGGCTTCTCCGAACAGTTAAATGTGCAATTTGTTTTTATATATGCTGTGTTATACGTTAGCAAAAAGCCCTATCGAGTGATAGGGCTTTTCTTTCTAAACAGCGGATAACTGTTAGTGTTTTGCAGCTTAGGCATTCTTATTGTTAAATTGATTGCCTTGGCATTTGGTACACGGTGGTAAACGATCAGTACCAATTTCTAAGTAGACGCGGTGTCCGCATTGAACACAAAAATAGAAGCCTGTTCCGGGTTTTTGACCAGCAGTAACCATTTTTGTTCTCCATGTGTTTTTAGAAATGGTAGATTCAGTATAACCCTCTTGTGATGAATGTCTATTGGTCATTTCGACAATTGATAATGGCATTTAGGCAAAGCATAATTTCGAATGGAAATTTTGGTGGGTTTACAGCGATTTGCTGAGCCAGTTTTCTACTTGCAGTTCGTCTACACGCAGAAATTCTTTTTCATTGTTTGTGACCATGACCCAATTATTTGATCGTGCATGAGCAGCTAGCCATAAATCGTTATTGCCAATTATTTGCCCCTGAAGCGCTAACTGTTTTCGAATTTGAGCATAGTGTACGGCGGTGTGTTCATCTAACTCTATAACAGGAATGATTGAAGTTAATTCATCAATCACTTTGAAAGCTTTGTCTTTCCATTGGCTTTTTTCCGCACCAAAGCGAAGTTCACCTAAAGTAATCACTGAAATAAAAATATTGCCGTCAGGTAAATGTCTTTCAAAATGCTGACGTACAATTTCGGGTTGATGCTTGGTGATATAGATACAAATATTTGTATCCAATAAATATTGTGTTGGCATCAGAACTCTTCTCGTTCTTGCGGTGGTTCATCCACTCTTGTTTCTGCATAAAAGTCGTCTGGCATTTGTGCCAAAACCTTAAATAACTGATCTGCTGTGACTGGTTTTTCTCGCAGTATAACCTCATCACCACGGCGGAAGATTTCAACTTCTTTACCCTCAAAGCGAAACTCTTTAGGTAAGCGTATGGCTTGACTACGCCCTGTCATAAAAACTTTTGCGGTAGTCATAGTACTACTCCATCAGTTTTGATATATATCTTATGATAGGTATTTATTGTATTATTTTCAACCAAAAATATTAGTTAGCATAGCTTAATCCAAGCTTCTACCTTCTTTTATGTTCTGTTCTAACAGCAATATCTGGGATCGATTCTGCTGGACTAATAACCGTTTGTATTTTCACTCGATCACCTAATTTTTTATTTAACATGTAAGTAAATGATTTACCCTGAGCTTGAGCTTCCATCTGAATTTCATAAAGCTCCTCTCCTGAAATTGGATGATCACTCATATCGACAAAAGTAGAAAAGTGATAAGTTGCATCATCTTCATTTTCAGATGGAGAAGCCAATTCTATAAGTTTCTCGGGATCAACATTCACAGCATCCTGCATACCTGAACCAGCCACACCAAAATTTTGCACAACTCTAGAGTTGTTTCTTAATTTTAGTATTTCCACGTCTTCTGTTGAAAATGGCACATGAAATTCATTAAAATTTATAAATGGCCTGCCATCAATCCTCATTTGAAAATGATAATGTGGATATTCAATTTGACTGCCTTTATGCCCACTAGCATCATTTTGTGAACAGTCAAAAGTCCATTCAATATTTTTCCACTTAATAGTCGAAGATAAAACTTTTCTATCGGATCTTTCACTTTCTAAATCATTAATATTCGACAATAGTTTTTCTTGATTTGCGCACCACCTTAAAAAAGATGCAATATTATGATAACCAAACTTTGTATAAATTAATTTGAAATCATTTTTCTTAAATTTACCTCGGCGTAACAACCAGTGTAAGCACGGCTGCTCTTTACTAATTGTTTTAAAATCTTTACCACATAGATAACATTGTTCTTTCTGATAACCATCTTTAAAAGCATCAACTTGACGTATGTGCTCTTCGTGTTGTTTCTCATTAATTTCATTAATTTGAGCTTCTGTAAGACTATTTAGCCATGTTCCAAAATTTTTATCGCCCATTAATCACAATCTCTTTTATTTCAATCATATAAATACTTAACATTTCGCATTATGTATGAGTTTAATCCATCACCTGATTTGGCTAATATTTTCATTCTATCTACGTGAAGCCTTCCTGCTTTTCCAAAGTAACTATAGGTATAAATTTTGGCAGTACCATTAAATTTGACCCTAATATAATTTTCTCCAATTTCGTAATGCGTTACATTAGAATCATTATCAATATCTTTATAGATTTCCAAAGTTATACTCCAATAAATAAAAAACGCCCCAATTCACATTAGAGCGTTTTTTAAACAATATCAATGACTTTAATCTCCCCTAACCCCTCTTTATAAAAGAGGGGTACTCCCTCCTTTGAAAAAGGAGGGCTGGGGAGGATTTAAAGAATTACATCAAGCCACATTCCCTTCCAAGAAATCCTGTGCAAAACGCTGCAATACACCGCCCGCTTCATACACATGCACTTCTTCTTCGGTATCCAAACGGCAAGTCACAGGCACTTTAATGATTTCATTTTTGCCGTCTGCTGTTGAACGCTCAACCACCAAAGTCAGGTCAGAACGCGGTGCAATATTACCAATCACGCTATACAGCTCAGTACCATCCAGCTTCAAGGTTTTACGGTCAGTCCCTGCTTTAAACTCAAGCGGCAGCACACCCATACCCACCAAGTTGGTACGGTGAATACGCTCAAAACCTTCCGCCACAATCACTTCTACACCTGCAAGACGCACACCTTTGGCTGCCCAGTCACGGCTAGAACCCTGACCATAGTCTTTACCTGCAATGATGATCAGCGGCTGCTTACGGTTCATATAAGTTTCAATCGCTTCCCACATGCGCATCACTTCGCCTTCAGGCTCTACGCGCGCTTTTGAGCCTTGCTTGATGGTACCGTCAGAACGCACCACCATTTCATTAAACAGTTTCGGGTTCGCAAATGTCGCACGCTGCGCCGTCAAATGGTCACCGCGGTGAGTTGCGTATGAGTTAAAGTCTTCTTCAGGCACGCCCATTTTATGCAGGTACTCACCCGCAGCCGAATCCATCATGATCGCATTCGATGGAGACAAATGGTCAGTGGTGATGTTGTCTGGCAAGATCGCAAGTGGACGCATATTTGCAAGTGTACGTGGTGCAGCCAAAGCCCCTTCCCAATACGGCGGACGGCGGATATAAGTACTTTGCGGACGCCAGTCGTATAGTGGGCTTGCCGCTTTTTCACGCTCACCCAAATCAAACATTGGTATATACACTTTCTTAAACTGTTCAGGCTTCACCGCTTCTTTTACCAGTGCATCAATTTCAGCATCAGACGGCCAAATATCTTTCAAGTAAATTGGATTACCGTCTTTGTCATTGCCGAGTGAATCAGTTTCGATATCAAAACGAATCGTTCCTGCAATGGCATACGCCACAACTAAAGGCGGAGACGCCAAGAATGCTTGTTTTGCGTATGGGTGGATACGGCCGTCAAAGTTACGGTTACCTGAAAGTACCGCCGTTGCGTACACATCACGGTCAATAATTTCTTGCTGAATCACAGGGTCTAGAGCGCCTGACATACCGTTACATGTGGTACATGCGTAGGCTACGATACCAAAGCCAAGTTTCTCTAAATCACCGAGTACACCTGCTTCTTCGAGATATAAAGCAGCGGCTTTAGAACCCGGTGCAAAAGATGATTTCACCCACGGTTTACGTACCAAGCCCAGCTCATTTGCCTTACGTGCCAACAAACCTGCTGCCACTGTATTACGCGGGTTTGAGGTATTGGTACATGAAGTAATTGCAGCGATGATCACCGCACCATCAGGAATTAAACCTTCTGCTTCTTGCGCACGTGCTGCATCTAAGTTACCTGCAATACCTTTTGCTTTTAGGTCAGCCGTAGATACACGTGCATGTGGGTTCGATGGACCTGCAATGTTACGGGTTACTTTCGATAAATCGAAACGCAGTACACGCGGATATTCCGCCGCTGTCATATCCGACGCCCAAAGACCAATTTCTTTGGCATAGGTTTCAACCAATTTCACTTGATCCGCTTCACGGCCTGTTAATGTCAGGTAATCAATGGTGTTTTGGTCAATGTAGAACATCGCAGCCGTTGCGCCATATTCAGGGGTCATGTTCGAGATCGTTGCACGGTCGCCTACAGACATACTGTCTGCACCTTCACCGAAGAACTCTAAATAAGCACCAACCACACGTTCTTTACGCAAGAATTCTGTAAGCGCTAACACGATATCAGTTGCAGTAATGCCCGCTTGACGCTGGCCCACCAGTTCTACACCAATGATGTCTGGCAGACGCATCCAAGATGCACGGCCGAGCATCACGTTTTCAGCTTCGAGTCCTCCGACACCGACAGAAATTACGCCCAAGGCATCAGTATGCGGCGTATGTGAGTCTGTACCCACGCAAGTATCTGGGAATGCGACACCTTCACGGTTTTGAATCACTGGAGACATTTTCTCCAAGTTAATTTGATGCATGATACCGTTGCCCGCAGGGATCACATCGACATTTTCAAAGGCTGTTTTGGTCCATTCAATAAAATGGAAACGGTCTTCGTTACGGCGGTCTTCAATCGCGCGGTTTTTCTCAAATGCGTCAGGGTCAAAACCGCCGTATTCTACTGCTAGAGAATGGTCAACAATCAGCTGCGTTGGAACAACAGGATTGACTTTTGACGGGTCGCCGCCTTGGTCTGCAATCGCATCACGCAAGCCTGCAAGGTCAACCAATGCGGTTTGACCGAGGATGTCATGGCACACCACACGTGCAGGGTACCAAGGGAAATCGTGGTCTTGTTTACGGTTAATCAGTTCTTTTAAAGACTGTTCTAAGATTGCAGGGTCGCATTTACGAACCAACTGCTCTGCAAGGACTTTAGATGTATATGGGAGTTTTGCGTATGCGCCTGGCTGAATATCTTCTACGGCTTGACGTACATCGAAGTATTCTAGCTGGGTGCCTTGCAGCGGTTTACGGTAGTTGTTGTTCATAGCGTTCCTGCCCTCGGTCTTTCATTTTTTTGCGTTGTCTTTTTCATAGACAATTCATCTTTGTTCGATAGGCATACTACACTGCCGAAAACCCATTTCCCAAATCTTATATATTTCATAGAGTTAAATATAAAAATAGGGGTTTTTGAAATATTTAGTTACACTAACTTTGGAATATTCGCTCTAAATGTGAATTTTTTTGAGAAATAGCTGCAAATCCGCCTCATTCTTTAGTCTAAGGTAAATTGCACTGCATAATATTTAATCTAAACAGCAACCAATTTGGTTAAAAATCAGTCTTATCAATTTTAGTATTTAATAATCAAGGCATTAAATTACTTCATTAGCTCATTGCGCCTTAAAGCCATAATGTGAATCAAAACACGGTTTTATTATTTATTTTATCTTAATTCTCAATTTATCCCTATTTGCAGGGATAGCGTCGAATCACCCCTCTCTCAGATAATAAAAGCACGACATACAAGAACAGTAATTCGCTGTACTCGCCAAAATAATCACAATATTTACAAAACCTTAGCTAAATAAATCAGCGACTACTGTTCTACCGTCATTATGCTTTGGGGAAAGATCATGACAAAATTTAAAACCATCATTGGGGCTGGCTGCCTCTTAAGCTGTCTCAGCTTCATTGCCTGTGGCGACAACGACCAATCGACAACAGATTCGACGATTCAAGAAGAGGAAGTAGACTCACCGACTGTCATCTCGAATCCACCACGTTTGAAAGCCAATGCACAAGGTGAGCATGAACTGCTGATTGCCTATAAACGCCAAGCCTTATACGACCCTGAAACGGGTGAAAATGACCTATTACAGGTCAGAGGCTATCTGACTAAACCTGAACTCTGGAACTCGAAAAATAGCGATGGCAGTGTTTCTGATGTACTGGTTGGCCCACAAATTCGTGCGAAACAAGGTGACAATTTAAAAATTCATCTGGTCAATCATCTCCCTGTTGAATCGACGGAGACCTGTCCAAGTCCAGTGACCAATATTAACCAAGGGAACTGTTTTAACACCACAAATTTACATACACATGGTCTCTGGGTTAGCCCGCAAGGAAATAGTGACAACGTATTTTTGAGCTTAAAACCTCAGCAAGATTTTCATTACGAATTTAAGATCGAACCGAATCATCCTGCGGGAACATTTTGGTATCACTCGCATGTGCATGGTTCAACCGCGATTCAGGTCTCAAGCGGCATGGCTGGCCCTTTGATTATTGAGGGAGAGCGAAAACCCGTCATTCGACAGGGGCAAATTCAGCAGACTGGAGATTTGGACATCTTATGGAAAAATCAAAAAACCCAGCAGTATGACCATGAAAAAATCATGCTGTTCCAGCAGATTCAATACAATGAAGATTGCGACAGCAATTTAAGCCAAGTGAATGGTACACCCTGCATCTATAGCTTAGAAGATTATTCAAAACTCGATATACCCACCTCATGGGCGGATGAAAATCGTTTTACCAGTATCAATGGCAAAATGTTTGGTGAAATTAAGGTGGATCAGAACCAATACCACCGCTGGCGCATGATTCACGGCGGTATCCGTGACACCATTGGTTTGACCATCAAAGAACTGCCTGATTCTGCGCTCTTTACCGCAGAGCAAACCCTTAGTGAATGTCAAAAATATCAAAGTAAGTCGATGTCTTCACAGTTTAAAACGCTGAAAACATTACCGTTGTATACCCTTGCACAAGACGGCTTGACCATAGGAAAAATCCAAAAGCAAGGGATTGAAATTTTTCAGCCGGGTTATCGCTTTGATGCCATGCTCTCTTTCCCGACCACCAATAAATACTGTGTATACGATGCCAAGCTGAATCTAGAAGATGAAATTAATGCACCTGAATCAAGTCCGCTACTGCGTCGCGCACCGGAAGAAAAACTTAATACACAGCTCCTCGGTTGGGTCAATGTGCAAGCAACTCAACTACCGCAGCAAACGCCGTTTAACTTCTTAAAAAGTCAGGCCACCCAACTAAAACTGGCACCAGAAGTGATTGCACAGCTCGAACAGGGTGATTTATCAGCCTTTATCTCGCATGCGAGTTTAATGACTGCTGAAGTCGATGAAATGCTCAAAACGATGGCGAAGCAAATCACCAACTTTGACATTCTGTTCAATACAGATGGCAGCTTTAAATTTGGTATTCGTCATGCCGAAGAAGGTACCTTGATCAGCTTTGGCGATGCCTACCATGATGAAGACCATACCCACCATAGCTATGTCCGCAAGCTTCCAATCGGGCAAACTCAAGAGTGGGAGTTAAGCAGTAATGTTGCCAGTCATCCCTTCCATATTCATGTCAATCCATTCCAAGTCGTGAAAATATTGAATGAAAATGGTGTCGATGTCAGTGCGATCGGCAGCTCAGATAAAGATGGTGCGGGAAATATTGACTCGCAATATCATGGAATGAAAGGCGTTTGGAAAGATACGCTCTTTGTTAAACAGGGCTATAAAATCTTTGTACGCAGCAAGTACGAAAAATTTGAAGGCGACTTCGTGCTGCACTGCCATATTTTAGACCATGAAGATCAAGGCATGATGGAAACCGTACGTATTTGTGGCGACCAATATGATTGTAATAGTGAACCGCCTTCACATCATTCCTCTATGGATATGACTGCAAGCGATATGCCTACACACAATCACTAAGACAGATCTCTGCTGTACAAAAGCCCATATCAATATGGGCTTTTTGTTTGCCTAACACTGCGGCTTGCTGCAAAATAACATGATTAATGATATCTAAAATTTATACTGAGGCTGGTCATGACAACGTCTATGGCATTCACATCTTTTTCTCTCAACGGTGTCGATGCACAAAAATTTCTACAAGGGCAAGTTACTTTGCATGTTGAACGCCTTGAAGAAAATGCAACACGTTATACCGCAATCTGCGACCTCAAAGGCCGTATTCACTTTGGTTTATGGCTCACCAAACACAGTGCTGAAAGTTTTTCTATTGTCACAACAGCAGATCAAGCCGAAGAATTTGCCAAACATATTAAAAAATTCGGCGCTTTTTCAAAAATGAAACTGGAAGAAGCCGGTGCAGTTTTTCCAAGTTTAGCCGGTGATGACACGACTTTTGCTTCGGCGCCGACGGATATTGCAGCATGGGAAGTTCAAGCCATTCAAGCGGGTCAGGCCTATATTGACCAAGCGCTTGAACATGTGTTCCAACCGCAAGAGCTACGCTTACATCAGCGTGAAGGTGTACACTATGACAAAGGCTGTTATTTGGGTCAGGAAGTGATTGCACGTTTATGGTTTAAAGCCAAACCCAAAGCTTGGTTGCATGCGATTTCAGGTACAGGCGCTGCTCCTGCACAAGGCGAACAGCTGAATAAAGGCGTGCAAGTGGTAAATAGCGCGGCTGTTGAAAATGGTTACGTGGCTTTAGTTGTGGCACGCCCAGAAGCTTTAGAAGAGTTAGATGTAACTGTTTTAGCCTTGCCTGAAGCATTAAATGGTGATGTGGCACGTCCTGCTTAAGCATCTTAATTTTTAAATAAGAGCCAAATTACAAAAGCTGTTTGGCTCTTATTCTGATTACTATTTAAAATTACAACAAACTATAAAGATTT
Organism: Acinetobacter sp. YH16044; assembly: GCF_013417145.1. Classification (NCBI taxonomy): domain Bacteria; kingdom Pseudomonadati; phylum Pseudomonadota; class Gammaproteobacteria; order Moraxellales; family Moraxellaceae; genus Acinetobacter; species Acinetobacter sp. YH16044. The sequence continues at coordinate 161,696 of NZ_VPEK01000003.1, forward strand.
ATAAAAATGCTCATCCCTTTCCCATTTCGCTTTTTCTTATTGAATTGCCTCATTCTCTTCAGTTGTTTTATATCGCCAAATATTTATGCCGAGATAAATTCAGCGGTATTGGAAGAGCTAAAAAATAGCAATGTGGTCGATCAAACCAACTCGCTTTCCCGCGATGAAATTGCCCAGTTAAAAAAGCAAAACGAGCAGCTTTATCAGCAAAAGCATGTCGACTTTAAAATTTTGATGATTCCCTCGACCAATGGAAAACCTATTGATCAATATGCACTTGAGATATTCAATAAACTTAAAATTGGCAATGAAAAGCTCGATAACGGCTTACTACTTTTGGTTGCAAAAGATGATCGTAAAATGCGGTTCGAGGTAGGTTATGGTTTAGAGGGAGATTTCACTGATCTAGAAGCTGGGCGCATAATTCGACACACACTCGCTCCAAATTTCCAAAATAATGACTATTTTAATGGCTTTAAAGAAACACAAAAAAAGTTACTAGATAAATCAATTACTCTTGGTAAACCTAAAAACGAAGATCAAAAAATAGATCACATTCTAAAAACAATAGCTGGAATATTTCTATCATTCTTATTGTGTATCCCACTCTATTGGTGTTACACAAAAGTGATTATTAAATTTGGTACTAATGGTGCCTTAGGTGCTTTTATTGGACTCCTTATCTTTGAAATTTTTATTCATCTTTTGATTTTTGCTTATTTAAATTTTGGAAAAATTGCATTTTTACTTTGCGCATCTATTCCTCTTTATGCCCCTTTTATGTTGACTATATTTCTTCCCTTCAATGAACCATACAGATTACTTAAAACTATTTTATACAGCTTACCACTTCAGATTTTTGCTTTATTTGGCTTCGGCATTTTTTACTTCATCGAATTCTATCCTCAAATATCATTCATTATATTAACATCCATAACCACTTGTTTTATTTTACTTTTATTAAGATATGCAGTGTTTTTATATCGATTCAGAGCAGGGACTGAAAATACCTATCTCACCGCTTTTTATAATCAATATTTACAAGAAAAAGCACGTCAAAAAATGTTGGATGAACAATATGAGCGTTTAAATCCTTTCAATAAAACGAGCGAATCAAGTCAGTCTTCTTCCTCTAGTTACAACTCTTCATCGTCAAGCAGCAGTTCTTCATCAGGAAGCAGCTCAAGTAGTTCTTCCTCATCTTCCTCACGAGATTCAGGAGGCAGCTCAGGCGGCGGCGGCGCATCGGGTTCATGGTAATACCTAAAACGACGTGACGATTAAAGATTAATTTTTTAAAATCCAATCACTCAAAGCCAAAGCCTAAAGACTTTGGCTTTTTAATCACTCATTTTTTCCCTCACATAATAAATCACCCCTGCCCGATCATCCGAAAAATAAAAAGATTTTTCATCGATCTTATAAATATCGGCAGGCCGCCCATTTACCGCTTTACCAACTAAAAAACCATCCATAAAGGTTTCAAGTTTTTGCCCTTTACGCATAATTGCAATTTGATAGCCATGGCCAATCGCTTCGTCGGTTGAGCCATGCAAAGCCACTAAAAAAGAATTTTTGATGGTGTCATCTGTGTCTAGATGATCAAAATAATCAAAACCCAGTGCTGAGGAATGCGAAAGGAAATAAGCATAGGGCGATGGAACATTTTTACAGCCTGATGCACGTTTAAATTTAGAGTCCGCCAAGACTTTGCCCTGCCATGAATAACATGCGGGCCAGCCATAATCGGCATCCCGTTTTAACGCATAAAAAGTTTCATCTGGCTTTTTACTTCCCAAATGATCAGAACCTTGATTGGTCGCAAATAGAAATCTACCGATCCATTTTAGCCCAACAGCATTACGCAAACCTGTCGCATAAATCCGTTGCTCTGAACCATCAGGATTCATCTCAATGACGGAGGCTCGTACTTTTTCTTTTTCAACACAGGCGTTACAACTCGAACCAACCGACACATAAACTTTTCCATTTCCACCGATAGCAATCGTCCGCGTCAGATGCCAACCGCCGTATTTATAACTCAAACCATAATCAGGAAATGTCGCTAAAACTTCAGCCTTACTCGAAGGCTGAGTTTCTCCTCTACTAAATTTTTGCCGTGTCAGTTGGTCCGTTTCCGCCAAATAGAGCCAATCCTGTCCTTGAGCATCAGTATAAAACTGAACTGAATTTGGATTTCTCAAACCGGTCAGATAAGGAATGATTTTGCCAAATTTACCGGTGTCAGCATTCCAATCATCCAATATATATACAGTACCTTTTTTATTATCTGTTAGATCATACATATCCGTGACAAACATTCTGCGATCAGGCGCTTGCGAAAAAAAGCGTACCCGTTTGAGACCTTCAGCAGCAGGAATGATCTCGAAATTTGCAGGCAAATTTAATGAAAACTGCTTGCCATTTTTTAAATGGATTGGATGAGGTACAAGCTTGGGTTGTTGAGCCCAACTGGTCATTGAACAAACGAAACTAAGGATCAAGATGGCACTTATTTTTATCATATTTAAATACATCTCAATGAATCATGTATATCTGTATTCATCATAGACGCCTTGTATCTATTTTATTCAATTTATATTTTTAGAAAATATTATAATTTTGAAAATTAAGGTTTTTTAAATCACATACGCTGGTGCAGTACACAACAAACAAAAATAAGGAGGAACTTTATTCCCCCTCACTTCTTCGTTTTTAAATCATGATTTTAATCAAAATCCATGAAACAGCTTATTCATGTCTTTGCATACATATTCTTTAAAATGATAGGCGCGCGCATGTTTGGCATCAAATTTAGCTTCTAAATCGCCTTTTTTGAAAATATAAACACGATCCTCTTTACTGACTAAAAACTCTGCACCCAGTTTCATCAAAAGCGCATCGATTTTATCTTCATCTGCAATCGATTCATCTGCATTAATTTTATCGTAATTGCGTTTAATGCCTTTAATAAACATCGCGCTGCCTCAGAGAAAATAACAATGCGCGATTAAATCAGAGTCCTGCTTTTTTGCAAAGGCTTTTGATGCAATTAAGTCATGGCATTTAAAGCGCTAAGGGCAATCAACATTATTTTATAAAAACGCTTTAAATCACAATTCCTCACTTTACATTTACGTAAATCTACCTATGATGTAAAAACCGACAAAAATAACCACCAAAACACATAAATGGAATTATGTGTATGATTTACAAAAGGTTTCAAGATGAAAAAAATCCTACTCGCAAGCATTTTAGCAATGAGCGCTCAATTGGCTTTTGCTGAAACTAAAACAGATGCCGTCGATCCTGAATTTGCTAAAGTGGAAGCTATGGTCAAGGCCAAAGATATGAATGGTGCCTACCAAACACTGAGCAAGCTTGCAGCAAAAGGTAATGCTCAGGCCATTTATAATTTGGGCTATCTTACTCAAACAGGTCAAGGCGTAGCGAAAGATGAGAAAAAAGCCATCCAACTCTATGAACAGGCTGCAGCCAAAGGTTACCCAGTTGCTAACTATGTTTTAGGTAAAAATTATGCAACGGGCACACTGGGCTTAAAACAAGATACCAACAAGGCCAAACAATATTTAGAACGCGCATCTTCGGCAGGTTTTGACGATGCCTCCATCGACTATGCCATTTTACTTTTTGCAGAAAATAAACCTGAGTCAGATAAATTGGCACTCAGTAAACTTGATCCGCTGATTAAAAAAGGCAACTACCCTGCGATTCATGCCAAAGCGCTTTATGACATCAGTGCTGGCTTTAAAGCTAAAAATGAAAAGCCTATTCAACAAGGTCTAAATAGCATTCAAGAGTTAGCAAAAAAAGGCTATGTCCCTGCATTGATGGCGGTGGGCAATATGTTTGTAAATGGCAATATCATCCCGCAAAATTTGCCTGAAGCTAAAAAAATATTTAGCGCATTAGCCAAAGAAAATATTCCGCAAGCGAAAGAATCTTTGGCAACCGTGGATAAAATGATTGCTGAACAAGCCAAAGCACCTAAAACCAATGCGAAAAAGAGTTAATTGAGCATTAAAAAAAGCCCTGCACATGCAGGGCTTTTTCATAGGTTTAAGCAAATCTTGAGCTGATTAAAATCACGCCCACCACAAACTGATTAATACGCCCGTTACGACAAAACCCAAGATGGTACTCATCAATAAAGGCGTTAAGGTCTTTTCATTTAAGCCATAAACTTGTCCAAGCATGGCAAAAATCGTCGGCATCGGTAATGCGGCAATAATCGTCCCTGCATATAACATCTCTTGGCTGACATCGGTCAAATAACGTAAGCCCAAATAAGTCAGTAAAGGCATCACCAAGTTGCTTGAAATCACCAAATAGAAGCTCTGAGCATTCACATACTTTAAGCTCATACCGACAATCCCACCACCAATTGCAAACAGCGCCATTGGTGAAGCCGTTTGACCTAACATCGCCAGTACATCATTGATTTGATGAGGTAAACGAATTTGGAAAATTGCAAAACCAATCCCTAGCATTACCCCTGCAAAGAGTGGATTTTTTAACAGGGTCAATAAGGTATTTTTGATGATGTCGCCAATATTGGCTTTTTGCTGTGAACTTCCTAATTGCGCAAGGACCAGCACCGTTGGAATCAGCAGCACACTTTCAATGATGACGATTAATGAGGTATAGGTCATCGCATTTTGACCGACCAATAAGCTTAGGACTGCAGTGCCAATTAAGCCTGTATTTGACATGCCAGCGCCTAATGACAGTACCGCTGTTTGCGACATATTATTTTTAAAATGTGTCGACAATAGCCAATAGGTCATGCCATACAATAAAAATGTGACTCCGGTATAAACAAAGAAATAGCCGGGATACCAAATTTGATGCAAATCTTTAGAAGCTAATGACTGAAAAAACAAAGCCGGCAGTGCAATTTTAATCACAAATGCACCAATGGTTCCGACCTGTTCTTTACTCAATAAACTGCATTTTACAGACAGATATCCCAAGGCCAAAAGAAAAAAGATTGGACCAATCACCTCAAAGACCATAAGAAATATCCTGTGTAATAGACTCTTCTATCCACACCCTCAACCTGAGAGTGTAGATCGGCCCGTTATAAATTTTGAAAATTAGAAAGCCGTAAATTGACTTCTTTGTGCATGTGGCTGACAGCGTAAATACTGCGGAGAAATTTTTAGGTTTTCACCGAGTTCAGCAGCGGCATGCCATGGCCAACGCGGGTCATATTGAATTGCACGAGCAAGACCAATCGCATCTGCCATACCATATTGTAAGATGCCTTCGGCTTGCATTGCTTCGGTAATTAAACCCACAGCAATGACGGGAACCTGAACGGCTTGCTTTATGGCTTCAGCAAAAGGCACTTGATAACTGGCTTGTAATTGAATTTTTTGCGCAACATCTAAGCCGCCACTAGAAACATGAATATAGGCTGTTCCTAGTTGTGCAAGCGCTTTTGACAAGCCAACAGCCGAGTCTAGATCCCAACTCGGTGCTTCAGTATATTCCATCCAGTCGGTTGCGGAAATACGTACCCCTATTGGATAATCTTCAGGAACGGCATTTTTCATGGCTTGGAACACTTCAAGCGTCAGCCGAATGCGATTTTCCAAACTGCCACCATATTCATCGCTACGCTGATTCGACAATGGCGACATAAATTGATGCAGCAAATAACCATGTGCAGCATGTAGTTCAATTAAGTCAAAGCCTGCATCTACCGCGCGTTTTGCTGAATCGGCAAAGTCTTGAATGATCTGCTGGATTTCATCTCGACTTAAAGCATGGGGTGCATTATCTGTGGCATTAAAGGGCAAATCACTGGCTGAAACAGTTTGCCATCCTTGAGGATGATTTGGAGGTAATTGTCCACGACCTGCCCACGGTTTATCTGTCGATGCCTTACGACCCGCATGTGCCAGTTGGATAGCAAATGGCATAGGTGAAAGTGATTTCACCTTGGCCAATAGTGCCTTCATCTGTGCGCGTTGCATATCATTCCAAAGGCCGAGGTCTGCATAGCTAATGCGCCCCTCTGCCTGTACAGCCGTTGCCTCGACGATACAAAGTCCGGCACCTGACAAAGCATAATTCGCCCATTGTTGCTCATGCCAATAGCTTAACTCCCCTTGCTCATTGGCAGAATATTGACACATGGGTGCAATCACGATTCGATTACTCAGCCCCAATGTTCCAAACTGAATTGGTTGAAATAACAACGCCACATCACTCTCCTTTAGAAGGCTTTGGTCACACTTAATCCTGCACTCCAATTCAAACCATCTGCGGGTTCAAAGAAGCGTCCGTTTCCATCATTGACGATCACTGAACCGACATAGTTCTCATCAAACAAATTATCTGCACGTACATAGGTTTTGACTTTCCAATCTGCTTGTTTCCACACATAACCTGCGTTGGCAGAAACCACGGTATAGCTCGACGCGGCATCACTGTTGGCATCATCGACATAGACTTTATCCATATAGCGAACATCTAGGCCGGCATTAAAGCCAATATCTGGCAGCCAATTCAGTGTGGCAAACGCTTGGTTTTTGGCAATACCCGGAATTTTCGCACCCGATCTAATAGATGACGCTTTAGGTTTCGCTGGATCTGCAGGATTCGGTATTTCTGGAACAAAAGCATCAAATGTGGCATCGATATAACTGTAACTTGCTTGCGCGCTTAAATCTCGCCATAGCTGTTTATTCCATGAAAGCTCAACACCTTCACGTAAGGTTTTATCGGCATTTCTATAGGTTGCACGCCCTTCCTCTGTCCCAGCAGAGACGATGTCATCTTGAGTTTTGCTTTGGAACACCGCTGCAGTGAAATTCCCCCATGCATTTTGTGATTTAAGCCCAAGCTCGTAGTTATCGCTACTGGCTGGTTTTAAATCAAAATTCATGCCGTCATCTTTAGAATAGGCCATTTCTGTAAAGGTCGGTGTTTCAAAACCTTTGGCATAACTGGCATAGACATTCAGTTGAGGCGCAATATTCAAGCTTACTGCTGCTGAAGGTAAAACTTTGTCATAGTCAGTTTTACCGCTGTCATCCTTATTTAAACCCACGACATATTTATCGTCAGATTCATAATGAACATTGCTATATCGTAGCCCTGTATCTAAAGTCCAATTGGGTAAAAAATTCCACGAAGCTTGTACATAGGGATCTAAATTCCACAAGGTGTTATTTTCATTTCGACGAATATTGCCTTTCTTGCCAAAATTTCCATTGGCATCAAAATTTTCGTAGCCTTTACGATCTTCATCCATATAGTCAAGGGCAAGGCCTACTGTCAAACGCGTATTCGGTAAGAGGTCTTTGCCTGTCCAGCGAATATCTGTTCCATAATAATCACGGCTAAAATCAATCACACCGCCTGCATGGCGCACATTATTTTGTGGATTATTGGGGATGGACTGATACTGCACCACATCACGTTGCCCCATATACACCATTGCATTGAGTTCATGCTGCTCATTCAATGGTTTTTTCCACGTCAACCCAGTTTGAGTTTGGCTAATTTCCTTACGTACATCATAGGTATTATTGGCATCATTAACTTGTTTTGGATTTTGACGCAATTGCTCCCGATTCAGACCTTGTGGATCATCGGCATTGATATCCACATGATTCACAATCCAATTGACCTTAGAACCATCATCCAGATCCCAAGTCAGTTTTGCATTGCTAAGTACCTTATTTGCGGAACTATGATCACGGTAACCATCAGTTTCAAAATAAGAAGAACTCACGACATAGCTAGGCTCATTGGCCCGTTCTGAGCCACCTTGCAGCACAATATCAGCACGACTTTTATGATGACTGCCGCCCGAATAGCCGAGTTCGATAGAGTCTTTTCCAGTACCTTGCTTGGTTGTTGTTAAGATTGCCCCACCCGAAGAATTACCGTATAAAGAGGAAAATGGCCCACCCAATACCTCGATATGATTTAAGCTACTCATATCGATATTTGATGTCTGTCCCTGACCATCCGGCATGGTCGCAGGGATTCCATCAACATATAAACGGATACCACGCACACCAAATGTTGAACGTGCGCCAAAGCCTCGCATAGACAGTTGCAAGTCTTGTGCATAGTTTTCACGGTTATTCAGTTGTAGTCCGGGCACACCTTTTAAGGTTTCGGACAGATTCACACCCGTATTGTTATTATTTTCAGCCTGCTGTACACGGTATACCGATGCCGGTGTTTTTAACCATGTGGTATTGGTTCGTGGTGCTTCAATGGTAATCTCAGGAAGTAAAACAGGTTCCGTAGAACCTGTTTCTGCATACAACTGTTGGCTAATACATGCCGTCAGGCAAAGTAAATGTGTCTTAAATGATGTGACGTTAAATTTACTTTGCATAGAGCACCTATTTTAACATTAGAAGATTACCTTAGAGCTTAAACCAATTAGGAAAGCATCATCAACTCGATTTGTTGAGCCTGGGTTAATCACATATTGTAAACTTGGACGAATCATCAACCATTTTGTCGGGTTATGGCTATAGTTCAACTCGACATTATATTCTGCACTTGCATCAAATTTTTCAGCAGAAAGTCGATCATTGACATGCACACGGTTCACGCCCAAGCCAACCATATCGTTTGGTAAACGATCGGCCAATCCAATGTATTTCAAACCCAGCTGCTGTGAGTTATCAACTTTTGTGGTGACACGATCATGCCAAGTAAAATTGGCAAAGCTATGCAAACCACGTTTGCCTTCACCTGTAGACGTTAACTGTTGCTCAATCGCGACCCAACCACCAAAGGTACGATCTTGTGCTTCGCCCGAAATAATGTCTTTTTGATTTTTGACATTATCTGCGGTGTTGTACATCGCACCAAAACGGTAGCTCCCCGGTAAACCATTGACAAATGATTTTGGTGTCCAAACCAATTCTACGGGAATGGTTACGCCATCAGCATGATCTGTATCTAGACTCCAACCTTGACCTTCTGCTTTGGCATTACCATTGTCAGGGTTAAATTCATAAACACCGACTTGTGCCGCAAGTTCTGGCGTTGCTTGGTATTTCACACGTCCACCCCATTGTGAAACTGGAGTATTCATCCACATAGAACCTTGCCATTTACCCATTTGCGCAGCACAAAATGCGGTGCTGGCAAAGTCACATGCCATCACGTTAAAGTCCATACCTAGACCTAAACGACCTGCTTTTACACTAATACCTTGTTCTTTAAAATTCTTTTCAATCGATAATTCAGTTAAACGACTGTCCTGATTACCACGACCAAAATTGGCTTGTGCATTTGCCAATTGAGGAACATCCCCTTGCAAATCACGAACTGAAGTACTTTGACCTTGACGAGCAGTCATTACAGCACGCACAGTCACGCCATCCCAACCTGCAAGTTTTTCCATATCAAGCTGTGTACCTAACCACAATTGGCTGGCTACCGTTGCTGAATGTCCCGAATTACGACCGCCATCGGCAAGATAGGCAGCATCAGCAGCAATATTGGCCTCAAACTTCACACCTTGTTGTGCAAGTTCGGTACGTTTACCATCCCAATCCCCGAGCATGTACTGACCTTTAGTGTCGAATGCTTCTGCGGCGTGAACATGTGTCATGGCTGCTGCAACAAATGCAGGTAGAAGAGCTAGATTGTATTTTTTCATGGTAAAACCTAAATCTGGAGAGAGTCTCTAGACAAGCCACATGGCTTGAAATCTAATGTCACAAAAATTACATAATTTTTCACGTTCTATCTCAGCATTATTTTTATCATTCACAAAACTTTAATTTATCAATAAGTGATTTTAAATAAATCTATTGTTATGCAATATTTTTAGTGATTATTTTTCAATATCTTATATATCTATTAATTCAATTGTTTAACTTCTGATCGCTTATTCAAACTCATTATTGTGACTTGTTGGTTTATTATTCTCACAATTAATAATCAATAACCTATTCATACATTCCCTTAGGCCGTGATGAAACTTGCATTCTGTAGGGCTAGACCCAATAGTATGCATAACTTGACTGATCCATTGCTTCGACCTTTATGCCTGAATTACCAGAAGTAGAAACCACTAAAACCAGTTTATTGCCATTATTGAATGAAAAGGTTCTCAAAGTTGAGGTTTTTCAGTCGAGTCTGCGTTGGCCAATTCCTGACGACATTCAAAAACTCGTCGGACAAAAGCTGCTTCAGCTCAGCCGTCGATCAAAATATATTTTGGCTGAATTTGAACAGGACAGCATGTTGTGGCATTTGGGCATGTCTGGCAGTTTTCGGATTTGTGAAGGTCATGAAGCATTACGAAAGCATGATCATCTGGTGATTCATTTTGAAGATATGCAATTACGCTATCATGATCCGCGCCGTTTTGGCTGTATTTTATGGTTAGATGCATCATCTCAAAGCAAACTGATTGACACGCTTGGCCCTGAACCGCTGAGTGATGCGTTTAATGCTGAATACTTATTCCAAAAATTTAAAAATAAGCAGACCGGTATCAAAGTATCGATCATGGACAATCATATCGTAGTCGGTGTCGGCAATATTTATGCAACGGAAAGCCTGTTTAACCTCGGCATACACCCTGCGCAGCCAGCATCGAGTTTGAGTTTTGAACAAGTTGAAAAAATGGTCATCGAAATCAAACGTATTTTAAAACAGGCAATTGATTTAGGCGGTTCGACTTTACGTGATTACACCAATGCGATGGGCGAAAATGGTTATTTCCAACAAACTCTGCTCGCCTACGGACGTGCCGGTGAAATGTGCATCAACTGTGAAACCATCTTGCAAAATATCAAACTAGGGCAACGTGCATCGGTGTTTTGCCCAGAGTGTCAGCCTTTAAAAAAGGTTAAAATGCTGACTGAGAAAACCGTGAAAGGAAATAACGCATGAAGTCTGCGATTGTTCGCCACATATTAGTCAAAGATAAAGAACTATGTGAGCAACTAAAAAAGAAAATCAAAGGCGGTGCGGAATTTGCCAAAATTGCAAAGCAGCATTCGACATGCCCTTCGGGTAAAAAAGGTGGCGAGCTTGGCGACATTAAAAAAGGCCAGTTGGTTGGCCCAATTGATAAAGCGGTATTTACCCTACCCGAACGTGAACTTCATGGCCCGATCAAAAGCCAGTTTGGCTGGCATTTGTTAGAAATTAAGTTTCGGATGGATTTTTAATCTCCTAAATCCCTCCTTTGAAAAGAAGGAATTCCCCTCCCTTTTTAAAAGGAAGGTCGGAAGGGATTCAATAAAAAACGGCACTTCAAAGTGCCGTTTTCACTGCTAAAGGATTAACCTTTACGTTTTAATTCATCACGAATTTCACGTAGCAATTCGATATCTTCTGGTGTTGCTTCTGGAGCTGGCTCTTCAACTTTTTGACGGCGCACTTTGTTCATCAATTTCACTAACCAGAATACGACCCATGCCAAAAGCAAGAAGTTGATTAAGATAGTTAAGAAGTTACCGTAAGCCAAAACATTAAGGCCTGCATCTTGTGCAGCTTTGAGCGTGGTGAGGTTATTTGGATTATCGCCTAATACAACGAACCAATTTGAATAATCAACGTCACCACCAAGGATCCAAGAAATAAAAGGCATGATAATGTCTTTTACCATGGAATCGATGATTTTACCGAAAGCACCACCAATGATGACACCGACAGCCAAGTCCATCACGTTGCCTTTTATGGCAAATTCTCTAAATTCTTGAATAATACTCATGTGATCTCCAGAAATTTTTTCAGCTTTAATTTTGTGACGAAGTATACATTATATCTGTATAACTATTTCCACCTAATTTACTTGGTTTATATTAGATTCTAAATACCATGTATAAAAATTCACACAAAACATTTTTGATTTTGGTAATACATTCTATTAAAAAGGATTTATCAAAATTATACATGTCGAATTAAATGAATAAAGTCATTCAATTTTTGCATTTTTATTCAAAACACCCATGCATAAAAAAACCGCTAACCTAAGTCAGCGGTTTTTTTGAAACTGTAAAATTAACCGTTACGGTTACGTTTACGTTCGTTTTCAGTCAACCAGCGTTTACGGATACGGATTGACTTAGGTGTTACTTCAACTAATTCGTCGTCTTCAATGAATTCAAGCGCTTGTTCAAGCGTAAATTCAATGTGCGGAACAAGAGTCAACGCATCATCAGTACCAGAAGCACGTACGTTAGTTAGCTGTTTCGCTTTAGTTGGGTTAACAGTCATGTCGTCTGAACGTGAGTTAATACCAACGATCATACCTTCATAAACTTCTAACTGAGGTTTAGCGAATAGACGGCCACGGTCTTGTAAGCTGAATAGTGCATAGCCCAAGCAAGTACCTTGAACCATAGAAATCAACACACCGTTTTGACGTTTCGCAACAGTACCTTGTTTCATTGGACCGTAGTGCGAGAAGCTTGAAGTCATGATACCTGTACCTGAAGTCATTGTTAAGAATTCAGAACGGAAACCAATCAAACCACGTGAAGGAACAGTTGCTTCAATACGGATACGGCCTTTACCGTCAACTTCCATATTGGTCATTTCACCTTTACGGTGACCCATTTGTTCCATTACAGCGCCTTGGTGCTGCTCTTCAACGTCAAAAGTTACGTTTTCGTATGGCTCTTGTTTTTCACCATCAATTTCTTTGATGATTACTTGTGGACGTGATACGCCCATTTCGAAGCCTTCACGACGCATGTTTTCAATAAGAACTGAAAGGTGAAGCTCACCACGACCAGACACTTTGAAACGGTCAGGACTGTCAGTATCTTCAACACGTAATGCTACGTTGTGAATCAATTCGCGATCTAGACGTTCACGGATATTACGTGAAGTTACGAATTTACCTTCTTTACCAGCAAACGGTGAGTTGTTTACTTGGAAAGTCATCGATACTGTAGGTTCGTCTACAGAAAGTGCAGGTAAAGCTTCAACTGCTTTTGGATCACAGATTGTGTCAGAGATATGAAGTTCATCAATACCCGTTACACAAACGATGTCACCAGCAGAAGCTGATTCAACATCGATACGCTCTAATCCATGGTAACCCATGATTTTTAAGATACGACCGTTACGTGTTTTACCGTCTTTGTCGATTACAGTTACAGGAGTGTTTAATTTCACTGAACCACGTTGAATACGACCAACACCGATAACACCTACGAAGCTGTTATAGTCAAGTGAAGACACTTGCATTTGGAATGGACCGTCAACGTCAACCGCTGGTGGTTCAACGATGTCTACAATTGTTTCGAACAATGGAGTCATGTCTTCAGCAAGTTCTTCTGGAGATGGACCAGCCACACCACGAAGACCTGAAGCATATACAACTGGGAAGTCTAACTGTTCGTCAGAACCACCAAGGTTGTCGAACAAATCGAACACTTGGTCAATTACCCAGTCTGGACGAGCGTTTGGCTTGTCGACTTTGTTAATAATTACGATTGGTTTCAAACCACGTGCGAACGCTTTTTGCGTTACAAAACGAGTTTGTGGCATTGGGCCTTCTTGAGAGTCAACAAGAAGAAGTACGCAGTCAACCATTGACATTACACGTTCTACTTCACCACCGAAGTCGGCGTGTCCCGGGGTATCCACGATATTAATACGGTATTCAGTGTTAGTACGCTTGTCTAACCATTTGATTGCAGTGTTTTTTGCAAGAATGGTAATACCACGTTCACTTTCAATAGCGCCAGAATCCATTACACGTTCGATCTCGCCTGCGCGATCGCCAAGAGCACCTGATTGCTGTAAAAGTTTGTCTACAAGAGTAGTTTTACCATGGTCGACGTGCGCGATGATGGCAATGTTACGGAGAGTTTTAATATCTGACATGTGAATTCGATACGCCTAAAGTTTGAGGGCAAATTATACAGAAAAAATATAGATTTTAGTAGTGACAGTTTATTGACAATCGCATTTTTTTTGACGACTGGCACGCTTTTGGTTTTGTAAAGCTGTGTAAACAGATTAGAATAGCGCCACCTAGCCTTAATTTTCAGTGCCGCATGTCTGATTTAAACCAATCTCCCGAAGCAAAAGATCAACTCGATTTAGTCTATGGATTGAATGATCGACCAAAACCTTTTATTGCTTTTCTCGCTGCGTTCCAACATTTATTGGCCATTATTGTCCCAATTGTGACGCCGGGTCTGCTGATCTGTTTGGCACTTGGTGTGTCAAAAGAAGACACCAATATGATTCTGTCGATGTCATTGGTGATCTCTGGTATCGCAACCTTTTTACAATGTAAAAAAGTCGGCCCATTTGGTGCAGGTCTCCTGATTGTACAAGGAACCAGCTTTAACTTTATTGGTCCTATTATCGGTATTGGTTCTGCAATGGTTGCGGCAGGTACACCTGTAGAAGCAGTTATGGCATCTATCTTTGGTGTGGTGATCGCGGGTTCATTCATTGAAATGGGTGTGTCACGAATCTTACCTTGGGTGAAAAAACTGATTACCCCATTGGTAACAGGTATTGTGGTGCTATTGATTGGTCTGACTTTAATTAAAGAAGGCCTGATCAGCATGGGTGGTGGTTATCAAGCCATGGGCAATAAAACATTTGCCAATGCAGACAACCTCATCATGTCATGTACCGTTTTGGCACTGATCATTTTATTGAACCGTGTGCGTATTACATGGGTAAAAAGTTCTGCCATCCTAATTGCCTTAGTCGTGGGTTACATCCTTGCAGGCTTTATGGGTCATTTAAACTTTGATGGTTTAAAAGATGCGCCACTGGTTCAAATTCCAACACCGATGCACTTTGGCCTGAGCTTCTCTTGGAGCTTATTCATTCCAATGGCATTTATCTACCTTGTGACATCTTTAGAAGCGATTGGCGATATTACCGCGACTTCTAAGCTTTCAAATCAAGCTGTAGATGGCCCTGAATGGATGAAGCGTATTAAAGGTGGTGTATTGGTGAATGGTGCAAACTCATTCCTTGCCGGTATCTTTAACACGTTCCCAAGTTCTGTATTTGCGCAAAACAACGGTGTTATTCAGTTAACAGGTGTTGCAAGCCGCTATGTAGGCATTTGGATTGCTGCCTTATTGGTTATTTTAGGCTTACTTCCTGCTGTTGCAGGTGTCATTCAGGCGGTTCCACAAGCCGTACTTGGTGGTGCTGTGATGGTGATGTTCGGTGCTGTGGCTGCCTCTGGTATTAATATTTTGTCAGGCATTCATTTAGACCGCCGCGCACTATTAATCATTGCGATTTCATTGGCATTGGGTCTAGGTGTTGCACAAGTACCACAAATCCTTGAACATCTTCCTGAATTGTTCCGTAATATCTTCAGTTCAGGCGTTGCCACTGGTGGTATCGCTGCCCTTATTTTGAATATTGTTCTTCCTGAAGTGAAGAAGTAAGTTCATTTGTCAAAGAACACTGCCTAGGTTCCGCCCTAGGCAGTGTTTTTTATGATGGAGAAATCTATGGATCTCACAAGTGAAGTCGTTATACGACAGATCGATTTATTACAAGATCGCGTGCTTTTCGTAAATGCACCGACAGATGACTTACTCAGTCAATTGAATGACAATATTAAGCCATCGATTTGGTGCTGGAATTTTAATGATTTTCAGTACTTTCAAAATCAACAGTCAAACGTCCATTTTGGTGTCGATTTTCCTGAAGGTCAGTTTGATCAAGCGGTTATTTTTGTTCCGAAATCAAAAGAACTGCTAAATTATTTATTACACAATGTCGCAAGTCATCTTGCTCAAGGTGCATCTATTTTCCTCGTGGGTGAGAAAAAAGGCGGTGTTGAACGCGCTGCAAAACAATTACAGCCCTTTGGTAAAACACTAAAAATTGATAGCGCGCGTCACTGTCAAATGTGGCAAACCCTATTGGAAAAAACTGTCACACTGAAGCCACTGCAAGATTGGGTGCAAAAATATCCAGTTGAAACCCCAAATGGTGAGCTTACGATTTGCGCACTGCCGGGTGTCTTTAGCCAGAACCGTTTAGATGTGGGTACGGCTACCTTATTGCCTTATTTATCACAGATGACTTCGGGCAAAATTGCAGATTTTGGCTGTGGTGCGGGTGTTATCAGTGCTTATTTAGCCAAACTGAATCCTAAAAATCGTATCTTTGCCATGGATGTAGATGCCTTTGCACTAGCGTCTACACAAATGACATTTGAACAAAATTTGCTTGAACCTGAACAACTTGAGATTAAAGCGGTCACAGGAATCGAGGATGCTCCATTATTTTTACATGCCATAGTCAGCAATCCACCCTTCCATCAAGGGATTCAAACCGACTACAATGCCAGTGAAAATCTATGCAAAATTTCGCGCAGACATTTAAAGTCTGGGGGCGAACTTTGGATTGTAGCCAATCGATTCCTCAATTATCCGACTTTAATTGAGCAACATTATGGTCAATGTACAATCAAAGCCGACCAACAAGGATTTAAAGTCTTGTTTGCGAGCACGCAAAAAAATCTTAAGGAACAATGATGAGCGAAACTCAAAAACCAGCTCAGCTTCAGCGTAAGTTGGGTGCTCGCCATCTCAACATGATTGCAATTGGTGGATCAATTGGTACAGGTTTATTCCTTGCCTCAGGTGCAACCATTGCCAATGCAGGCCCGGGTGGCGCCCTGCTTGCATACTGCTTAATTGGTATAATGATTTACTTCTTGATGACCAGTCTAGGTGAGCTTGCAACACATAATCCAACTTCGGGTGCATTCTTTACCTACGGCACAAAGTATGTCGAGGGTGGTTTCGGCTTCGCTTTGGGTTGGAACTATTGGTATAACTGGGCAATTACCGTGGCATTTGAATTGGTTGCTGTCCAATTCATTATGAAATTCTGGTTTCCAGATATTCCGGGCTTCTACTGGAGTGCGATTTTCCTCGCAATCGTCTTTGCCATTAATGCGCTGACCGTAAAAGGCTTCGGTGAATCCGAATTCTTCTTCTCGCTTGTTAAAGTGCTCGCAATTGTTGCCTTTATCATTATCGGCCTGTTTATGATTGGCAAAATCATGCTGACACCGGGCGTAGAAACATTTGCCAACTGGACCAAGGGTGAAGCCCCATTTGTCGGCGGTTTATCTGCCTTGATTGGTGTGGCCATGATTGCCGGTTTCTCTTTCCAAGGGACTGAAATGGTTGGTGTGGCTGCAGGTGAATCGAAAGATCCTGAAAAGACCATTCCTATTGCCATCAAGCAAATTTTCTGGCGGATCTTGTTGTTTTATATCGTGTGTATTTTCATTATCGGCACACTGATTGCCTATGATGACCCACGTTTATTACAAGCAGCATCTACTGAAAATATTGCACTATCACCATTTACCTTACTGTATGAAAAAGCAGGTTTTGCTTTTGCTGCATCGGTGATGAATGCGGTGATCTTGACTGCGATTTTATCAGCGGGTAACTCTGGTATGTACTCCTCTACTCGTATGCTGTTTGATATGGCACGTAAAGGCAGTGCGCCGAAAGTCTTTGGTCGCTTAGATGCACGTGGCGTACCGATGAATGCGCTTTATGCAACAACGGCGATTGCGGCACTGTGCTTCTTAACCACATTTATCGGTGAACAAGCGGTCTTTAACTGGTTACTGAACATGTCAGGTATGTGTGGCTTTATTGTGTGGCTCGGTATTGCAGTTTCACATTATCGCTTCCGTAAAGGCTACTTGGCTCAAGGCAATAAATTGGAAGATCTTGCTTACCGTGCAAAATTCTTCCCATTTGCACCGTGGTTTGCCTTTATTTTGTGTGCCATCGTGGTCCTTGGTCAGAACTATCAAGCCGTTTTAGATGGTGAATGGTTGGCCGTTGTTTCTACCTATATTGGTATTTTCTTATTCCTTGCCATTTGGTTCGGTTATAAGTGGAAACACAAAACTAAGTTGGTTTCCTATCAAGAAATGGATGTAAAACCAATGAAAGTTGATCAAGAATAATGTGATCACTAAATAAAAAAAGCAGCCTAAGAGCTGCTTTTTTTATGGCTAAAATTGTGTCTCAATACATTCACGCTTTAACAAAATATTTCGTGAGTAATGTTGAGGAATGCTGTCTGATCTATCACCAACAACTGACACGCTCACTCAATCATGTTAAGCACCAAAAATAAAAACGCCCAATGCAATGCATCAGGCGTTTGTTCAAAAGTAACTACGTTTTCAGGTTTGATTTTCAATACTTAAGAAGCATTATGCTGTTGTACAAAGGCAATAAACTCGTCTTCGCTCATCACAGGTACACCCAGCTTTTCAGCCTTTTCTAATTTAGAACCTGCCTTTTCACCTGCAACTACACATTTGGTTTTACCCGAAACACTACCACTGACACGTGCGCCTAAGGCTTGAAGCATTTGCGTCGCTTCATCACGACCCATGGTACTCAATGTCCCTGTAATCACCCAACTCTCGCCATTCAGCGGCTGACGACTTGGTGCAACGGGTGCATCCCAATGAATCCCAGCTGCCAACAAACGATCAACCACTTCGAGGTTATGCGGCGCTTGGAAAAAATCGACAATCCATTCAGCGGTAATATCACCAACGTCTGGCGTTTTTTTCAAGGATTCGAGATCTGCATGACGAATCGCATCAAAGGTTTGGAAGGTATTGGCGAGCATGCGTGCCGTGGTTTCACCCACGCCTCGAATACCGAGTGCATAAATAAATGCACCTAGTGTCGTTTTCTTACTGTTTTCAATAGAATCGATGAGGTTTTGAACCGACTTTTCACCCATTTTTTCAATGGTCAGTAATTTTTCACGATGCTCAGGCAAGCTATAAATATCAGCAACATCTTTGAGCAGATCCAAATGTAAAAGAGATTCCGCCCAACGGTCGCCTAAGCCCTCAATGTCCATAGCTTTACGCGATACAAAGTGACGAATCGCCTCAATACGCTGTGCAGCACAGTACAATCCACCTGAACAACGTGCCAAGGCTTCACCTTCTGGCATCACCACTGGAGATGCGCAGACTGGACAACATGCAGGTAACTGAACTTCTACCGTATCTACAGGACGGAATTCAGGCCATACTTTTTCCACTTTTGGAATCACATCACCGCTACGGTAGACACTGACCGTGTCTCCTACACGTACATCTAGGCGGTGAATTTCACCAATATTATGTAGAGTGACATTGGAAACCGTTACGCCACCGACTGCCACAGGGTTTAAACGCGCGACTGGGGTTAAAGTCCCTGTACGCCCCACTTGCCAATCAATATTTTCAACTGTCGTCAGCGCTGCGACTGCAGGGAATTTATATGCCGTTGCCCAGCGTGGTTCACGACTTAAAAAACCCAATGTTTGCTGCTGCTTCAGGCTATTTACCTTAATCACCATGCCATCAATTTCAACACTCAGGCTTGGACGATCAATGATCATTTGCTCATACGCAGCTTGTACGTCCTGAATGCTGTCACAAATAAAGTGACGTTCACCGACAGCAAAACCAAACTGCGTCAGCCATTCTAAGCTAGCAGACATGGTGGTTTGACCATGATGTGGTTCGCACTGTGCAATGCCATAAGCATAAAAAGCCAATGGACGTGAAGCCGCAATTGCAGGGTCGAGTTGACGTAAGCTTCCTGCTGCTGCATTTCGTGGATTGGCAAAGGTTTTTTCACCATTGGCTTCGTTTTCAGCATTGAGCTTTTCAAAGCCTGACTTTGGCATCAGGACTTCACCACGAACTTCAAGCAGACTTGGAATATTGGTCTGTGTAGAAGTCAGTACTTTAGGCAAATTACGAATGGTTTTTACATTTTGGGTAATATCTTCCCCTGTTTCACCATCGCCCCGTGTCACACCACGGATCAAAATACCATTTTCATACCAAAGAGAAATCGCCAGCCCATCAAATTTTAATTCGACATCATATTCAATTTTTTGATTCGGTAAGCGCTCTTCTACGCGGCGTGCAAAGCCAAATAAATCTTCTGCATTAAATACATTACCCAATGACAACATGGGTACTGCATGTGTCACCGACTCAAATTTGGAGAGCGCTTTACCACCCACTTTATTGGTCGGGCTATCGGGTTGAGTTAGCTCAGGATATTGCTCTTCAAGCGCTTTTAATTGGTGAAAAAGTTGATCATATTCACTGTCCTCAATTTCTGGCGTGTCCATGACATAGTAGGCATGGTTATGCTTCGCCAAGAGTTGAATCAGTTGTCGCATCTGTGCAACGACAGTGGATTGTTGTGTCATACATTCACCATAAAAAAGGGCGGTTCATACTCCGCCCTCAAATTTCATTATCTGTTGCTATTATAGAAACCCACTCGGTGAGTTTCAATCAAAGACGCTTAGACTTCGATGGCTTGACCTTGACGATAATCAATCGCTTGATGACGCCAATGTTCACGCATCTGCGGTGTAAATTCTTGGTTATTTTGATCATACACAGTACCGTCAATTTCACGTGCAATTAGACGTGAAATGCTGTCCATAGTATCAAAGGCATTTTGTACATCGCTGTGTGGAAGCGCCAAGAAGAAGGCCAAACCTTTTACTTCTTCAGTCGATAAAGTTTCAAGATCAAAACCTTGCGCAGCGCCATCATTATTCATTTGTAATACAGAGAATAATAACTTTGTCCCTTCTTCATCATAGCGATGGAAACAGGCCATTTCGCCAAAACGCAGACCGTACTTCAGCAACACTTTTAATGCTTTTTCACCTGACAAGGCACGGCTATCCGGGAACACATTTAAGGCGATATAAGTTTCCGCAGTTGCTAAAGCACTTTCTTCATCAACAATTTTTTGTTCATGTAAATGAGCATCCAAAATACTGCTTTCTTCATCAAAATCGCTAATTTCAGCTTTTTCAATTGCACTATTTACACTAAATTCTGGTGCTTTTTCTGCAGGAACAGCGTCAGCCTGAACATTCGTCGCAGGAGTCGCTGCGTGATTGGCATCGGTGGCTACAGTTGCAACCGTTGCAGATTCTGTTGTTTCTGTAGACAATGTATTGTCTTCTGTTGCAGTTTGAGCTTTTTCAACTGAAACGGGATCCGTCGTAGTCGTCTCAGTCTTTGCCGTCGCCTCAGCGCTCTGCTCTGCTTGTTCCGTTGCCGTTGCTTCTGGAGTTACATTCGCTTGAACAGCTTCAGTCGTTTCAACCGCTGTGACTTTTTCCTCAGCCAAAGTCGGCTCTACACGTTGCGTGGTTTCAGGTGTATTTAACTGATTTCGTACATGGCGCGGAATAACAGGTTGCTGACTATCAGGGTCAATATGTAATTCGGTGTCGAGTGATGGCGCTGCATCCGCAGGTTTACGAAACATCATTCGAATGCCCACAACCATGATAATTACAGCGATTACAATCCCAGCTATAGTGGTGATTTCCATGTTATGCCTCCGCAGCTAAACCGTATTCTTTGGCCTGCTCAATATTCACAGTCACTAATTTTGAAGTTCCTGGTTCTGGCATGGTCACACCAAGTAAGTCAGTTGCCATTGTCATTGCCAGTTTATTGTGTGTAATGTAGATAAATTGCACTTGTTCTGAAAGCTCTTTTACAAGATTACAAAATCTTCCTACATTTGCATCGTCTAAAGGTGCATCGACTTCGTCTAAAACGCAAAATGGCGCAGGATTTAGGCGGAAAATCGCAAAAACCAAAGCCAATGCGGTCAATGCCTTTTCACCACCCGATAATAATGCCAAAGAGCTATTTCGTTTACCCGGTGGTCGTGCCATCAGTTTTACACCCGATTGCCAACCATCTTCAAGGCTTAAACTTGCTTCACCACCATTAAATACTTTCGGAAACAACTCTTGAAGTTCAGCATTAACCTTATCAAAGGTGGTCATAAACAGCTTTCGCGTTTCCTGATCAATGCTTTTCATCGCGGCTTGCAGTTGCTCAACAGTCTTTTGCAAGTCATCAATTTGGTGGCTTAAATCATCAAAGCGTTTAGAAACTTCAGTATATTCTTCTGCCGCAGCCAAGTTGACTGCACCCAATTTATCAAACTGCTGCTGCGCTTTTTCGAGTTTTTGCTGATGGGATACCACATCAATGCTTAAACCTGTCAGCATTTCGCTGTTCATTTCTTTCAATTGTTCTGAATAATGCTGCAAATCAGACTGCGCGGATTGCCAAGCTAGACGCTTTTCTTCCAATTGCGTACGCAATTTTTCATCTTGCTGTTGATGTGAATGGCGTTGTTCAGTCAATGTCTGTTGTTTACTCTGAACATTATTCAGTTCAAGCTGCCAGTCATTCCAGGTTTTTTGTAAACGTTCAGTGACTTGGGCTTGCTCTGAATACTGTGACTCAAGCGCAGGCAATTCTAACTGTACCGGATCGACAAATTTCTTTGCTTGTTCCATCTGTCCAATAATTTGCTGAGTTTGCGCTTTCAAAAAGACCGTGTCTTTTTCTAATAATTCAATCTGTTGTTTCGTCTGTACAGACTGACGACGCACGATTTCCAATTCTTGCTGACTGTGTAGTGCCACTTGCTGAGCACTTTCCAGCGCTAGACTCAATTCCTCAACTTGGAATTGCAAGGTTTTATAATTGGGCAAGGCTTGCTCAAGCTTCATCGTCAGCGCATGCAGATCTATTTCCAAATCATCTTTTTGCATGGCATCTTCTTCAAGCTGTGCTTCAAGTTGCTGCAATTGATCTTCTAACTGCTGCTTTTGTAATGCAAAAGCCTGATGGGAACTTTGTACCTTCGCAATCGCAACATCAGCATTTTGAATGTCTTTTTGCCAATTTTTTAATTGGCTATGTTGCTGTTGCAGATTTTGCTGTAAAGCTTGTACGGCATTTTGCAACTCAGGCAATTGGCCTTCTAGTTGCGTTAGCTTTGGCTGCTGCTCTGCAAGTAATTCAATCAATTCATCCAAGCGAATACGGTGGCTCAATGCACCTTGCCCTGCTTGGCTGTCCTCGTCATAGTCTAGACCAATCACCCAATCCACACCGACATGATAACCATCGAGCGTGAGTATCGACTGACCAACAGCCAGTTTAGCCTGATGACTCAATGCCATCGTCAATGTTTCAGCAATCGCGACCTGCTGCCAGATCGAAAGTTGTGGTGCTTCAATCCACGTCGCCAAAGCGTCTAATCCAACGATTTGTGCTGCTGTGTGATAACTGCCTTTGACCTGACGTGCAATACTGTCTTGAAAATTATCACTGTGTCCCAAGACTTGAGCACTCAGCCATTTAGACAAAAATTTCTCGACCAGTTGCGCATGCTGTTTACCTTGCGTGCTCAACTGCAACTGCTGCATTAAATGTTGACGCTGGCTTTGCTGCTTTGGACTGGCTTTAATCATCAATTGATTTAGGTTTTTCTGCTCGGACAACAGCACCTGTATTTCTGACTTTAACTGCAGCACCGTATTTTTGTGCTGTGCCTGCTGTTCTTGTGCAGCTGCAAGCTGTGTCTGCGTTTCGGCAATCACCTGCTCTTGTTGCGTAATTTGTTGTTCGAGCTGTTGCTTATCTTGCTGATACTGCTCCAACTCATCTTGCTGCGCCTGATGCTGAATTTGACCTCTTTGCTGTTGCAGGGTCTCACGTTGTTGCTCAATACGACCAATATTTTTGGTCAATTGTTCACTCTGCGCCAACATCTGTAGCTTTTGCTGTTGCTGCTTTTCGACTTGCCCACGGCATTGTTCAAATTGTTGAACCGCTTGTTGATGCTGAGCTTTTAAATCGGCTAATTGTTGAGTCTGATCTTGACTACTGCTTTCTTGGCGCTGTAACTGCTCAACAAATCCATCTTGCTGTTCTTGCAGCGTTTCCAGTTGTAACTCTAATAGCTGTAAACGTTCTTTGGTTTGGGCTTTTTGCTTTTCAAGCTCCACCAAACTTGCCGAATTTTGTGCAAATAAACCCTGCTTTTGCTCCAGCGTCATTTTCAACTCAGACAGTTTCTTTTCCGCCTGTTGCCATTCACTTTGTAATGGGGTGGACTGTTGAATAAGCCGTTGAAATAAAGCACTGGTGGAAGATAAGTCATGCTCTAGAGTATTCAGCTCAGAACGCACCAGTTTGAAGGTTTCCCCGAGCTCATTCATCTGAAGCGTGTATTCTTGCTGTAAACGCGTGCTTTGTTCACATTGGAAAGACAGCACTTCGATCTTAATAGTACGAATTTGGGTTTCTAATTCTTTATATTGCACCGCCGTTTCAGACTGACGCTTTAAGGTTTTCAACTGAGACTTCAGTTCTGATGCAATGTCTTCGAGACGTTCTAAATTTTGAGTGGTGTGTTCTAGATGGTGTAAAGTTTCACGACGACGAGCTTGATAGCGAGAAACCCCAGCGGCTTCTTCAATATACACACGCATTTCTTCAGGTTTGGCATCGACCAAACGGTTGATCATGCCCTGTTCAATAATCGCATACGAACGCGGACCTAAACCGGTACCTAAGAAAATATCAGTAATATCACGACGGCGGCATTTGGTGCCGTTGAGGAAATATTCGGATTTACCATCACGATTGACCTGACGGCGAACTGCCAGTTCAGTATAGGCATTATAAGCACCACCTAACTTGCCATAGGTGTTATCAAAACGCAGTTCAACACTCGCCATTCCGACTGGTTTACGCTTTGCCGTTCCGGTAAAAATAACATCTTGCATGGTGCCACCACGCAATTGACGGGCACTGGATTCACCCATAACCCAACGAATGGCATCAATCACATTGGATTTACCACAGCCGTTCGGTCCAACAACCGCACTACGGTTGCCTTCAAATTTTAGAGTTGTGCTATCGGCAAAAGATTTGAAGCCGGAAAGTTTTAAACTGCTTAAACGCATAATGTCCTGATCAGCGGCGTGAACGTCTCGCCCACGCTAATTCGATTTGTTTCATCCGTGTTAGTGATTCCAACACAAGGTTGCGTAAGTGTCGACAAAAATCTTCCATAAATAAAGTGGCTTGATGTGATTTTCTGATTAAAACTGCATCAGTCACCAATTTAAACAAATCAAAAGATTCTTGTATTTCACGTCGTGAAATATTCAGTGTCAGGAAATAACTACGTCTGAGTGATGGCAACAATTCTTGGTAATAACGCATCAGGTAGGTATTTCCCACCATTTCATGCTGACGAGCCATGCCCTGAAAAATCAGATCATAAAACTTTTCGGTATTGCCTTGGCGAGTTTCTACGTCTAATTGTTCAAGTAATAACTGAATACGCTCAGCTTCATGGCTACGCCACGTTTCCGCCATACGATGCACAATTTGACCCAACAATAATGCTGCAATATCAAATAATGAGCGCACTTGTAAAGCCGACATTTCAGAGACTAAGGCGCCACGTCGCGGGTAGATTTCAATGAGTTGGGTCCGTTCTAAAATCAATAAAGCTTCACGAACAGAGCCACGGCTCACATCCAATTCGGCCGCGATTCTGAGTTCCTGAATACGCTCGCCTTCGACCAACTCACCGCGAATGATTTGTTCACCGATGTGTTTGGCAATTTGTTCTGACAAACTGTCCGCTTCTTGTTGTTGCATACTGTTCCTATCTTTTTTTTATAAGATGCAATGTTCAGATTTACACTCAATCTATTTGCATTAGAAACGATAAGCAACCTAATTGAACATGACATTGTCTGACAATCTTGTGTCAACAAAGCCAATTTTGTCAGTCAAAACGGACAATCAAGCGCCAAAGGCTTGCACACCTTGGTAAATAAAATAGCAACCAACTGTTGTTAATAAACATGCAAAACAACGCTTTAGCATAAATGGCGACAACATATGAGCCACTTTCGCACCCAATTTCGCAGTGATGAAGCTCATTACACTAATCCCGATAAATGCATAAATATGGATATAACCAATGGTATTGGGAACCACGATATCGGCTTGATGACCAAACCACATAAAGCCGAGTGCCCCAGCAATCGCAATCGGTAAACCACATGCAGCAGACGTTGCGACTGCTTTTTGCATAATGACGCCATTTTTATTCAAATACGGGACGGTTAAGCTGCCACCACCAATACCGAAGATCGCAGAGGCAATCCCAATGCCACCGCCTGCTGCCATTTGCATGGCTTGTGAGGGTAAATGTTTATTCGGATCGACAGGTGTCGCAGCACCGCGAAACATTTTAAAGGCCACCCAGACTGCAAAAAAGCCGATTAACAGTTGCAAACCCTGCCCTGAGAGATAATCTGCAATGCCTGCACCGAGAAATGAACCGATCACCAAACACGGTGCCAAATTCCGAAAGACATTCCACAGCACTGCACCTTTTTTATGATGAGCCGAAACCGAACTGAGTGAGGTCACAATAATCGTGGCCAAAGACGTGCCTACTGCCATGTGCATAATCACACTGGGGTCATACTGAAGTTGGGTAAAGACGATGAATAAAATCGGTACAATAATCAGGCCACCGCCAACACCAAATAGCCCCGCAGCAAAACCAGCGATTGCACCAATCAGTAAATATATGATTAACTCCATCAATATTATTCCACAACTCTCAGATTCAAATGGATTTAGAGACCAGACACTTACAGCAATTGCTGAGCACAGTACCTCAACCGCCTGAAGTTTTATTACTGAAGCCCATTACTACATCGACCAATGACGATGTCCGTGAGATTGCCAAAAAAGGCATTCAGCATGTTTTGGTATGCAGTGAACAACAGACTCAGGGCCGTGGGCAACGCGATCATCAATGGGTCTCACCCGTTGGTAATATCTATTTAAGCACATTGCTGAATTTACAGACAGCAATAGATGGACGGCTTGCACTTGAAATTGCCTTAAATATCTTGCAAATGCCAAGTTTGCAAAATCTCCCTTTACAAGTGAAATGGCCCAATGACCTATATAGCCCACAAGGCAAATGGGGCGGGATTTTGATTGAACCGATTTCGCCACATCAAGCGATCGTCGGCGTGGGCATGAACTTATTTCCGATTCCATCTGCAGGAATTGAGCAACGTGCAACCTCGTTATCTGAACTCGGACTTCCCTCGCCAAACCGTTTGCAGTTAATTGCTGAACTATATGCAGCGATTCAACTTGCAGGTGAATGGTTCGATCATAACTGCTACAACCTCGCTGCACGATTCAACCATTATGCTGCATTTATGCAACAGCCCGTTGAACTTGAACACCTGCAAGGCAAAAGCCAAGGTCGCTTTCTCGGCATTGAAAATGATGGTTCGATCAACATCCAAACCTCGCAGCGCTTAGAAAATTATTTCCAAGGCCGCTTACGTTTAGCAGATCAATCATAAACAGGATTGCAAAGGCCTACTGATGAAAAAATTATGGCTCGATGTCGGTAATACACGGCTGAAATACTGGATTACCGAATACGATCAAATCATAGAGCATGCTGCGGAACTGCATTTACAGTCGCCTGCCGAACTACTTCTCGGTTTGATCCAACACTTTAAAAGTTTGGACTTAGATCAGGTCGGGATTTCTTCAGTACTCGACAAGAAAAATAATGATCGGATTCAAAAAATTCTTAAATTTTTAGCCGTTCCTGTCACTATTGCCAAAGTACATGCCGAATATGCGGGCTTACGCTGTGCATATGAAGACACCAGTAAATTCGGGATCGACCGTTGGCTGCAAATGCTGGCTGTGGTCAAAGACCCTACACAAAAATACTGTGTCATTAGCTGTGGCACGGCACTCACCATTGACTTAACGGATGGCTTACAACATTTAGGCGGCTATATTTTGCCAAATTTGTATTTACAACGTGATTCGCTCATCCAAAACACCAAAGGCATTAAAATTCCAGATGCCACCTTTGATGAGCTGTCTCCTGGTAAAAACACCATAGACGCTGTTCATCATGGCATCTTGCTCAGCTTGGTCAGCACCATTGAAAAGGTTCTCGACAAATATCCAAGTCAGTTGATTTTAACCGGTGGCGATGCTGCGCTATTTGCACGCTATTTAGAACAATATCAGCCAGCTGTCGAAGCAGATTTGCTGCTTCGAGGCCTACAAAGTTATGTAAATGGCGTGTAATTTAGCCATTTTTTGATAGCAAACTGTGAAAGCGTGATGACCAATGGTGATCACGCTTTTTTATTGATGGTCATTTCATATAAGCGTGGTTACAAATTGTATCGCGATTCATGACCTTTTTTCGTCCAAGGAATTACAATAGCCTGCGATGATCGACAGATACATCAGCAACTTTATAATTTAAAAATGTCTTTCAAGATAGAATATAAGACGAAGAGTATAGATATGAAATTTAAAAATTTACTGGGTTTAAGCCTGCTCGCCTCTACATTATTCTTCGGCGGTTGTACCACGACACAAAATCTAGCCAACTCTAAAATCCCTGCCGAAATCAAATCACAGCTCAGCACCTCTGAAGCAGTTTTGGGCTATTTTGGAGATGAAGATAATCCTGATTACTGCGGCTGCGTATCATATATTGACTCAAGCTATTACATGACTCCAGTCAAAGACGGCTA
Organism: Acinetobacter sp. YH16044; assembly: GCF_013417145.1. Lineage (NCBI taxonomy): Bacteria > Pseudomonadati > Pseudomonadota > Gammaproteobacteria > Moraxellales > Moraxellaceae > Acinetobacter > Acinetobacter sp. YH16044. The sequence continues at coordinate 190,205 of NZ_VPEK01000003.1, forward strand.
TTACCGTGTACTTTTAGGTCGTAATGCGACAGGTGATTTTTTAGTCCAAGATTTTTACCAAGAAACCAAAACCCCTCAATCCTCACCTGCTTGGGTCAAAGATCCGATGAAACTATTTAGTTTCAGTGGCAGTGACATTGAAGGCCCAGTAACGCTTTATCGCAAAAACGGCAAAGTAGAATCAACCTTTGTGAACCAAGATGGCGTGAGCATCCACGGCGAAGAGTTTTATCCAACAGGACAACGTGGCGCAGCGTATAAAGTCGATGAAAATGGCAATGATGCCTATCGCTTATGGTATGCCTCAGGAAAAATTGCGGCTGAATATGTGGTCGATACCGACGGTGAATATGTTGGTGGCTATAAAGCTTGGCAGGAAGATGGTCGTGAAGCCAATGACGACATTGACGACATTCGTGAACGTGTTGCTTTAGAACTCGACTGATCTTTCAACAGTTCGAACAAACAAAAAAGGCGCAGATTGCGCCTTTTTTCTCTTCAATTGCACCAATTGCATGATTGCAATCTCAGTCTTCACTAAATATCTTATCTACAAAACACGCGATCTATTAAACACGCGCACAGAACCTAGCTAAGCCGTTAAAATCGGCTTTAACACGTGCCACAGTTGTGGAATCTCAGAAAAGCCATCCTGTGCTGTGAAATGCCCCGCTTCTTTCACCTCATAAATTTGTGCATTTATAAAATTGCCCAATTGGATCGCAACCGGCGGCGGCACGATAGGATCATTGGATGAAATCAAGCTGATACAAATCGGCATATAGGTCTGTAAAACACCACTATCCATTTTTGCACGTTGAATAAATGCGGTTAATTCAGGTTGTGTCGGTAAACTACTTTTAAAACCCGATACAAAAACGCCCGCTTTAATCCGTGTGCCATGCTTTTCAAAATATTGATTGAGATAATGCAGCGTGGTTAAACACCCCAAACCATGTGCAATCACAATGGTATTTTCATCCAAATCAGGCATTTGCAACGCTAGAAATTTCTGCCAATGGTCAAAATCAGGTTGTGCCGCATTTGCCATCACGATGCGTCGAGAATAATGTCCTGCTTCTTGCAGCTTTCGTCCCAACCAAGGAAACCAATGATCATTCGGCGATGCATCATGACCATGAACAATATAGATCTTTTGGCTTTCTGGCGTATGCAGTGTATTCATGATTTGATTCTTATTTTAGGTGATTATTTTTAGTGAAGCTTTCAATTTGCAGTTCGGCAAATTTTCACCTCTGTTTTAAACCTGTCACCTACACGCTCTCAATGTCAATTTGGCATCTTTTTGTAATGATTTAGCTCAGTTCGGTATCTATCTGCTGGTATAGCAAGATTCCTTCATCCAGTACTTGCTATCAAATGTACCCTACCACTTTACTTGAACGCACAGTCTCGTCAAATTGCAGCCATAAAAAAAGGCGCAGAAAGCGCCTTTTTTTCAGTCCAAATTACTTCGGATCTTTACTGCCAAACAATGGACCCATGCCACCGCCGCCAAATTGTTTTTGCATATTGCCTAATGATTTCATCATTTTTGCCATACCCGTTGGGTTGGCAAATTTCTTCATCATTTTCGCCATTTGCGCATGTTGCTTGATGAGTTTATTCACTTCAGCAACATCCATACCACAGCCTGCTGCAATACGTTTTTTACGGCTTGGATTCATCAAGTCTGGGTTACGACGTTCTTTAATGGTCATCGATTGAATAATCGCTTCCATTTTCTTCACTTGCTTTTCAGGATTTGCTTGTGCAATTGCATCTTGAATCCCTGAGTTGCTCATGCCTGGAAGTTTATCCAGGAAGCCCATCATGCCGCCCATTTTGTTCATTTGTTCAAACTGCATCAGCATATCTTCAAAGTTGAAGCTACCGCCTTTTTGCAGTTTTTTCGCCATTTTTTCGGCTTTTTCTTTGTCGATTTTACGTTCAACTTCTTCGACCAAAGAAAGTACGTCACCCATACCCAAAATACGCTGTGCGATACGTTCAGGATGGAATGGCTCTAGGGCATCGAGTTTTTCACCCATACCCAAGAATTTAATCGGCTTGCCAGTAATAGCACGAACAGAAAGTGCCGCACCACCACGTGCATCACCATCCGTTTTTGTCAGGATCACACCTGTTAAAGGCAAAGCATCATTAAAGGCTTTTGCCGTATTCGCCGCATCCTGACCGGTCATGGCATCAACCACGAACAATGTTTCAGTCGGCTTAATCGCTGCATGCAGCTCTTTAATTTCATCCATCATTTCGTCGTCTACATGTAAACGACCTGCTGTATCGACAATCAAGACATCAGCAAATTGAATTTTTGCTTGCTCGATCGCACGATTTGCGATGGTAATCGGTTTTTCGTCTGCGCTAGATTCAAAGAAAATCGCGCCAACTTCACCCGCAACTGTTTGTAGCTGTTTAATCGCTGCTGGACGATAAACGTCGGCAGACACCATTGCTACTTTTTTCTTTTGACGTTCTTGTAAGAAACGTGCAAGTTTTGCCGCAGTGGTTGTTTTACCCGCACCTTGTAAACCTGCAAGAAGCACAACAACTGGTGGTTTTGCCGCTAGGTCTAGGCTTTCATTCGCCTCACCCATCATTTTGGTCAATTCGTCATGAACGATTTTGACGAAAGCCTGCCCCGGTGATAACTGAGTCATCACTTCTTGGCCTAATGCTTCTTCCTTAACTTTCGCGATGAATTCACGAGTTACAGGTAACGCAACATCGGCTTCAAGAAGTGCCATACGTACTTCGCGTAACGTATCTTTAATATTGTCTTCGGTTAGCTGCCCTGAGCCAGTAACATTTCTTAAACTCTGCGTGAGTCGTTCTGTTAAGGTATCAAACATTGCAAAATCCGCTTAAAATAGCCATGAGCAAAAAATTGTTTCTTAAAATAGAAAATTTATGCATAGAATGCTATAGGATACTTTAGTTCTTGCAGAATTTATATAAATGAATATTCAACATCCTGAAAAAGGTTTGACATGATCAGTCTCCCCTTGGTTTACACGATCCTAGCATTAATCGCTTATACCACGTCTTTTTGGTATTTATTCAGCCATTTAATGTCTAAACGTGCGCCGAACCATTGGTTTATTGGTGTTGTACTTGGTTTAGGCATGTTATTGCATGCAGGTGTTTTATATAACGACATGTTGACGCCTATGGGTGTGAACTATGACGTGTTCAACCTGATGTCTTTCACTTCAGGTCTCATGCTATTGCTCAGTGTGTTATTTAGTACCTATCGACCTGTGCTGGCAATGAACCTGTTGGGCATTCCTGTGGCAGCGACAGGGTTGATTTTGGGCTTCGCATTTAGTCGACAAAATCAATTTATAGAACAACATTCGCTGGGTTTAGACATCCATATCATCTTGTCACTTTCCGCGTATGCCGTCCTACTGATGGCAACAATTCAAGCGGTTATTTTGCGTTTACAAGACCGTGAACTAAAAAACAAGCAGAAAAAGCGTGTATGGGTGAGTCTGCTTCCATCCTTCCAAGCCATGGAATCTTTGCTATTTGATTTATTGATTGCTGGATTTGCACTACTGACCGTGGCGCTTGGGTTTGGTTTCTTTACCATCGATAACTTCTTTGCACAGCATTTGGCGCATAAAACTGCCTTTAGCATTATTTCATGGTTCGTCTATGGAGCTTTGCTTATTGGACACTATCGATTTGGCTGGCGTGGTCAAAAAGCTATTCGCTTTACCATTATTGGTTTTTGTCTTTTGGCAGTCGGCTTTATTGGATCTAAGTTTATTTTAGAAATGGTTTTGGGCCGCTAAGTCGACGATGAAACGATTTAATATTTTATCAAAAAGTAAGTTTTATCAAGAAGGGAGCTACGGCTCTCTTTTTTATAGCTTGATTATTCACATAAAAACAACAGGCATAAAAAAAGCGCTATACAGCGCTTTTTTTTCATTACGTCTAAATTATAGAGCAACGATGTTTACAGCATTCGGGCCTTTTTGACCTTGAGCGATGCTGAAAGAAACCTTTTGGCCTTCTTGCAAAGTTTTGAAGCCTGAACCAGTGATTTCGCTGAAGTGAGCAAAAACGTCAGGACCGTTGTCTTGTGCAATAAAACCGAAACCTTTAGTTTCGTTGAACCATTTAACTGTACCAGTAACTGTATTAGACATAATAATACCTATTAATTTGTTGATTTAGCCATTGGATGATGACTGACTATAACTTGGAAAATAATAAAGAATTGAACTTCATTTCTGTAAAAAACGAAGGATTATGACTAACACTGCGATACTTAAAGAAAATTTACGAAACAATACTTTTTTTCTAGTTGCAGCCATCATACATGAAATCTTAAAAGATTCAAGCACAGTATATGTTGTTGATTCCATTAAAAAACAACAGTATAAGCCATCTTCTTATTATTACTATCCATATGTATTTACTCATTTTATTGTTAAAGTTTTATGTCAGTCAAGACTTTACGACTTTGGTCCTAATTTCACCAAATAGTTACATAAAATCTTGTCATTTCGTATTCCGCGTCACCATAAGCACAAAACCTAGACATCCCTTTCAAAACCACGTATAACTCCGTTTTTCAATTTTTGGCTGTGTGACCGTGAAACTTGTTCTTGCGCCGATGGAAGGCTTAACCGACCCAATTATGCGAGATGTGTTGACGCATGTGGGGAGTTTTGACTGGTGTGTAACCGAGTTTATCCGTGTCACGGACTCTGTCCTGCCCGATCATATTTATCATAGCTATTGTCCTGAACTAAACAATGAAGGCAAAACTGCAGCAGGAACACCGGTTCATGTACAGTTCTTAGGTAACAATCCCATTATGCTCGCGGCAAATGCTGTACGCGCGGTAGAACTTGGTGCCCCTGCGATTGATATGAACTTTGGTTGCCCTGCAAAAACCGTCAACCGCCACCGTGGTGGTTCAGTTCTGCTGGATGAGCCTGAAGTGGTGTATGAGTTAGTCAAAGCTGTGCGTGATGCTGTTCCGAGTCATATTCCTGTATCAGCAAAAATGCGTTTGGGTTATATGGACCGTAACTTCACCATGGAAAATGCGCATGCCATCGAAGATGCAGGAGCTGCATGGGTTACAGTCCATGCGCGCACCAAAGCCGATGGTTACACCCCGCCTGCCTTTTGGGATCAGTTGCAACCCATTCGTGAAGCATTGAAAATTAACGTGATTGCCAACGGTGAAATTTGGAACAATGCCGATGCCAAACAGTGCCAACTCGAATCAGGTTGTGAAGACCTGATGATTGGTCGTGCTGCAGTCACCACCCCTGACATTACACAGTGTATCCGTCGTAATACCGATGAGCCGCTGATTACATGGCATGAACTACTTGGCTTACAAATTCGTTTCTTAAATGGATCGTATAAGAAAGAAATGAATATGGTCGGTCGTTATAAACAATGGCTCGGCATGATGTCGAAGCACTATCCAGAAGCCAAAGTCCTTTGGGATGAAGTAAAACGTGTCAAACCACTCGATGAAATCGTGGAAAAACTCAAAGCAGGTATGTAAGTTTTAAAACACATATCTCAGCGTAGCCGCAAAGCCTTTGAACACACCTACAGTGTTCAAAGGCTTTGTTGTTTAGCAAACTCTAAAATTGCGTCGATCTCATCTGCCAAAAACTCTTTCGGATGTTCCGAAGTCGGGTTCATCACCAAGCTTGCGCCTTTGGTAATCGCAAATAATTTTTCAGCACTGATCATGACAAATTCTGCATCTGCGCCAACATCCTGTTGAAGCATCGCAAGACTCAGAAAGAATGGAATGGCTTGCTCGCCCTGCTCCGTTTCCATCAATTGAAAATGTAAATGCTGCTCAGCATCACGCTCACCCAAACAATACACTTGGTTGGCTAAAAGTTGCTGATAAAAGTCTTGGTATTGCTCAGGATGATCTAAAGTCGATTCATAAAGATGTTGAAGCGTGTCGTTCATTGTTATTGTCCGTCTATTTTTATCAGTCAGATACTGTTCACAATCCACAGCATACAGGAAGTTTATGAATTATGCCGTTGATTTAAATCTTCAACGTGCTGTCGATTTGTTTTCCACGATTTTTCTAAAATTTCTTTTTCTAAACGCAACTGTATTCGTTTAAGTTTCATTTCAGAGATCACGGGTTGCCGAAAAGTTTGAACATAGTCCACCCAAGCTGTACCCCGAAAAACATTCGACGGCATCTCTGTTTTAAACACCACTTCAGGCATAAAAACAATCACAGAATGCATATTGTCTTTATCCAGTATATCGCTCAACACCTGTTCTAACACTTTCATATGTTTATAATTTTGGTGAATCGGATTTTGAAATTTAAAACTTTTTTTATAAATCTTTTGCGTCCATTGTTTTTGTCTTTCGCTCCCAAAAATCCAGCCCTTATAGTTTTTAGTTTCAATCACAAACACACCAAAAGGTTTAAAAGAAGATGATCAATTTGAGTGGTAGCTCCCTCGCCATCTGGTAAGGTCAAATCATTTAACAATATATAATGGTCTTTCAAATAAAGTTTGACATGAACGGTGACAGCAAACTCCCCCATTTTCCCCTTTAAATATGGTTTAAATGCTTTGATTGCCCCCACAATCAGTAACAATGGAATTAGCCACCAAAACGTCGAAATGAGGGGTGCAAAAATTTGAGAAATATTCACTAATTTGATTCATTATTTTAAATAAGTATATTTTCTATTTTATTGTAATTTCTCAATTTTTAACAATATTTCTTTATTTTCTAGACCGCCCGCAAAACCCACTAATTTTCCATTTGCCCCCACAACACGATGACAGGGTGCAATAATTGAAATTGGATTTTTACCATTGGCTGCACCGACAGCACGTACGGCTTTGACATTGCCGATCTGCTCTGCAATTTGTTTATAACTGCGAGTTTCTCCAAAAGGAATTGTCAGTAAAGCTTGCCAAACTTGTTGCTGAAATTCGGTACCTTCAAAGTCTAGCGGCAAGTCAAATTGCTGTCTTTTACCTGCAAAATATTCATTTAATTGCTGTGCAGTTTTGAGCAAAATCGGGTGTTGCCGATCTTCAACCAAAGCCGCCAATCGCACACGATTAGGGTTTTCATTTTCCCAAAGGACAGCCACCAATGCGGTTTCATGTGCAACAAGTTTTAATTGTCCAACGGGTGAATCTAAAAACTGATAAGAAAGTTGCATGACATACTCCAAGCTCAAAATCGCAGCACTTCATTATTCAGGAGGACGATAATTTCATCAAGACCAGTCCTGAAATAATCAGGACCGCAGCTAGCATGCGCATGGCATTGGCAGGCTCACCCAATACAACGATGCCGAGGATAAATGAACCCACTGCACCAATCCCTGTCCACACCGTATAGGCTGTACCCAACGGTAAGGATTTCATTGCATAAGACAATAAAGCGAAACTTGCGATCATGAAAACGATGGTCAAAATACTTGGCGTCAGTTTGCTAAAGCCTTCAGAGACTTTCATACAATACGCCCAAACCACCTCAAGCAATCCCGCTACAATTAATAAAACCCAAGCCATATTTTTACCCATAAAAAAAGCACAGAGGTCAATGACCGCTGTGCTTTAAAACATATTAACTTGAAGATAATTTCATCAAGATTAGACCAGAAATGATCAGTACTGTGGCTAACATCCGCATAGCAGTTGCAGGCTCACCGAGTATAAAAATCCCCACGAGGAATGAGCCAATCGCACCGATTCCTGTCCAAATGGTATAAGCCGTTCCTAGAGGCAATGTTTTCATGGCATACGCCAATAAACCAAAGCTCAGGATCATAAAAAATAAAGTGACTAAACTTGGGCCAAGTTTTGTAAAGCCTTCTGAGAGCTTCATCGAATAGGCCCAAACGATTTCAAAAATACCAGCGAATACCAGAACAACCCAGGCCATGATGCCTTCCTCCATATTAGTAGAGTCAGGTCGTCCTGACGATTTTTCTTACTGGCTTTGAACAAAGATGTAAGGGAGGTCGTTCCTCCGAATATTGTCTCAGTATAGCAAATATGCTGACTTTTAGTGCAGTCTTTACATTTTTTGACCAAATTCAGGGCGTTATTCAGTTGAGTAAAACTCTAGTGCAGATGATTTGCGCCAAAACATAGCATGTCTGTTCAAAGGACAGATTCAGAAATAAAAAAGGCATCACCAAAACCTGTTGATGATGCCCTCTTTATTTGGTCTATTCGCCGATTAGAACTTCAGACGTACACCTGCGCCATACCACCATTGTTTTTCACTTCCAGTTTCAGCTTGCCATGCCGTATGCTGATTTCCTTTTTCATAGCTGTAAGCAACATCGATAAATGGCATCAACTTTTTATTAATTTCATAGCGTGTTTCTAGCCCTAGCCATACAGCACTGAGTCCTGTTTTTTGTGCATAGGCAGAATCATCACTCAGCACCACATCTAGGTTCAGATACGGTTTTAAAATCAATTTTTGCGTCAGCAGCAGATCACGTTCGGTTTCTAAAGAAAAACTGACCTGTTTTTCTGCACCAAGATATAAATAAGCATCGGTTTCAAAGAAATAAGGTGCCAGACCATGCAGACCCACCGCAGCATCTAACTGTTCCTTGTCCGTCACTTGATGTTCATCGACACGATAACGTGCGCCAATTTGCGCATCCCAAAAGTCAGAGATCATACGGCTATACATCACTTGAGCCGCATAATCAGCGTCTTGAGATTCTGCTTTATCGGCATGTAGTTTGATGAAGAGCTTATTTTCATCGGTCCCGATTCGACTCTCAATTTCAGTCTTTAAACTTCCACGACCATCGGCATTATTGAGCCATCGACTGTCGATCTCAGTCGCTTGATAAATCTGTCCACCATGTTCACGCTTATGATCAACAGGATGCTGCGCAGAAGCAGCACGTGACGCAATAGATGATACATTTGCATGTTCTGCATGTTCTGCATGTTCTGCATGTTCTGCATGTTCTGCATGTTCTGCATGTTCTGCATGTTCTGCATGTTCTGCATGTTCTGCATGTTCTGCAGTATGCTCCATCTGGCTCGATTCAATCGCTGTTTGTATCTCTTGATGCGACGAATCATGTGAGGAATGCGACTCATGTTGAGCTGACGTCGGCATGCTGTGATGTGCATCTTGCGCCATGGTCATTTGAGTGACCGATGCCAAAGCTAAACTTAGAACCGTATATGTGCATGGTTTAATGATGCGCATGAGACACCTCCTTTTGCGGTACAGATGCCGTTTTCGTATTCTCTGCGACCTTTGCGACCACAAGTTTATTCATCATCCCTGCAGACATGTGATACAGCAAGTGACAATGAATCGCCCATTCCCCTAATTCATTGGCCGTTAACAGAGCCGTCACTGTTTTCCCCGGCGGCACAATCACCGTATGTTTATTTGGCATTTCAGAAGACATTTGCCCATTTTCCAATTGCATAAACATGCCATGTAAATGCATCGGATGCGCCATCATGCTGTCATTGACAAATTTCAATCGAATTCGCTCACCATATTTCACCTGCAGTGGTTCGGCTTCACTGAATTTTTTGCCATTCATGGTCCACATGTAGCGTTCCATCGTTCCACCCAAATGAATAACCAAATCTTGCGTCGCTTCACGTGTATCAGGCTGCGGGGTTAACGCTTTTAAATCACTATATTGCAAGGCCTTATCACCGACAGGTGTTGAAGCATTGGCCCAACCCATAACCGTTGCTGAATTTTCAACTGCATGCATCTCTCCTTTAGACTGTGCATGATCCATCGCTGCATGCGTATCATGTTTCATGGATGAATCCATTGAAGAGTGGTTCATTGATGAATGATCCATCACACTATGATCCATATTGGCATGCGCCGTATCTGACATGTTCTGTTTATGCATCTCTGGATGTTGCATAGCAATATGTGCAGTCACTGGGGAATGGTCCATGTCATGTCCCATAGCGGCATGATCATGTACTTGATTCGGCTGAATCTTTGACTGATTTTCAGTATGCGCGTTGTGCTCATGAGCATTCGCTTGCTGGATTGCTGAAGTTTGGGTTGAGCCTGTAGTAGTATGTCCCATATTGCTATGATCCATACCTGACATTGAACCATGGCCCATATCTTCCATGGTCAACAAAGCGCGTGGTCGTGCTTTTGGCATACGAATGCCTGAGTGCTGAGGCTGTGTTTCATCATGTAAAGTGCCAATCGCAAATCCTGTCCGATCAATCGATTCAGCTTCAATCTGATAATGCGCAGACTTAGGCTCTACGATCACATCGTAGGTTTCCGCTGCACCAATACGGAATTCATCAACATCGACTGGTTTGACCGCTTGACCGTCTGCACTGACCACCGTCATTTTGAGCTGAGGAATACGCACATCAAAAAACGACATAGCCGCAGCATTTACAAAACGAAGTCTGACTTTTTCATTGGGCTTAAACATCCCCGTCCAGTTCTGCTGTGGTGTTTTGCCATTCACTAAAAACGTATAACCCGTGACATCAGACAAATCCGTTTTCAGCATACGCATCTGATTCCACATCGAACGGTCTTGCCACGTATTTTTAAAACCTGTTCGTTGAATCTGCGTCCATACATCTGAAACTGTTTCACGCTGATTTTGATAGTATTCGGCAGACTTTTTCAGATTTGCCATAATCTGAGCGCTAGATGATTCATGAAAATCCGACAGCATGACCACATAATCACGTTGCGTCTGTTCATGTGCTGCAAGTGCTTGTTTGCCTTTCGGATAAATCACTAAAACGCCATACAATCCGTCTTGTTCTTGGCCTTTGGAATGCGCGTGATACCAATAGGTTCCGCTTTGACGGACTTTAAATTTGTAAGTAAAGCTACCGTCAGGCTGAATTTCATTGAAACCATTAAAGCCGGGTACACCATCCATTAAACCGGGCAGCAATAGACCATGCCAATGCACTGAGGTATTTTGTTTTTTGAGCTGATTATGCACATGGATGACCGCATCATCGCCTTCTTCAAACTCCAGTAATGGTGCTGGAAACTGACCATTGACGCTGATTTTCTTGACCGCTTTACCAGTCAAATTGATGGTCTTTTCATCAATATTCAGATGATATTCTTTAATGGCTGCAAACGCCCACGTTGGTGACAGCAGACATACCCCGAGCACGAGGCCTGATTTAAATAAATTAGACATGACTTAACCTTTATAAAATAACGAAAAAACGTATTTAATACTCAGGTTAAGCTTGCGGAGGTCTTAGAATTTCTTGCCAAAAGCCTTTTAAATGCTGTCCAGCAAAAATGAAACGAGGGGGTTCTGCATAGTGATGCACATGGAAGGTCTGCAATGCGACCAAGGCGCTATCGACATAAGAGGTACTGATTTGGCAATGTGCGAGTGTACAGTCCTGACAGTCTGTACTTTGTGTTGTTGAATGATGCACCTGACCATCTTGCAGTGCAGATGGCGAATCTAAAGATTGATGACAATCCATTATTGAAATGACTTCAGATGTCGTCTGCTTGCCATGATGTGCTGCATGCTCAGGAACAGCTTGCCGCTGATTTTGATGGCAATTTGCCATTTTAAAATGCGAAGGATCAGTATGTGCTGCATGAACTGATGCCTGATGGGCATTCGCAGTCATCATTTGTTGATGTTGAAAATTTTGCTGTGCACTGACCACGCTGCTCCACCCCATGACAAACGCCATGAGCCAAGCAAAGCCAAGATGCTTACGCAAAAAATTGAACAATTTAGTATCCTAATTCAACCCAATGATGCACTGTGACAACATGTCCCGAATAACACATCCTTAGAAACATCACGCGATCAGCTCAGCCGAAATCTGCATGAAACACCATGATGAAGTTATTTACGATTCAAATGCAATTACATGACATTCGTATCAACATGACATGCAGCTGGACCGATTTATCCATCATGAAAAATACATTCAGAAATATCTAAAAGCATTATCCAGTGCGATCGATGATGTGTTTTGCCAGTCGCAGCTTATCTCAATAGTTGCTAACAGCATAATTAATTGTGCAGTTATTCACAACAGTTTAAATTTATTGCGCTATCATAAAAATCAGCGCATATCGTCCAGTTAAAACATAAAAGTTATTTTTTAAACTGATTAATTATTTACCACAGATTAATAAATACACAATATTTCAAATACTTTGACCCATATAAAAAGGACTCAATTGAGTCCTTTTTATACTTAATACGTCTAATTATTAAACCATTGATGCACAATCGTTTATAATTTATTCAAGTTATCCATATACTTATCTACACAGATATCCATACGGTTATCCATATAGTTATCCACAAGCCATGAATAACTTATACCCAAAGGCTTAAGCCTCTTGAGCATGCACTTTTGCCAATTCAGAACGCATGTCATCAATCACAGCTTTATAATCAGGCTTACCAAAAATCGCTGAACCTGCAACGAACATATCTGCACCAGCTTCAGCAATGTCACGGATATTGGCTGGGGTAACACCACCATCCACTTCTAAGCGAATATCACGACCTGAAGCATCAATAATTTTTCGTGCTTGACGCAGCTTTTCTAAAGTCATTGGAATGAACTTTTGACCGCCAAAACCAGGGTTCACACTCATCAACAAGACTTGGTCAACTTTATCTAAAACGTAGTCTAAATAATGCAGAGGTGTCGCAGGGTTAAACACCAAGCCCGCTTGCGCACCCCCAGATTTGATTAACTGTAAAGAGCGGTCAATGTGGTCAGTCGCTTCTGGGTGGAAAGTGATGATATCTGCGCCAGCTTCCAAGAAATCACCAATCATACGGTCTACCGGTGAAACCATAAGATGAACATCAATTGGCGCTTTAATGCCATATTTTTTCAATGCCTTACAAACGCCCGCACCAAAAGTTAAGTTCGGTACATAATGATTATCCATGACATCGAAATGAACAACATCTGCACCTGCTTCTAGAACATTTTCAACTTCTTCACCTAAGCGCGCAAAGTCTGCTGACAAAATTGAAGGTGCGATTAAGAATGGCTTGGACATGAAAAACCTAGCTTTGAAAAGGGAGTGATTGACGCATTATAGCAAATTGTCCCCCTATTCGCTGCCCATGCCCTTAGTCGATTTTTCGATGCCGATGATTGAGATCTCTCTAATAAAGAAACCTAGGATGAACTGATGTTACGCAGTAACATCAGAAGCGAAATTGGTTCAAATAAAAGAACGATACGCGGTAACGTCATCCGCAATTGTTTGAGACAGCACGACTTCTCATCAATTTTTTTTTGCAATACTTTAAATAAATAGACGCTAGAGAGCGAGTTTTGCGGTGAGGAGCATTGCTCTGCAAGATGGTTTCGTTGCGAAGCTTCGCTTCTCATTTTGCCTAATGAGAAACATCGTTTCGTAAGAGTACCTCCAGCCGAAGGCTAATCCCTTTATTTAAGCCCTAGATGTAAGACTCCGTCGAATTGACTTAAATATCATTTTAAAAATGCAAAATTATTTTTTGCGTGCGTAACATCAGTGATTAATATGAATAAAGACCACTGCGGTAGAAACACAGCGTTGCATTTTTAGACTTAACGGGCATCTATGTACTTTGCTAAGTTAAAGGACTGACGACTTAATAATAAAATTGCATCTATGAAAAGTTCAACACACATCACCACCGCCCAAGCAGCACGTGTTGCTAAGCGCTTAGTTAATCATTGGAAACATAAATTTGAAGTCAATGAACAGATCATTGGAGAAAATACTGCATTCAAGATTCAACTACCCTCCGCAGAGGTCAGCCTTCTACCACAAGCTGCATTTTTAGATGTAGTAATTTCAGCCCAAGATCCAAGTGCAAATCTAGATCAATTGGAACATGTGGTTTTAGATCATTTAATCCGCATGGGACAAGAAGAACTCAGTGCAACATGGCAACGCGAACCGTAGTCTACGTCGCCATATTGTCAAAGCCTTTCACTCAATGCTGATGTGATTGATAATTTCTAACTGCATCAATACGAGCTTTCGTCGCTGGATGTGACTCAAAGAAGTCTGTCCAAGATCTCTGATCTTTGGCAGTTTCATCCCTTGTACCTTTCTCTTTTGCTGTTTCACCATCAGCTTCATCTTCCATACGTTGTAAGAAGTTTGCAAAATGTGCCGTTGGAATTTGATGTTTTGAAAGTTGTTTTAGGGCATATAAATCTGCTTCTGATTCAAAGTCTCGTGAGTAACTCGCACCCACCGCAGCCACTGGCAAACTGGTGAGAATGTCAGAGCCATCCCCTGTAATCATCAACAAAATAATACTGATGCCTAAACCTGACAAACTTTGCTGCAAACTATGGCGTTGAACTAAATGCCCCTGCTCATGTGCAAGCACACCTATGAGCTCATAATCATTTTTCGCTAATTTAACCAACTCATCTGTCACGATAATGGTGTTATTGGGTATCGCCAATGCATTTGCACCGATGCTACCACCACCGCGGAATAACAACTTCGCAGGACGATTTTCAGCCACCAATTGTTGATATTCTTGTTTCAGTTTGTCTTGGCGTGCTTGTGGCAATTTTGTGGGTTCAGTCATATCGATAATATATTTTTCCGCCTGATCGCCCCAACTCGTTAAAGCGGTCTCAGGCAGTTGATTGGCCACCACATGTGACGCCGCAGGTATGCCCCATTTAATCAAGACAAAAGCAAAAGCCACCACAAAAATCACACTAAAAATGATTAGAGAAGGTGAACGCTCTAATTTCCAAATCGAATGCCAACGCGACTTCACATCGAGATTAAACCACTCCGGCAAGGGTTGATGAAACTCTAAACGAGCATCGTCCTTTAACTCGATCACTGGCTGAATATCACCTAACGCTCCAATCAGCGTCATATCTTGATAGGTGTAATGCTGCGTTTGTTCTAGGTCTTGACCATAACGCACAATCACGGCATGTTCCCCATCTGCGCTGATTTGAGCAACAAAGGGTTTTGACACTTTCCCATCATAATAGGTTGCATTCACTACTGATGTTTTCATGTAATTCACCTGTGTTATAAGGAAATATCTAGGTCAAAAATATCGGATAATTCTTCAGCAATTGCATTGTGATCTTGCTGCATTTGATTTTGTAATTGGTCAGGATCATCGACCAACATTAAATGCAAAGATTCCGTCTGATATTTATATAGTCGCACAACTGCCCATGGTGTCAGTAAACCGAGGCTAATCACTTTAGCCAACCAATTACTCAAGACAATCCATGCATAGCGCCATTGATTACAGTCCGTATGAAACTGACTGCGGCTCAACGTGGTGTTATTCCAAGTGGTAATAAAAATACGTGCAGCTGTGAGTGGCCAAATAAACATATAGCCAATCAAATACATACCAAAAATAATGAAGACATAAGATGCGTCATTTAAACCATCTGAACTACCAAACAGTATTGCAAAGATTACTGCCAGCAATGCACCAAAGCCCATAAACAGAAATAAAGGCACATACATGGCACGCATATAATCGCCCCACGTATTATTCAGATTAAATTTCAACTGCCCCAGATACAAATGATTCAGACATTCACGTTTATATAGCCAGACCGCAACTGGTGTAAACAATCCAAGGGTAAAGACAACCACCGCAAGACATTTGACAAAACACCAATACGCGCTTTTATTCGTCCCAGAAAAAAAGAATCGGCTATTACTAAACTTACTGTTACGGGCACGGAAGCGAATCGTAGATCGAATGAGCCAAGGAACCGCAAAGAAGATTAGGACAAAGCCCGCTAAGAAAGCTTCCCAAGAATAATTTATAGCAAAAGAGAAACCACCATAGACCACTAGCGCAATGATTCGCCCGACTAAAATTTTTGTAGGCAAACCGGTAAAGTCAAAACAACGCTGAAACACCCAAGTATTACCGTAAAAATACCGTAAACGGCGGACCTTTGCCCAAGGCGCATAAAGTCCAAGCGTGACAATCGTCAGTAAGATATTCACAATCCAAATACCGAAATATTCAGACGCATTACCTTTAAACCTAAAATGATAATTTCTTCCCAAAACATCAGCCTGTTCTGTCTCACCAAATAGACTCGGTGGATTCATCACGGGCAGCTCTGGCGGAAGCGGCGTTTCCATTTGTGAATTTTGCATAAGTACCCTAAATTATTTTTTTTGGTATGTCGAATTTATTCATTTGCATGGCAATGCTCATCACCATGCTTTATTTATACGTATATCAAAGCAAGCTATGCCTCAATATTTTTAACTACTGGCTTTTAGATTAATGAACTACTGTTTGCAATTGGACAGCGTGAAATTGCAAATGATCATCCATAAAACTTTGAATAAAATAATAACCATGATCATAGCCTGCATGTTCACGCAGTTCGAGTGGCTGCCCAACTTGCTCACACGCTTGCTGAAACAACGCCGGATTTAACTGGCTATAAAATTGATCATCAATGCCTTGGTCAATCAAAATGGCTTTAAACAAAGCCCCTTTGGATTGCACTAAAGCTGTAGCATCATGCTGAAGCCACTGCTGACGGTCTGAACCTAGATATTGACTAAAGGCTTTTTCGCCCCAAGGACACTGACTCGGCGCACAAATCGGTGCAAAAGCAGAAACCGATTTAAACAGGTCAGGATGCTTCAACGCTAAAGTTAATGCACCATGACCGCCCATACTATGTCCGAATATGCCAATCGCACCCTTTTGTACCGGAAATTCAGCCTGTACCAACGAATACAATTCTTCAGTGATAAAACGTTCCATTTGATAATGCTCGGCCCAAGGTTGTTCCGTTGCATTAATATAAAAGCCTGCGCCTTGCCCAATATCCCAATGATCGCCTTGCGCCACCTGTTCCCCACGTGGAGAAGTATCAGGGCTGATTAAAATCAGGCCGAGCTGCGCAGCTAAACACTGTGCATGCGCTTTAATGGCAAAGGTTTCTTCAGTACAGGTTAATCCCGCCAAATAAAACAATGCAGGACACGCTTGGCCTTGCAAGGCTGCTTCCGGCAGAAAAATACCGAACTTTGTTGGGGTTTTTAGACTTGAAGAATCCAATTGATAAATGCGCTGCTCACCCGCAAAACAAGTATTTCGTTGTACTAATTCCATGATCTTTATCCTAAACTTTTTTAATCTTTTAAGGCGTAACCGTCGTAGCCGGTGCAGTAGTTGTCGGCGGGAACAATCGTTGTTCTAATTGAGGCAACATTAATGCCATGTTTTTCCCCATAGACCACTGTGGTTCAGAAGGTTCGAAACCTTGCGCTGCTTCCCATTTCGCTACAGTCGCTTTGGTTTCATTAAATGCCGCTTGAATACTGGTCTGCTCACGCATCGCCTGATCAAAGAACGCACGGCCAAAATAGGTGTATTCAGCTTCATTCGAACAGCCAAAAGACTGACGATCTGCTGCCGATGCAGTAATGATTAAAGTATTATCATTTTGTAGTGCTGGAATAAAACTGCCTGAATAACATGAAGAAATCACAATTACACGCCAACGAATTCCGGATGCATCCAAGGCTTCTTTTAACCATTTAGGATCGACTTGCGCCAAATCCAAAGGTGCATTTTCCATTTCAAAGACATTCGGTAAACCATGTGAGGTCATATATAAAAATAAGACATCACTTTCTCGGTTCATCTGTTGACCAATACGACGCAGCGCCAACTCCATACTGGTTTTAGATGCCAGCGGAATTTCAGTACGCGTTGCGGGGTTATTGATAAGCTCAACCGAACGCCCATAGGTGCCAAAACGTGTATCAAACTGTTCTTTAATCCGTTCAATTTCCAGTTTAAAGACATCTTGATAACTCGCACCTGCCACCCCTAAGAAGTACCAATGGGATTGGGCAAATTCACCATATTCCACTGCATCCAAGGATTTATTGAGTAAACGGCTTTGTGCATAGAAGGCATCTTCAGCAAAGCTTGGAGGAACTTCTTCAACTTTCCAAATCGGCTGATCTTTGACTGAGACTTGCCACACGACCAAAGTAAATAGCGTCGCACCCATAATCAGTGCACGCTCCCACCATGGCCATTTCAGCTCACGTGAAAACACCCAAACGACAGCCAAACTTTGCCAAACAAATAGAATAATGAATAACGTTGGAATGTAGTCATACAGAAAGTATGGGAGAAAATCGAGATCTCCTAAATATTGAATCAAACATTGAAACAACATGATGTGCGTATCAAGCACCAACCAAAGCAATGCAGGGACCAACATTAACCGTGGATTATTTACACGTTGTGATAGGAAAATCCCCACAATTAAAGCAATAAATGGCCACAATGCATAACTTATAAGACCTTGAGCGTTAAATTCACCAATACGCCCCGTGCTCAGCCAACTAAATAAACTGTTAGCACAACCACCTAAAATCCCCCAAAACACCAATTGTAAAATCGATGGACGAACGATTTGTAAAGAACGACGAGACCCAAAAAATAACCACATCCCCGCAGTTTGGTTGCTTTTAAAATCATGCCAAAAATTGATGGAGGGTTTGAAATCAATCATAGAGTTCTAATGGTGGCCTTGGCTCGCTTAATTGCACAAATAATTTTATGCCTGATGTCGTTTTTAGCAATGCTATTTTTTAACTATATAACAAATCTTTGAACAATATTGAAGCAAATATCATTTTAAGTCACAAGATCATGTTGGAAATATGCATCAAAGCGACAAGCATCACCTTGCCACTGATGTTGCGGCTCTTGATTCGCTAAAAAAACCGCCAATCGTGGACGTTTAACCACGACACGTTTAGCAATTTTTTGTGCTAAATCCAGTAAATTATCACCTAAATCCATTTCACCATCTTCAGGTAACAGTAAATGCAATAATTGCATTTGTTTTTTGACCTGAGCTTGCTTTTTGACGGCTTGCTGGTTTTGATCTCGCTGCGGAAACATCGGATCGAGATAAACCACGTCAAAGATTTGATTGGTCGTCGATAAATGTTTCAAATAATCTGCCGAATCTGAAAAGACCAATTCAATTCGAGCCACAACCGAACTTAAAAACGCATCTTGCTGCGCACGTTGATGTGAGTCTTCCAATAGGGTAAATAAAATCGGATGACGTTCCACAAGGGTCACATGAGCACCCAAATGTGCCATTAAGAGACTGTCGTGCCCTAGCCCTGCGGTTGCATCTACAAGCTGTGGTTTTTCAGCCAAATTACACGCACGTGCAATCATCTCAGACTTTAAGGATGCTCGCTTTAAACGCCCCACTTCTGCTTTCCAATCGGGTTGCATCTTCATGCCATTGGCCGCTAACCACAAGCCATCTGCATCGACACACAAACTGAGTTCAGAGTTTAAACGTAAAAAACGCGCGTTTAATTTTTCAATCAATTCAATATTTACAGATACACCACGTGAAGAAAGCACAGCAGAATACTGCTGTGCTTTCTCATGAAACTCTTGTTCTGTGTATAAGCGGATTTCGCTTACCATAATTTCCAGCCTGTAAATGCGAACAATAAAATCAATAAACCTGAAACAATTCGATACCACGCAAAAATCATGAAATCACGTTTTGCCACATAAGCAACAAGCGCACGAATCAAAAGTAATGCCGAGACAAATGAAACGATTAAACCAACGGCAATCACAGTCCAATCTTGAGTGCCTTGAAATACATCATAGCTTTGATATAAATCCAGTAAACCTGCACCGACAATAACCGGAATACCCAAAAAGAATGAAAACTCAGTGGCTGCTTTACGAGAAACACCTAAGAACATGGCACCAATAATGGTCGCACCTGAACGTGAAGTCCCTGGAATTAAAGATAAAACTTGAATTAAACCAATCCAAATCGCATCTTTAATGGTTAAATCTTCTACTTCTTTGGCACGCACCTGCGGTGGATTTTTTTCGATCCAAATAATGATCAAACCACCAATAATCAACCCCATAGCAATCGCAATGTTATTGAACAGCAGTTCTTTCACCGTCTGACCAAACGTCAAACCAATCAACACGATTGGAATCGAAGCGAGAATTAAGCCAAAACCTAAACGGCGACCTTTTTCTTCACCAGTCACCATACCGGTTGCTGCACCCCACAGGCGGCCCCAGTATTCATAAATCACCGCAGCAATCGCACCCATTTGAATTGCGATCACGAAAACATCACTTTTTTCTTTGGTCCAAAAGTTCATTAATTCTGAAGCCAGAATTAAATGCCCTGTACTTGAAATCGGTAAAAATTCGGTAATACCTTCAACAATACCCATGATTGCCGCTTTGAGCAGCAGTAGAAGATCCATATATAACCCTAATTATGGCTTGCCTTGTTCTGAAATTTTCTTCCAGGCGTTATCTCGTAAATATACGGGCAATGCAAGTTCAGCACTCACCCATGCTTTTCTTTGCGCCGCTACGCGGGCAATAGTAGCAATATCTTGTGCTGTTGCACTTAAGTCTTTGTATTGTGTTTGTTCTGATTGAATGAGCTCACTACCAGAACCCACGACGGTAAATTTGATCTGTGGTGTGGCATCTGCGTAGCTTAATAGTTGTTCTTCATCTACAACCTGCATAATGCCATTGGCATCGAGATGATAGCTTGCGATATACACTTCTTGCATGCGAGCATCAAGGACTGCCGTTACTTCAGTCAAACCATGTACACGATGCGCCGCTTGAGCCAAAGCTTGCAAAGTTGATACTGGAACAACAGGTATATCATTGGCCCATGCCAAGGCTTGTGTTACCGCTGCATTAATACGAACACCACTAAATGAGCCAGGCCCACGACTAAATCCAATCGCAGTTAAATCAGCTAACTCAATAGCAGTTTGATTAAGCCCTTGCTCAATCATTGGGAGAATGATTTGCGTCTGCGCTTTTGCCCGTAAATCGAGTTGAAAATAAAGCTCTTGAGTTTCATCTACAATCGAGACGGAACACTGCTCATTGGCAGTTTCCAATGCCAGTAATTTCATGCGCAACCTTAATTAAATTTAATCTTAAAAAACGTTGAATATGATACTCCACTCCATCGCAGTTCGCGAGATGTTCCACCTCAGACTCAGCGCTTTCTGTATTTAAGCCATAAAAAAGCCTGGAAAAACGTCGAGGCTTTTTTGCTTACCATGTATAACGTTCTAAAGTTCAGCGACTTCGAGTTGAGTAAAATGTTTAAAATGAGCGGCATAGTGCATGGCACTCATTTTTAGACGTGCTTCGGCTTGCTCATCTAAAGTCTTGACGACTTTACCCGGTGAACCCATCACAACAGAATTATCCGGAATCACCTTCCCTTCTGGAATTAAAGCATTCGCACCAATGATGCAATTTTTACCAATCACAGCATGATTTAGAACCACGGCATTGATTCCGATCAGACTATTATCACCTACGGTACATCCGTGTAGCATGGCTTGATGCCCAATCGTGACATAATCACCAATGATCATTTCAATGCCCGCATCGGTATGCAGCACCGCATTTTCTTGTACATTGGTAAAATCACCCAGTTTGATACGACTGTTGTCACCTCGGATGACGGCTCCAAACCAGACATTCACTTCTCGGCCTAATTCAACTTGGCCAATGACCGTTGCATTTTCTGCAACCCAACCATCCCAAGGTTGATGTGTGGCTTTCGGGCTATATCCTTGAAACTTGTACAACATGATCAAACATCCTATTTTGACTTTCTAATAAAGGTTTAAGGCTCACGGCCCAAATGAAATGAAGGAGAATTTAATAAAAAAGGCCATTCTTTTTGATAATTCAGACCATATTGAAATAAGGAAATCAGCATCCGTGCAGTCAAGCCCCATACGATTTCGTTTTCGACTCTTAAACTAGGGAAATATAGTGATTGCTGGGCAAAACGAACTTCATACGGCGTTGGCGGTGTTTCTAAAAGCTGTCTTAATGATGCAAAAAAAATACGGTCAATTTCAGTGGGTTGAGGTATCAAATTTACATCAGGCGGGATCAACCCTACGATCGGTTTAACCAACATCCCATTCCGAGCTTTTTGCATCGGTAAATCACCCAAAAGCTGCACATCAAATGGATTTAGAGCAGTTTCTTCTTGAGCTTCTCTTAAAGCCACCACGATATTACTGGTGTCTTGAGCATCACGTTTGCCACCGGGAAAGGACACTTCACCTGCATGATTATTCATATAGAGTGAGCGGCGGGTCAATAAAATACGTGGATTATCTTCTTGGGTAATCGCAATCAATACAGCAGCATGCGCGGGTTGAATACGCTTAGAAAAACGTAAACTTTGCTGCAATCGCTGAGTCAATAAACCCTCATCCATCCACATTACATCCTTATAATTATCTTATTTTCATCATAGCTGAATTTCGGCCAAGCTGGTTAGAAATGATGTCAAAGTTTTATTTTTAAGTTATTCTGACGGTTCACACAATCCATGACGATGAATATGAACTTTTGCTCAAACTGCGGACAAAAAACAAAAGAAGCGATCCCGCTTGGAGATCATCAGATACGCCGTATTTGTACCGCATGTGGGTTTATTCATTATGTGAATCCTAAAGTTATTTGTGGTGCTTTAGCCGTTTGGGACAATCAAGTTTTACTTTGCCGTCGTGCGATTGAGCCACGTTATGGGCTATGGACATTACCCGCTGGCTATATGGAACTCTATGAGACAATGGAGCAAGGTGCAGCGCGTGAAACTCGCGAAGAAGCCGAAGCAGAAGTCAACATTGAGCAACTATATTGCATGTATAACATTCCCCGTATTGGGCAAATTTATGCCTTGTTCAAATCTGAACTAATCAATGGTGAATTTGGTGCGGGTGATGAAACCATTGAATCACGATTGTTTAGTGAAGAAGATATTCCTTGGGATGATTTAGCCTTTCCAAGTGTGGAAAGAACGCTGCGGCATTATTTTGCTGACCGCAAAACAGGTCAGTTTGAAATGCATCTCGAAACCCTTGGTACGCGACTCGATCACACTGGTTAATTTGCTGCTCTCAATATTAAAAAAGCCCATCACTGATGGGCTTTTTTATTTTACTCATATTTGACGATTATTTTGCCTTGATGGTGTAACAAGGGGCCAACTCTAAAGAGATATCACCACCGCTTAACTTCGCCGTTTGAGCCGCAGCAGTATCATTTGGATTTTTTAAGCTATAAATATAACTAAAGCTGGCCAAACTATTCCCCCATTTCACCACTTTATTATCCGAATCTGTCAAAGCAACGCCAGAGGGACGTGTGCCTGCATTGGCATTGATCATATTGTGTAACTGCACTAAAGCACCGCCCACAACCATTGAGGTGTCCGCTGAAGTTTTCACACTTGAGTTCATTCCAATTAACGCACCATCAAGCGTGTGGAAATATGGATCAGCTAAAATCATACGAATCGAAATGGTATTGGGATTAATATTCCCTTCAGGCGTAAAGGTACGGGTTGTCGTTCCGATACGGTATTGCTGTACACCTTTGTCATCTTTCATTAACAGTGGATCGAGCACATCTTTTCCACTACAGCCTTCCGTCGCGTGTGTAGACAAATCGACAATTTGACTATCTTGACGAGTAAATACATCATCTGGCACGCCAGATTTTATATTTGTGCGAATATCACCATTACGGTCAATCACCACACCCAATTTCACTGTTTTGATCGAGGTATCGGTAAATTTAAAGGTTAAATCTGCATATAACGGGAAGATATAATTTTGTCCAGCAGCAACATTTTCAACAGACTTAAAGACTTTTTTGTCTAAATACGACAGCGGATAGAGCTTGTATAAATCCATCGTGCCTTTAAATTGCACTTGGTTAATGTTTTGCTCCCATAGGCCTAATTTTTTCTTATCATCGGCCGTCAGAACATAATCGTCTTTTTTACCCATCAAAGTTTTATATAAACTTCCACCCGTACCGACCACCATTTTGTCAGCAAGTAGCGTCCCTTGTTTAATAATCAGCGGACCAGAGTTTGCTTCTTCCGCATCAAAACGGAAACCCAGTATGCCAGGTTTATCAATTTGCTTTGTAAGCGGATCAATCCAATTATCCTGTGGCGTTGCTGTTAAACGTGTTGGTCGAACCTGCGTCAAGAGTAAGACATTCACACCACCAATGGTACTCAACTGTTGATCAACTTTGCCCTTCCACTGTAAACCACTACCAAAAGTCATGCCTTGGCGGTCAGTCATTAACATGAAATGACCAAATAAATTGACTTTTGAACTATCGGTCGGCGAACATTCATTTTTGTCACAGCCGACCAGTCCATTTGAACCACTGGCATTGGTAATCACGTCATCAGTTGAAAACAACGCAAACTCTGGCTGGTAAACCGCAGCCGTTGAGATATTCATGAGTTTTGAAACTAAGGTAAATGCATTTTCATTACTGACTTCGGACAAGTCTAGCCAAGGTGTAAACAAGTCATTAAATTCCGTATCTGAACTGATACTGAAATCTGCTGTCGCGACATTTCGAGTGATTTGATCAATCAATACTTTATCTGCATTGTTGATATAAACCGCTTGGATATCTGTAGCTGTAACTGCGCTGTTATTTTTCAAAGCCAAGGCTTGAATAATTTTAGCTAAACGCATGGCCACTTTAACCGTTGCGTCGGTATTTGAAATCGTTGCAGCAGGTTTACCCGCGATGCCAGCTGCCAAATCCAATAAGGTCAAGCGTGGAGGTGTCGTACCACTGGCTACATTGGAAATTTGCTTCAAATCTACTTTACCCAAATCAATTCGACGTGATTTTTCACCTTGGACAAAGAAAGTTACGGTATCGCCAATCTTACAAGCACCTGTCGAAACACCTTCTTTTAGATCAAATAAAGTAATGTAGGTATTTTTAACGTCGCTCGAACAATTAAAATTCAGACCTTCAATTGGATAATCTAAAACGAACTCAACACAGCCTTCGGTATTACTTTTACAAGTACCATTGGTTGTACTGGTATCATAAATTTCAGGATTCACATTTGCACTTTCACCGCCACAGCCACTGAGCGCTGCAACCAATGCCGTTAAAGCAAACGGTAATAAAATTTTATTTTTCATCCTAATTCTCTTTCTTATGTCCTTAACGGATTGCTGTTAATTTAAGTTGGCCTTGATTGGTTAATACGCGGCCATCGACGTCTATTGCTGTTGCTAAAGGCGTTAAGAATAAATACTGGCTACCTTTAGGCACTTGAATCACGCCTTCTATTTTTTCATGGTAAAGATGATCCGCTTCACCTTGGTTATTTTTGAATCCACCTGCGCCTTCCATGACACATCCATTTTTGTCTAAAAATACCGCAAATGGCCAATAAAATGTAGGATTTTGTACTTTGGATGCAAATGAATGTATACGAATATTTTGTAATGGTGATTTTAGTTTTACGACTTCGTAGTCAAATTCGTCCGACAATGGTGCTCGAGGCCATAAATTAATATCTTGAGCCAAGTCGAGCTCTTTGGCTTTCTTCATTTTTTTATTCGAAAAACATTGCTGACCTAAACCTTGAATGGTGTCAGCTTGTGAGACTCGATAATACGATGTGGCCAAAGTGATCGGCCCTGTATCTTCGGGTTGATTGCGTTTAAATAAATTATCAATGACGGAGCGACTGACACCTTTTTCACGTTCAATGGTTTGCATCCGCGTTTGCCCCATCTTGCTGTCAATAACGCCTTCGGGCATGGTGTAAAAGCGCTTTTTGCCTTCTAAGTTAAACTCTTTATCTTCAAGATATTCATTATTGACATACTTTTCACCAGCCATGGTCGAAAAGCCTTGTTCTTGTTTTACCTTAGCCGCTTGTTTTGAAGGATTATTTTCTAAGTTTTCACCTGAAGATTGTACGGCTTTATCAGTGCTAACAACTTTCTCAGCAAGGATCTTTTTTTCGACGATAGGTTTATCTTTTTCAGCCTGAACTTTGGCCTGATACGGAGCACTAGGTTGGGTTAGCTCTGATTGCTGTAACTTTTCGGTCCATGTGGTTGAAGGTACAACTTTTGTTGAAGTACCTGACTCTTGTACTGATTTTTCAGATTTGGGAACGTTATCACCTGAGACCTCTTTAATTTTATCGACTGTGACAGCTTTATTATCATCCCGTTTTTCCGGCTCACGTGTACTTAAACTCTGAAACTTCACCGGTTCAGCAGCCTGTGCTGTTGGACTCGTTTGACGTGTCATCGGTGTCTTGGTTTGAGACGGACTAATGCTTACAGATGGTTGAGTAATTTGTTGTACAGGTTGAGAGTCTATCGTTTTAGCAGTTGGACTTTCTTTAGGTTTCTTTGCTGGTTTTTCTTGCACTTGTACCACCATTGGGCGC
Organism: Acinetobacter sp. YH16044; assembly: GCF_013417145.1. Classification (NCBI taxonomy): domain Bacteria; kingdom Pseudomonadati; phylum Pseudomonadota; class Gammaproteobacteria; order Moraxellales; family Moraxellaceae; genus Acinetobacter; species Acinetobacter sp. YH16044. The sequence continues at coordinate 216,607 of NZ_VPEK01000003.1, forward strand.
CCATCTGGCCCAATAATGGTATGAAACGCTCCAGCGTTGGCATACGACACTTGCACCACAGACAGTGCAAGTAACGTTTTCATGAATAAAATCCTTTTCATTCTGTTTGCTTATCCTACCAACGAGTTCTGTAATTTAATCCTAGGATAGTGATTTTCGTATCGGTTTTTACATTCAGTCCAGCATATGGGTTTAAAAGTAAATTATTCACACCGGTTAAGTTTGCAAGACTACTAGTATTCGCTGGAATGTTATCTTTACTGCGTAAAAAGCCGATTGATAAATCTAAATCCGTATCTGCATCAAAACGATATCCAATCCCCATACCAAAGAGCTGCGCACCATTAATCGGGACCATGGTATTTCGCTTACCATCAGGAATAGACGTACTCCTTGGTTCATAGCCTGCACGTAATTTCAAACGATCTGTTGCAGAATATTCAATACCAATACCCCAGTTCCAAGGCGATGTAAATTTCAAAGGTAAGGCCAAAGAATTATCAGTCACATTTTCAGATAATAATTTTGCAATTTTCAGCGCTGAAATTTGACGGTCGAATTCAAAACGGAATTTGTCCCAAGCACGATAATCAGTCCACCCCACATCAAAATTGATTTGTAAATCAGGCATAACCTTATATTTGATCCCGGCCTGTACGTGCTGTGGATATTCAAAATCCATCGAAACCAAACCCGACTCCGAGTTAGGCACGGAATTTGGGAAACCTAAAATTGCAGCTAAAATTTGACCTGTTGGTGATGACATTAATCCCTTAATCATCTCCTGAGGCGCTTTTGCATTATGAATGCGATAACGACCTTTCATGCGCATTTTCGCTGCACTTTGGTACACCATACCAAAACTAAAATCTTCGCGTGGCTCCCACAAAACCCCTAAGTTGTAACTTGGGCTCAGTGACTGCTCTAAAGCCAATTCCATCTGACCAAATTTGCCAAATGGATTCATCCCTTCTTCGGTATTACACATCCCCAATAGCAAGATGTCGGTAATAATGTCCGAATTTTCCTTAAATGGTGTACAGACGACTTCATCAATCATCCTTAACATGCCGATCAATTCATTGGGAAATCGCAGGTCAGATTTCAATCCAATGGCTTGATAGGACATCCCCACACCACCACCAATCGATAGCTCATCACTGACTTGATAGCCTACTGTTGGCGATAGATAAGTAATACGCTCTAGAGCAACTTGTTGTCCCATGAAATTACCTGGGTTACCATTTTCAGCACCAAAACCCGCAATCAAAGGTGCATAAACAGCTGATGCGAATGTTGCTTTAGAACCCGGTGGATTGTAGGCAATCCCCATCGTTGGCGCGGCAATGGGTTGTCCAGCACCAAAATCCACCATCTTTTTTAAGACAGGTACATATAAGGATGCATATTCAACATCACCAGCAACCTTATCTTTAAAGTCCGTACAAATATCAGCCGTCACTTCAGGGCCATCATTACAGACTAATGGATCATCTGAATAACCAAAAACGTTATAACCCGCAGGAACGGTAAATTCACGTTGAATATCAAAGTTTGCAATGATCCCCTGCATATCGGTTTGCAAACCTTCAATTTTGGTTAATGCTGCAGGGTTAAAATGCACGGCACTAATCCCCGGAGGATCAGCAGTTACTGCATTACCTAATGCAAGTGACCTTACATCAACTGAAAGGTTGGTACCCAATTGTGCAAAAGCAGCACTAGAACAGCCCGTTAAAACGATCGCACTTACAAGTGGGCTGAGTCGAATTTTACGCATACGACAGCCCTCTTAACGAAGTTTTTTTCCGAAACCTAGGATATCCAACGGGAAAGACAACCCTAATGACACATCTGGTGCATCTTCAGTTAAACCTAGCCCCACCGTACCGTTCACAATCGTATCTGGAGATACACGTACACCTAATGAAATCGCTAGAGTTGAGCTGGTTTGGTCTGCAGGTGAATAGGATTCGCCACTGCTATACGTAAATTCAGCGCCGGTATTGAAACTTTGTTGATATGACATGGTGAGGGAAACATCGTAATTAAACGAGTATGCAAAACCGAATGCAAAACCGCCACTAATTCCCGGTTCAAATTCTTCAATGACACGCGTACCACGACGTTGGTTTAAACCAGTTTCTTTGAAACCATAGTTGGCTGAGACAGATGCAAACAACACAACGGGGTCAATATATTTACGCGTACTCGCACCGATACCTGCCGAATAGTAACCTTTACCTGTTGCTAGATCATTTACTGCATTGACTTCGTATGGACTGTCACCTGTTTTCGTAGACAAATTACCAAATAAAATCAGTGGTAAACGACCTTGCTTCAATGGGAAGGGTTCCCAACGTGCGCCTAAAGAAATATCCCCTAAACCCGCGGTTGAAGTATCTTTTAATAAATCAGTTTTCGCCACTAAAGGCACAGATGCAGAGAATGTCAAATTATCCATTACACCGTATTGCACGGTAAATGTATTGGTCATTGAGTGTGTTGCATTCTCTTGTACACGGAGTTGATAAAGTTGGCCTTGTGCCATTTCCATATCAAGTTGAGTATCACGGTAATAGGTATAATCGATATCGTAAAAAGATGATATTTCACCTTTTTTAATCAATGAATACTGACGTTCATTCGAGCTAAATACTTCCTGTAAGTTAGCTTCTTGACTTGCATCACCCTCTTGCTGTTGAAGTGCTGTCGATGCCTTTTCAGTGGCAGTAGCACTTTCTACTTGTGGTGCCTCAGCTTGTACTGGCTCTTCAACAGATTCATACTGTCCAATTTCTGGCTCGGCAGCAGCTTCTTGTGCAGTATCAGCTTGGGTTACAGCAGCAGGAGATACAGACTCTTCTACGACTGTCTCTTGTTCAACCGGATCATATTCTCCAAGGCTTGGCTCTTCAGCTGCATAGGCAACCCCCATCACCACCTGAATACTCATGGCTAGTATTGTTTTGTTCATCCATTTACGATTCATGTTCCTTCCCACCGTTTTTATTTTTTTAATCCTGACGCTTAGTTATACGCATTCATCTAATTATTTACTCTTATAGTAAAGCCTTAGAAAGTTGTAATTCGATTTACCATATGACTCCGACTCTTCATTCATATTTTTATCAAGTCGTATCGTAGATGCCTTGTCTGCAATTTTTTCCATGTAAAACTGCGGATATTGAATATCAACCAATGCATAACGGTTCACGGTTGCATCTTCAACATGTCGCAAGTCTGAATCTTGCAAAGCCAATAAATTTTTACGTTGCTCAGGCGCAACATTGATTAAGAATAATGTGTTGTTTTCCCATATTTCTTGGAATCGAACTTCATCGAAACTGATATTGCCCAGTGCTGGATCTGCAACATAAACACGCCCATCTTTATAGGCTTTAAAAACCACAAAATGTTTAAAACCAGCATATGAAATGGGAACAATCGCAGGCTGACCTTGCTTAACTAGATCTGAAAACTCCCCTTTGTAGCCCCCACTTTCTAGCCCGACAGCAGCGACAAAACGTTTCATGTCTAATAAGGAGAAACTTCGACGTTCGATAATTTTTTCAGTTTCACCAAATTTCAGCAAACCATTCATGGTCTGTTGCTCAGTTAGCTGTGTCCCTACATAACCATTTAATAAAGTCGTTAAAGCTGCTGAACCACAGCTATAGTCATAGGCTTGCCGAACGATGCCTCGAAATTGATCTTCAATGGCAGGTTTAATTTTTACAGTTTCACGGTGCATCCGAGTAAAGGAATCATTTCGTGAATCCAATGTTTCGGTATAGTGAACTGTTCCCACTGGCTTTTCTTTTAAATCAAAGGACTCTTTGGCAAAGTAATACATCAATGCCGAGCCTACAGCTATCTCTAACATATCTTCTAACTTTTAGTTATCGGCAATGATGTGCCTTTTTTCATTATTTTTTAGAGCTAAAGCTCTACATCCATGTATTATGCAAGATACCTTTTTTTTTATAAAAAAACAGCATTTTTTATGCTTTATTGGGTCATTCCGCATGTTTTTGTAAAAAAAAGCGCGTGATCAACACGCGCCTTCTTTGTATTCTAAATTACTTACTAGAAATCGTAATTACAGAACCTTGGTTATATACACCCATATCTGGGCTGTAGAATGTTTGTAAGCCTTGAACTTCGATATCACCAATTGAACCAGCATCACGGCTACCTAAATGAACACCTTTCACATAGTTATCAATTGGACCAGAGTTGCTTACCATTTGAATATAACCATTGCTTGTGCCGTCTTTACCATACACACGTACATCTTGATTAATGGTTAAGTCAGTTTTACGAGCATCAGCAACTTTGATGCTCTCAATGAAGATCTCACCCGCTGCACGGTTAGCCGCACTTGTGCCATCGCCCGTACCTGCTTTAGTTGATGCATCAAGGATACCTAGATTTTGAATTTCTAAGCCACCAACCATAGTGGTACTCAGTTTAATCATTGCACCTTGTGGAGCAGCACCTAACTGAACATTCGCTGTCATTGGACCCGTTTTTAGAGAAAGGCCTGATAAAATTGCATTGTAGTTGGTATCAACACCACCACGACGAATGCCTGTAGTACCCGCTGTACCAGATGCTGTTACACCAATTTCACCAATTTTGATATCTAAACCAGAAACATCAGCTGCGATATTAATGAATGCACCATTTGCACCTGTACCTGCATCTGTATCAATACGTAAATCAGCTAAATTACGAGAAGCTAAAAGATAAGTACCGTTATTTCCATAGTTTGCACCAATGATGATACCTTTGTTCTCTAATGCATCACCCTTAATACCGTTACCTTGAATAACGATCGCACCAGCAGTACTTGTACCACCCTTAGCTGTATCCGTTAAACCGTCGTTATCGTGAATGAAAAGTTTTTCGATTTCAATTTTTGAAATACCAATCCCGATGTTAATACCATCTTGACCAGTAGTTGAACTAAGTGCAGCATCATCCATTGCCTGCATAGCCATAGCATTCGCACTAAATGCGATTGAAGAAACTAGAGCTAATTTAGTGAAATTTTTCATACGGTACTCTCCCAAGAGTATTTATTTTTTTTGATTTTCAACCACTCGATTTATTCAGCTGTAATATTATTTTGTGACAACTGTTAAATCTTTCCTTGAGTCGTTTGCTCGCTCGATTAAATTATATCCAAGCTGAAATTTGTTCAACTGTCGTTGGTCGCAATCTAATTCTTACCGATAAACGGTATTTGCAAACCAAATGAATTAGGAATGGTATAAAATCCATTTTAGTCTTTAAATTTAATTTCTCTGTTGATGCAAAAACCGATTTCTTTAAAAAAATTTATTCTCAAACAAAATGTTAGTGCTCCAAATATTTTGCAAGCGCTTGCACCCTTGTCACATGTGATTTTTTTAGAAGATCAAAACCAACCTGTTATTTGCTTTTTGGCAAATCAATATCAGCAATTTAAGAATGATGAACTTAAAACTTATGTCCGTACTAATTTAGATCAATATGCGGAATGTGATACTCAGCCCTTGCAAAATATCGCCTTCCAAGATTTATGTTCAAAATTAGGCAGCGGTTTTTCTGGGGGCTGGGCTGGTTTTATTAGCTATGATTATGCAACGCAGCAACAGATTTCCTTGCACGCCAAAGCCCAACCTCGCTTGTTTTTAGGACAATTTTCCAGTTTTTTAAAATTAGAAGATGATGGTTGGTATTTTTATAGTTCTGATCATTCTGCAGCTAAGATTTACGACTACATTGATCACCTAATTCAAACCGAGATCGCTCAAGATCGATTTAAATTAACGCAAAAATGTACTGCAAGATGGTCCAAGTCAGACTACACAAAAGCCTTTGACCAAGTTCAGGAATATATTAAAGCGGGCGATTGCTATCAAATTAATTTAACCCAAGAATTTACAGCTCAAGCAAACGGTTCACTCTTAGATACCGCTCAAGAATTTTGGTCACTGACTGATGCACCATATTCAGGCTACTTACGTATTGATGATTTTGAAATTTTAAGTTGTTCGCCTGAACTTTTTATAGATTTTAAGCCTGAACGCAAAATGATTACCAAGCCAATCAAGGGCACGATGCCTCGCTATGAAGATCCAATTTTAGATGAGCAGTCAAAACAACGGTTAAAATCATCTGAAAAAGACATGGCTGAGAATGTCATGATTGTCGATTTACTGCGTAATGATTTGAGTGTTTATGCAGAAACAGGTTCTGTAAAAACACCTAAACTTTTTGATATTGAAAGTTTTAATCAAGTGCATCACATGGTCAGTGAAGTTGAAGCCGTGCTGAAAACAGATGTAAACCCTTTTGAGGTTCTGATGTCGGCACTGCCGGGCGGTTCGATTACCGGCGCACCTAAAATCCGTGCGATGCAAATTATTAATGAACTTGAAGGTGCTCCACGCGGTGCCTATTGCGGCTCAATGGGTTATTTTAATCACGATGGCACGGGCTCTTGGAATATTTTGATCCGCTCTATTCAAAAATACCAAGATCAGGTTTCTCTTTGGGCGGGCGGCGGAATCACCATCGCGTCAGATTGCGATGCTGAATATCAAGAATGTTTTGATAAAGTCGAAGCCATGCTGGATTTGTTAAATACCTGGCATAAACCTGAATAACAAAAAAGCGATTCTATTGAATCGCTTTTTTAATGAATCACTCCCCTTGCGAAGCAGTGCTTCTCACCTTTTCAAAAGGAGGGTTCGGCTAGATTTACATTTCGCGGAGATTGCAAAGATTAAGCCAAAATATCGTTTTTCAAAGTATCTACAAGGCGCTGATTTTGTTCATCTGTACCAATGGTGATACGAAGGAATTGATTAATCCGCGGCTTATTAAAATAACGCACGATAATTCCGCGTTCGCGCAAATCAGCAGCCAACTCACTTGCATCTTTATTAGGCAATGATGCAAAAATAAAGTTTGCCGCAGACGGCAATACCTTAAAGCCCAGCTCAGACAGCTGCTCTACAAGCTTTTCACGGCTCGCAATCACCTTGGCATTTTGCACTTCAAAATACGCTTGATCCTCAAATGATGCCACGGCTGCTGCAATCGCAAAACGGTCCATCGGATAAGAGTTAAAGCTGTTTTTTACCGCCTCAAGCGCTGCGATTAAATGCGGCTGCGCAATCGCGAAACCGACACGCAAACCGGCAAGTGAACGCGACTTAGACGTGGTTTGACAAACTACAAGGTTTTCATATTTGGCAACCAAAGCCACAGCAGATTCCGCACCGAAATCGACATACGCTTCATCAATCACAACCACTGAATTTGGATTGGCTTGCAACACTTCCTCAATTGCAGACAAACCTAAAGCAATGCTGGTTGGTGCATTCGGATTGGTAATAATGATGCCGCCATTCGGCTGTTTATAGTCATCCACCACAATTTCAAAGGCATCATTGAGCGGTAAAATTTTAGTATTGGCCGCAATGCCAAAAAATTGGCTATAAACCGGATAAAAACTGTAGGTAATATCTGGATACAAAACCGGCAGCTCTTGCACAAAAAAGGCTTTAAAAATGTGCGCCAGCACTTCGTCCGAGCCATTGCCGACAAAGACCTGCTCAACAGGTACATGCTGCTGTTTTGCAATCGCTTGCTTTAACTCAGACGCATCTGGATCTGGATATAAACGTAAAACATCAGCAGAATTTGCCAACACTTTTTGTACTGCTTCCACCACTTTTGGCGATGGCGGATACGGATTTTCATTGGTATTGAGTTTTAAAATATTTTGGATTTTAGGCTGCTCACCCGGTGTGTACGGTTCTAATTCACGTACATCAGGGCTCCAAAAACGCATTTGTTCAGAGGTAATATTTGGCATTTTATTTTGCTCTTTTTCACCCTCTCCTAACCTCTCTTGCACTTCGCTTTAAAGGAATCCTTAAAGCTCGTTCAGGGAGAGGAATATTCATTTTATGAGATTTCCCCTCTCCTTTCAGGAGAGGGTTAGGGAGAGGTTTATAGTTTTGGAAAACTAAGTTTTTCACCTAGTCTATATTTTATTACTGATAACGATATCTCGCAGATCGCGCATGCGCATCTAAATTTTCCTGCTGTGCTAATGTATCAGCCGTTTTCGCTAAACTTTTCACACCATCTTCAGAGCACATAATTAAACTTGAGCGCTTTTGGAAATCATAAACACCGAGCGGTGATGAGAAACGCGCTGTACCAGAGGTTGGCAACACGTGGTTTGGACCTGCACAGTAATCACCAATCGCTTCTGGTGTATAACGTCCCATGAAGATTGCGCCGGCATGGCGGATATCTTCAGCCATTTCCTGCGCTTGATCTAAGCACAGCATCAAATGCTCAGGTGCAACTTGGTTAATCAATTCAGCGCCTTCAGCACGGTCTTTGACTAAAACTAATGCACCACGGTTTTCAATTGAAGTGCGCGCAATATCCGCTTTTGGTAACGCTTCTAAATGCTTTTCAATCCATTGCTCAACTTGATCTAAAAGTTCTGCATCTGGCGTAATAAATACCGCTTGAGCCACAGTGTCATGTTCCGCTTGTGACAATAAATCCATTGCCAGCCATTCAGCATTGTTTTGACCTTCGGCATAGACCAAAATTTCGGATGGCCCTGCAATCATATCAATACCGACTTGACCAAATACTGCACGTTTTGCTGCAGCAACAAAACGGTTGCCCGGGCCAGTAATTTTGTCCACAGATGGAATAGTTTCTGTACCATAAGCCAATGCTGCAACCGCTTGCGCGCCGCCAATGGTAAATACACGGTGTACGCCGGCTAAGTAAGCTGCTGCCAAAACCAATGGATTCAAATCACCATTCGGCGCAGGCACCACCATAATAATTTCAGGCACGCCAGCAACATGCGCAGGTACAGCATTCATCAATACAGAAGACGGATAAGAAGCTAAACCGCCTGGTACATAGATACCTACACGGTCCAGCGGTGTGACCTTTTGACCAAGGGTATTTCCTAAAGCATCAACATAGGTCCAGCCGTCTTGCTTTTGTGCTTGGTGAAATTCACGAACACGGTTCGCAGCAAGTTCTAAGGCTTCACGCACTTCTGAACTTAAACCATCAAATGCTGCTTTCAGCTGTTCTTGTGTCAGCTCTAATTCTGAGAATTGATGCGCTGGATGTCGATCGAACTGCTGTGTCAATTTAAGAACATGAGCATCACCATGCTGACGAACATCAGCAATGATTTGGTCAACGGTTTTTAAAAGTTCTGGATCATTCACAGTTTCAAAAGCCAACAAGTCAGCAAAAGCTTGCTTGAAGTTTTGATCTTGAGTCGATAAACGTCGCATCAATTTACCCACAAGGTAATCTATTGGAAAAGATTAGTTTACCTGTTTTACAGCAGCTTGTGGACATCTATCGCATGTGTTCATGTGGAGTTTTATTGAAAATAACTTTCGTTAAAATTAGTGAAAATACAGTTTTATCATTATTTTTTAGTTTTCATAAAAAAACCGCCCAGATTTGAGCGGTTTGGTCAGCATAGCGCTAAGAATTTAACGACTTATGCTTTTTTTGCTTGCTCGCGTTCTTCCACGGCTTTTTCTAGCTGTGCAAGAATTGGATTCAACAAAGTTTGTTTACGTTTAAAGCTTGCCTTGTTCACGATTAAACGTGAAGACACTTTACAGATTTCTTCCAAAGGCTCTAAACCATTGGCACGTAAAGTATTCCCGGTATCCACAACATCGACGATGTAATCACCTAAACCAACCAATGGCGCAAGTTCCATAGAACCATACAGTTTGATCACATCAACTTGCTCGCCTAAGCTTGCATAATATTGACGGGTCAAATTGACGTACTTGGTTGCAATCTTTAAACGACCTTTCGGACGAACCATGCCGACTTTACCAGCCGTCATTAACTTACAGTTGGCAATTTTTAAGTCCAATGGTTCATACACATTTTGTGCACCATGCTCCATCAGCACATCTTTACCTGCCACCCCAATATCTGCAGCACCATTTTCAACATAAGTTGGTACATCAGAAGCACGTAAAATTAAAATACGTACGTGCTTATGGGTCGTTGGAAAAATTAACTTACGAGATTTATCCGGATCTTCCAATAAGTTAATGCCAGCTGTTTCCAACAATGGCAAAGTTTCTTTTAAGATACGTCCCTTACTTAATGCTAAAGTTAAACCATGATCAAAATTGCCCATTACGTCAAAATTGGGATCATCGTTTCTCATATCGCTCATTAACTTACTCGCTTAATTTGGGCACCTAAACCTTGTAACTTCGCTTCAACATCTTCATAACCACGGTCAATATGATAGATACGGTCAATCAACGTTTCCCCATCAGCGGCAAGTGCTGCTAAAACCAATGAGAAAGAAGCTCGTAAATCAGTTGCCATCACGGGTGCAGCAGATAATTTCTCTACACCTGTAACAACAGCATCATTACCTTCAACCTGAATATTGGCACCCATACGTGCTAATTCAGGTACATGCATGAAACGGTTTTCGAAAATCGTTTCAGAAATTGTGGCAAAACCACGACCAATTGCATTCACAGCCATAAGCTGTGCTTGCATATCGGTTGGAAATTCTGGGTGTGGTAAAGTCTGGAAACTAACTGCTTTCGGGCGTTTACCCATCATATCCAGTTCAATCCAATCTTCACCGCGCGTAACTTCCGCGCCCATTTCTTCAAATTTATCTAGCACAGACTCCAACAAGTTTGGATCAGTATGTGTGGTTTTGATTTTACCGCCAGTGATCGCTGCTGCAGCGAGATAAGAACCTGTCTCAATACGATCAGCAACAACGGCATATTCACAGCCATGTAGGCTTTCAACACCTGTAACAACCAAAGTATCTGTGTCCAAACCTTCGATTTTTGCACCCATCTTGATCAACATATTAGCAAGATCGGTAATTTCAGGTTCACGAGCCGCGTTACGAATGGTCGTTACACCGTCTGCAAGAACCGCAGCAGTTAGAATATTTTCAGTACCACCAACTGTGACCATATCAAAGACAACTTCGCCACCTTTTAGACGACCATCCACTTTGGCATGCACATAACCTGCTTCAACTTCGATCTCAGCACCAAGTGCTTCTAAAGCTTTTAAATGTTGATCTACAGGGCGTGAACCAATTGCACATCCACCCGGCAAAGACACTTTTGCACTACCATAGCGCGCCAATAACGGGCCAAGCACCAAAATAGATGCACGCATGGTTTTCACGAGTTCATATGGTGCAAATTGGTTATCTAAGCTAGAAGTATCAGCCTTAACCGTATCACCTTCATAACTGATTTGAACACCTAAACCTGCGATCAATTTCACTAAGGTGTTCACATCTTTTAGATTTGGCACATTAGTTAATGTAATAGGTGTATCCGCAAGGATAGTTGCAGCGAGTAATGGCAATGCAGCATTTTTCGCACCAGAAATACGAACTTCACCTTCGAGCTTAGTACCGCCCTGAATCAGAAATTTATCCATTAATTATTAAGCTCCGAATAAGCTTGCTTTGCGCCATTCTTCTTTGGTCATTGCACGAATTGTTACTGCATGTACTTCACCGCTGGCAATGTAGGAGTTCAAAGGTGCATAAACAGATTGTTGACGAGCAACAGGACGTTTGCCTTCAAATTGATCATCGACAATGCGTAGATCAAATTTGCCGCCTTGCCCACTAACTGCAACCTCAGCTTCTGGAAAAGCAGCTTTTAAAATTTCAGTGAGCTGTTCACTATTCATCACAAGACCCCATATAGGACTAACGGTGTAAAACCCGTCATTTTACTATAAATCTAAAAAATAATTCATTAGTCACATACATTATATATATAAAAAAAGAGGTTATAAAAAACCTCTTTTTGTACAATTTACAATCTAAACCGTTAAAGGCATATAAATGAGCTGCATTTTTCGATGTTTATGTAATTGTTTTTTTAATTTTTCAGACAATTTTTTGATCGAGGTATACATATCATCAGCGCACGCTTGTGCAAAAAGTTCTGTCCCAGGTAATCGTATAATCGCTTCCGCAATATGATTATCACTACCTTTTTTTGAACGTTTATCAACCTGATGATCTTTAGTCAGTTTGACTTGCATACTATTGACCTGATCTAAATGTTTGGTCATTTCCGCAAATTTAAGACGAATATTTTCTTCTATTGCTGGCGTAATTGTTAAATGATGGCCACGAATTGTAATCTGCATAATTCTATCCCTCACCTTCTTTCAGGACTGGAAAAGTTCAAGCCGAATCATCCAACTCAATATGCGAAGCATACATTTACACAATCAGATCATTTCGGCCATTCCTTATAAAAAAAGAGATTCATTATTTCGTCATAATGAACCTCTAGAATAGTCAGATTTTCAAATTTAGATCAACACTTTTCGCTCTGAAGATGATGGAATATGTAACGATTCACGATACTTCGCAACTGTACGACGAGCAACATCAATACCTTCTGCATTAAGCAAAACTGCAATTGCATTATCAGACAAAGGCTTACGTGTATTTTCTTCTGCAATCAACTTTTTAATTTTTGCACGAATTGCCGTCGAAGATGCTTCCCCACCAGACGATGTTCCAACATGACTTGAGAAGAAATATTTCAACTCAAATAATCCACGTGGTGTGAGCATATATTTATTTGTGGTTACACGGGAAACTGTGGATTCATGGAGTTCAACTTCTTCCGCAATATCTCGCAGGACCAAAGGCTTCATTGCCTCAGGCCCTTGTTCAAAGAACGCTCGTTGATGCTCCACAATACAGGTTGCCACTTTTAATAAAGTTTTATGTCGTTCATCAATGCTTTTAATGAAATTCTTAGCTTCAAGCATTTGATTACGTAAATATTGATTATCGTCACTTTGATCTGCACGCTTGATCATATTGGCATAGAAAGAATTCACTCGTAGCTTTGGCATTACATCAGGATTTAACTGTACCAACCAATGTTCATTCTTTTTTAGCACCACTACATCTGGAATTTGATAGTCTGAATCTTTATCTTCAAACTCTTGCCCTGGATGTGCTTTTAATGTTTTTAACAAACAAATGGCTAGTTTAAGTTGTTCCGTATTTAAACCCGTTTGCTTAATTAACTTAGGTAATTCATTGGTAATCAGCAACTCATAATTTTTCAATAATAAAATAGCTTCATATCGATATTCGACATGTTCAGGAAGATTTTCAACTTGTACCATTAAACATTCAGCGAGATTACGTGAACCTACACCTAAAGGATCTAGACGCTGAATATGCTTTAAAACCACCAAAACTTCGTCATCTTCGACTTCTTCTTCATAATCCATAGAATCTAAAAGATGCTGAACAGATTGGGTAATTTCATTTAAGTCACAATCTAAAAAACCTTTGTTATCTAAAGCATCGATAATACAGTGTGCAATTAGTTTATCGATCACAGAAAAGTGTAAAAGATTAACTTGCTCAAGCATATGTGCTTGTAAACTTTGATGCCCCTGCCGATTATCTTCGCGCTCTTCAAATTCAGCAGCACCTAAACTTGTAGGTTGATGCGTATAAACATCATCCCACTCCGTATCTACCGGTAACTCATCAGGCAAATGATCGGCATTTAATTCATTGGTTAAGTCTTTATTTTCCCTTTCTTCTTCTTGTAAGCTATTTAAACTTTCAACGGTATTTTGTTCTTCAACTTTCTCTAATAGAGGATTACTGTCGAGTTGGATTTGAATTTCTTGTTCTAATTCCAAACTTGAAAGCTGTAATAAACGAATGGCTTGTTGTAATTGAGGTGTTAATGATAAGGAATTGGCAACCTTTAACCCCATCGCTAATTTCATTAATAACTCCCCCTATAATTAACCGCACTTTATAAGCAATTTTTATGCCGTTTTATTTTTTATAGCATAATTTTGAACAGAACGCCCGATTTTTTGTCTTTTTTAGACACATTATTCAGCTAATTTATTCTTTTATTAGGAACAATTCGCCTTATAAATGAATTATTTAATTAGATATATTATTAATTTCACTCTATTTTCCTTTTCACCACGCATAAAAAAAACCCCCAACGTTTAAGTTGGGGGTGTTTCGAATAATGAGCTGGCGATGACTTACTCTCACATGGGTAACCCCACACTACCATCAGCGCTAAGAGGTTTCACTTCTGAGTTCGGGAAGGGATCAGGTGGTTCACTCTTGCTATTGTCGCCAGCACAACTGTTAT
>NZ_VPEK01000040.1:0-18244 GCF_013417145.1 Acinetobacter sp. YH16044
GCCAAGTCGTAAAGCTCAGAAAGCTGTTGTTGAACAAAGAAACTTAAATCCTGTGCTTGACTCTTGTGGTTAAAAACAGGACATTTTAAATGGTTTATCGCATAGACATTTTAATTGGTGAATAACAAGTATAATTAAGAATTTGATATTTAATATTTTTTAATTTATTGGTGCTTAAATCTTTCATTTGTGTAACAAACTTGATTTGTTGCTCTTACACATCAAACATATTTTGTGCCGCCAAGATCCTACGCAATACTGACAATATTATTTGTCCTGCTACAATCCTCAGACAAGAAAAAAGCCATAACAACGATTGCTATGGCTAATTCACATTAATTTCTATATTTAAATCAGCCTACTGTTTACCTGATTTTTGATTTATGAAGATTTAATTTCTTTACTGCTAAATGCTTTTGTTTTTTGCTCTATTTGATCCGGCTTTAAAAATGACGACGCAATAATCGCAATCACTGCAAAGCCTGAAATATAGGCAATAATTAAATTGGGGCTTCCATCACCAATACTCAACAATTTCGTCGCGATTAATGGAGCTAAACCACCACCTAGCACGCCTGCAAATTGAACTGAGATTGAAATACCGCTATAACGTATTTCTGCTGGAAATTGGCGTGAAAATAACTGTGACTGCGGCGCATACATCAAAGGAAAAACTACGCCAATACCAATCACAATGGCCGTCCAAACCAATACAGGATCCTTGGTATTTAACATTGCAAAAAATGGATAGCTGTATAAAGCCAGTACGCATAAACCAAATCTGAACATGTTTTTTTGCCCAACTTTATCAGACAAATGCCCAAAAATTGGCGTAATGACCATGATGACCGCAGCACCACAAATCGTTGCAAACAAAATGTCTTGTCTAGGAATATTTAGCTGTGTGGTTGTATAGGCTAAAGCAAATGTCGATGCTAAATAGAACCAAGCATTTTCAGCAGCTCGAGATAAAATAATCGTAATCAACTGCTTAGGATGATTTTTAAACACTTGTTTTGCTGGAACTTTAATTGTTTCGGTTTGAGCTTTAACTTTTTCAAAGTCTGGTGACTCAGGCACTTTCACTCGAATATACCAACCTACAGCCAGTAAAATAATGCTGGCTAAAAATGGCAGACGCCAACCCCAGCTAAATAGTGCTTCTTCAGGCAACATTGAGACTAAGCCTAAAGCTACCGAAGCGAGCAATAAACCACCACCTGTACTGGCTTGCGGTAAACTTCCCCAAAAGCCTTTTTTACCCGCTGGCGCATGCTCTACCGCCATGAGGACTGCTCCGCCCCATTCTCCACCCATGGCCATGCCCTGTATAAATCTTAAAATAATTAAACAGACCGTTGCCCAATAACCAATGGTTTCGAAAGTCGGTAACAACCCAATCATCACCGTTGGAATACCCATCAACATTAGTGTGACCAATAACATTGATTTACGACCAATTTTATCGCCAAAATGGCCAAAAACAATTCCACCAAGTGGTCGACCAATAAAGCCTACAGCATAGGTAGCAAATGCTGCCAATACGCCCGTTAACGGATCAAGATTTGGGAAAAAAAGTCGATTAAATATTAGTGCTGCGGCAGCACCGTAGATAAAAAAGTCATACCATTCGATGGTTGTACCCACCATACTGGAAATACCCGCTAAACGATGCGAGGACTTGGCTGGTGGAGCTGTATTTCCCTGTACATTTTGCATTGCTATCTTCCTTATTCTGCAAGATATTTCTATGTTGCATTTTCACGATGCCTGGTTTATTTGATGATTTTCTTCTTGAAAATCAATATTTTTAGATCTTATATGTTTAATTTACGTTGAGTCACTTGTTCATATTGAATAAGAAATTGAATATGAATATTGTCCAAGGGTTTGAACCGTTAAAAATATCAACCTACTCATTAAATAGATATTTCCTCCATTATTTTGTCTAAAGCCGGACTAGACTGTTGCCACTTTGGCTGTTTGTCTTTATCCACAATTAATGCGCGCACACCTTCGACAATATCGCCATGTTGAAACCAAACGTCTTGTAAATGTCGTTCAATTTGCATGCATTGCTTCAGTGAAAGACCACGACCTAAATGCTGGAGTTGTAAACTGATTCTTTTCGCGATTGGAGATCGTTGTTCCAAGGTATTGCGTATTTTTAGCGCCCACACTTGAGCATCATTATGCTGTTCATTTTCAAGACTATTTTCAATGGCATCAATGCTCTCAAAACCAAAATGCTTACGAATTAAATCTGCATTTTGACTAAGTTCACTTTCCGCTGGTCGAGTAATATATTTCGCAATCAATTGTTCAATATTTTCCTTGCTTAGTTGCTTGGAATTTCTTAATTCTTCTTCTAATTGAACAAGTTGCTCACTCGGAACATGGTAGTCAATCAAATCTAGATACAACGCATCGCTGGCACTGATTTGATCGCCTGTAGTTGCCATATACACACCAATATCATCTAAACGTGATAAAAAGTGTGTCGCAGCCACATCTGGGAAAAATCCAATGGCAGTTTCAGGCATGGCAAATTTTGATTTTTCGCTACTGATAAGCACATGACATGCTTGCGCCAAGCCAAATCCACCGCCAAGTACATAGCCATCGAGTATGACTATAATGGGTTTTTCATACGCACGAATGCTATTCAGCATTTCATACTCAGCTTGAAAATAAGCTTGATGTTCTTCTTTACCATTCATATAACTATCATAGAGATAACGAATATCGCCACCTGCACAAAATGCTTTAGGACTATTTGAGCGAATAAGTACAGCATGAATATTAGTTTGATCAGCCCATAGTGCTAATTGCTGTTGAATCCCTTGAATCATTTCCAAAGACAAGGCATTTAAACTTGCCACGCGATCTAAACTGATTTGGCCTAAATGTCCATGTTCTTCAATCATTAAGTTATTTGTACTCATATCCATATAATCCTTTTTTATTTTTAATTGTTTTTAAAATTGGCTTGGCGCTTTTCAACAAATGCTTGCATGCCTTCTTTTTGGTCTTGAGTTGCAAAAATCGAATGGAATGTTCTACGTTCAAAGCGTAAACCTTCTTGCAAACTGACTTCAAATGCACGGTTAATTGACTCTTTGATCATCATGGTTGCCACTACAGATTTTTCGGCTATTTTTTCAGCAGCATTTAAGGTCTTTTCGACTAACTCCTCTTTAGGGAAGACTTGAGCAACTAAACCACTCTGCTCTGCTTCTACTGCGCCCATTTGTCTGGCAGTCAGACACATTTCCATGGCTTTGGCCTTACCAATAGCAAGCGTTAAGCGCTGTGTACCACCTATTCCTGGAATTACTCCCAAAGTCACTTCTGGTAAACCGAATTTTGCATTATCGGCACAGTAAATAAAGTCGCACATGAGTGCTAACTCACAGCCTCCACCTAACGCATAACCACAGACAGCTGCGATTAAAGGTTTACGGCGCTGAGCAATTCGATCTGCCAGATGAAAAAAATCATCCAAATAAATATTCGGAAAACTCAGTTCAGCCATTTCCTTAATATCTGCACCAGCGGCAAAGGCTTTTTCTGAACCTGTAATAACCATACAACCGATGGTTGGATCTCGATCTAAATCATCCAAGGCCAAATTAAGGTCTTTAATTATTGTGCTATTCAACGCATTTAAGGCCTGAGGACGATTTAAAATAATGAGTCCAACACCATTGTTCTTTTCGAGCAGAATCGTTTCAAATTGCATGTGAGATCCCTATATATATTCGATATTTATGAGTAGGCTTCATATCTGAAGCCTTTTCGTTTAAATGTCTTAATGACAACGTTATAAGCTGCGGGCAATTACTAAGCGTTGGATATCACTCGTGCCTTCATAGATTTGGCAAATACGTGCATCACGATATATACGTTCTATAGGGAAATCTTTGAGATAGCCATAACCTCCAAAGACTTGTAATGCTGCTGAGCAAACACGTTCAGCCATTTCAGATGAAAAAAGCTTGGCCATAGACGCTTCATTTAAGCAAGGTTGTCCTGCTTCTTTTAAACGTGCCGCGTGATAGACCAATTGGCGTGCGGCTTCTATTTCTGTTGCCATACTTGCCAATCGGAACGCAACTGCCTGATGTTCAAAGATCGGCTTTCCAAAGGTAATACGCTCTTTGGCATATCGGGTTGCTTCTTCTAATGCTGCACGTGCAAGACCAACTGCTTGCGCCGCTATACCAATACGACCGCCTTCTAGATTTGATAAGGCGATTTTCAAACCTTCACCTTCTTTTCCTAACATCAAGCTTTCATGCACTCGCACGTCTGTGAGTGCGATTTGGCAGGTATCTGAGGCATGTAATCCAAGCTTTTCTTCAGTACGAATCACTTCATAGCCAGCTGTTTCACGAGGGACAATAAAAGCACTCATGCCTTTTTTCCCTGCACTTGGGTCAGTCACAGCAAAGACAATAATGACCCCTGCATTATGTCCCGAGGTAATAAACTGCTTAGCACCATTAATAACCCATTCATTGCCATCTTTGACTGCACGAGTTTTAATGGCAGCAGCATCTGAACCCGTATGTGGCTCAGTTAATGCAAATGCACCGATCATTTTGCCTTGTGCTAAAGGCACTAAATATTTCTGCTTTTGTTCTTCTGTGCCAAATTTAGCAATAGGAACACAGCCTACCGAGTTATGTACACTCATAATGGTTGAGGTTGCCCCATCGGCCGCGGCAATCTCTTCTAAAGCCATAACATAGGCAAGATTACCTGTATCTGAACCACCCCATTCATCTGATACCAACATACCCAATAAACCCAGTTCTCCCATCTGCGCTAAAGCCGCTTTGGGAAAGGTACCGTTTTTATCCCATTCAGCCGCTTGAGGTTTAATTTGTTCCTGTGCGAAACTGCGTGCCATGTCCTGAATTAATAATTGTTCTTCGGTAAATTGCATCTTATCTTCCTGTACATCAATCAATTGCTTTCATCCAGTTTGAAAATGACTAGAATTGAATGAAAGCTTGATTTTGATCCTGATTGTTCGGCATTCATTTAGGGTTAATCGTTACGTCATTTAACTTGCATGCTGCGTGGATTGTTTCGCAATCTCTTGATTTCTTAATAAGAAACGCTGAATTTTTCCACTTGGAGTTTTCGGTAGTTCTTGAACAAACTCCACCAATCGTGGATAAGCATGTGCAGATAAGCGCTTTTTCACAAATTGCCCTAGCTGCTCCGCTAATTCTTCTGACGCTGTGACATGCTCAGCTAAAATTACAAAAGCTTTTACGATTTCTGTCCGATCTGGATCAGGCACACCAATGACCGCAGCTTCAATCACTGCATCATGCTCAAGTAAAGCGCTTTCTACATCGAATGGCCCGATACGATAACCAGAAGTTGTAATCACATCATCATTACGACCAACAAAGCTCATACTGCCATCTGCGTGTAATTCTGCGGTATCACCAGTGAGGTAATAGTGCTTTACAAAGGGTGACTTACGACTTTCTTTATAGCCACCAAACCACATCATCGGTGATTGACTAATATCGACAGCAAGCACTCCTGGCGTTCCTGCAGCTAGCTCTTGCCCTTGTTCATCAACAACCGCCACGCGATATCCCGGACTGGCATAACCTGCGACACCTGCGCGAATATCATGTTGTAAGCCATGATGATTACACACCACCATACCAACTTCAGTCTGACCATAATGGTCAAAGATGGGTGCATCTAGAACTTGTTTAAACCAACGGAACACTTCAGGGTTAAGCGGCTCTCCAGCACTACTGACGACGCGGAATTTGCCTTTGAGTTTTGCCATTTGTTCAGGATCAGCCGCCATCATCATCCGATACGCTGTCGGTGCGCCTGCAAGGTTCGTCACTTTGTAGTCATCTACGATCTGACAGAGACTATCAATGCTAAAACCACCTTCGTAAAAGAGTGTTGCATGTCCAAGTAAAAGTGGCCCAGTGATTCCATAATACAAGCCATAAGCCCAACCCGGATCGGCAATATTCCAAAACGAATCATCTTCACGCAGTCCAACCGCATTTTTCATATATTGACCAAAAGCGATTAAGGCTTTGAGCGGGACTTCCAAGGGTTTTGCAGGACCAGTCGTACCTGAGGTAAACATTAAAAGAAATGGATCATTGATGCTCTGTAAGACAAATTCACAATCTGTAGACTGTGCTTTGACTTCATCCCAAAAGTTTAAATCCCCCTGTTGAATTCCATGACCCGCTCGATCTGCAACAGTGACGATTTGGGGACAATGTGCAACTTCATCTAATTTACTGCGATTACTCACATCGCTAATCACCAATTTGCTTTGTGCAAGGTGTAAACGATGTTCAATGGCTTTGGGGCCAAAGGCGGTAAATAGCGGTTGATATACAGCACCTATGCGCCAAGTTCCTAAAATCACCACAAGTAATTCAACTGTACGGGGTAATAATCCCGATACACGATCACCTTTTTGCACACCTTGAGCCTTTAAAAAATTAGCAAATTGGCTCGACCACTGTTGCAACTCTGCAAAGGTATATTGTTCTTTCCGTCCATCTTTGCCTTGCCAATACAGTGCAACCTTATCTTGATCAATCGCATGACGGTCGCAGCATTCATAACATGCATTTAACTGCTCTAAAGAGCCTGATAACATTTCTTTGGCAGCATGATTTAAGTCAAATGCCTTTGCAACATCCTGATAATTCGACATCTTTTCTACCTCAGTCTCAATTTATTGTTATTCCGACACGAGTTTTTATATTGTTAGCCATCCCTAGGCTAGATTGGTGTTCAATGTGATTCAGCATCCTTAGGTAAATATTGCTGCACGATGCTGGAAAAATCTAAGTGTGCATTACCTTGTAAACACAGCTGTTGATACATCTGCTGAACCAGTCCACCTAAAATAATCGGCTGTTTGACTTGGCCTGCGGCTTCTACAGCCAATCCTAGATCTTTCAACATCAGCTGCGTTGCAAAACCATCGGTATAGCCACGTCCTGCGGGTGCGTTTGCTGAGATACCAGGCCATGGATTACATACATCTGAACTCCAGCAGCGTCCGCTCGAACTATTCACCACACCCGCTAGGGCTTGAGAATCAATCCCCAGTCGCGCACCTAGCGCCATACCTTCAGCAACGGCCGCCATGGAAATACCAAGAATCAAGTTATTGCAAATTTTCGCAATTTGACCTGCACCCACATCACCACAATGCACAATGTTTTTACCCATATGGCCCAATACCGCTTTGGTTTTTTCAAAGGTTTGATCATCCGAACCGACCATAAAGGTTAATGTACCTGCCTGAGCACCAATAGTTCCGCCTGAAACAGGTGCATCACAGATTTTTATCTGATGTGTAGCACCCGCCTCGGCTATATCCTTAATGGTTTGCGGATCAATGGTACTGCTATCGATACATAAGCTTCCTGCTTTCATTACCGCCAATACACCATTTTCTCCCAAGTACACCTCTTTGACATGCTTGGCAGCAGGCAACATGCTCATCACGACATCTGCTTGTTTCGCGGCATCTTGTGGGCTTTGGCAAACGATGCCACCTGCTTCAGTAAAATGCTGAATCGCAATTTCGCTTAAGTCGAAACCGTAAACCGTAAAACCTGCTTTGAGTAGGTTTTGAGCCATTTTTCCGCCCATGTTTCCTAAACCGATAAAGGCAATATTCATCCTTGAACTCCTAAATTAACGTAGGTTAATGGTGGTATTCACTTCACCTTTTTCTTGTGTATCTTCGAACCAACGACTGGTGATGGTTTTGGTTTGTGTATAGAACTGAACTGCTTGCTTACCATATGGACCTAAGTCACCCAGTTTTGAACCACGCGATCCTGTAAAGCTAAAGAAAGGTACAGGTACAGGAATTGGAATGTTGATACCCACTTGACCAATATCGATATCGCTTTGGAATGTACGAGCGACTGCACCGCTTTGTGTAAATAGTCCAACACCGTTGCCAAATGGATTGGCATTAATCAATTCAATCGCCTGCTCCAGAGTATCGACATGAATAATGGCTAATACGGGTCCAAAGATCTCTTCGGTATAGATGCGCATATCGGTTGAAACTTGATTAAAAATCGTTGCTCCGACAAAGTTTCCTTGCTCATAGCCAATGACTTGAACATCACGACCATCCAGCAACAGTTCTGCGCCTTGTTCTACACCGCTTTGAATTAAATCCAGTACACGTGCTTTTGCGCGAGGTGAAATAACTGGGCCAATATCGGTATTCGGCTCATGCCCTGCATTGACCTTCAGCGTTTTGGCTTTTTCAACCAGTTCATTGACCCATTCTTTACTTTCACCAACCATGACAGCAACCGACAAAGCCATACAACGCTGACCTGCCGCACCGAATGCTGCACCAACGAGGGCATTTAAAGTTTGTTCTTTATTGGCATCCGGCATTACCACCACATGGTTTTTGGCCCCCATCATCGACTGCACACGTTTTCCATGCTGTCCTGCAAGGTTATATACATGTGTACCAACGGCTGTAGAGCCTACAAATGAAATGGCCTTAATAGCTTGATGTGTGCATAAACGATCAACAACGTCTTTACCACCATGTACTACGTTTAAAACACCTGCTGGAATACCGGCTTCAATCGCAAGTTCGACAAGCATCATGGTCGACAATGGATCTTGTTCAGATGGCTTTAAGACAAAGGTATTTCCACTGACAATAGCCATTGGGAACATCCACAGTGGAATCATCGCAGGAAAGTTAAATGGCGTAATTCCTGCACATACACCCAAAGGTTGCTGCAAGGTATAGGTATCCACACCACGTGCAACACCTTCTATATATTCGCCCATTTGAAGTGTGCCAACCGAACACGCATGCTCAACGACTTCTAAACCACGTTGAATATCACCCTCGGCATCTGCTAGCGTCTTTCCTTGCTCAGCCGTCAGTACACGGGCAATCTCTTTCATATTGCTACGGATCAGATCTTGTAGCTTCAACATAATGCGCATACGTGCTTGTACGGGTGTTAAGCGCCAAGTTTTAAACGCCTCGTGAGCTGAAGCAATCGCTGCATCCACTTCTTCCATAGTCGCCATTGGAACACGACCCAAAACCTCTTGAGTTGCAGGATTTAGAATGTCTTGCCACTCTGTAGTGTTTGACTCTACAAATTTACCGTTAATTAATAATTTAGCCGTCGCTGACTGAATATTTGACATTGTGTTCATGACCTCTCCATAGGCACTTATTGTTTTGTACAGACTTAGAAAATATCCAAAAGCCTTATATTTATATTTTCCAATTCACTTCAAACTAGCAAAGAAAATTTTGACTACCAATAGAGATTCACGCACGATTGATGTGCAAATATGCACAGGGATGACAATAACAATGAAAGTAGATTGGGATCATTTACAGTATTTTTTGGTTTTGGCTCGTGCGAAAACCCTAACCAATACCGCACGTATTATCGGTGTTGAGCACAGTACGGTTTCTCGACGTATACATGCGCTAGAACTGGCTTTAGGCACGCCATTATTTAAACGTGAAGCCACAGGTTATGAGCTCACTTTAGACGGTTTGGCACTGGTTCCTCGCGTTGAACAAATGGAACAGGCTTTTTTACAAATCGAAAAACCCAACCAACCTATGCAAGGTCGTGTGCGAATTGGCACACCCGAAGGGTTTGGAACAGCATTTTTGACACAGCTCTTGGCAGAATTGTCCAAAAAATACCCCTTGCTGACTATCGACCTTATTCCTGTCCCGAAAATGATCAAGCTTTCACATCGTGAAGCAGATATTGTTATTTCCATCGATCGACCGAAATCTGGGCCCTATATTATTACTCGACTAGCAGACTATTGTTTAAAGATTTATGGCAGTAAGGAATACTTAAAAAACACGCAACCCATTCATACCTTAGAAGATTTAAAATCACACACTTTTGTGAACTATATAGATGATTTGGTCTATAGCCCTGAACTGTATTGTTTAGAGCGCTTACCTATTCAGCTCAATGCCAACTTTAGAAGTAGTAGTATTTTGGCACAACAAATTGCCGTGAGTGCGGGTGCAGGATTGGCAATATTGCCCAAGTTTTTGGCCGAGGAAAAACCCGAATTAGAACAGGTCTTGGCGCAAGATGTTCGTTTTGTACATACCTTTTGGATGCTAACCTTAGTCGATTTACAACATGAGCCACGCATTAAATTGGTTTGGGACTTTTTGAGAAAAAGAACCGACCAATATCATAGTTTATTAATGGATTAAGAGATGAAGCTTCCTTCCAAAAGGTAAATGACAAATAATCTGAGATTCATTTTCTTAGTTAAATCATAATTTTTTTGTTTTCTTGATATTTAATCTCAGCTTGCGTTGTCATATAAGTTAAGATTTTCTGAAATTCTCTGACACACAAGCTAAGATTTTATTTCACTTTAATTTGCGGGTTAATTGAATTCAGGATGCTTATAAACCTCAGTGTCATATTTTTTTTGTTTAGCGATGATATTGTTTTTGAGTATATCCACCTTATCTTGATGTATTTTCACAAAATCCTTTTGCGCGGCCTGCCATGTATCAAAACCTTGCTTCAAGTCATCAATCGTACCCTCCAAAAATCTACCTTTAAAAAACAAATTATGATTTTGCAAGTTAATCTCGCAAGGTCTGAATAGATACATGCAGTAACTATCGTCATTGCGCTTCTCTACATACAATACGCTGTCCATAATGGCATCCCACCCATTCAGCATCATATCACCTGTGCCTTCTTCACGAATTAAGTATTGGTGATAGTAGATTGAGCTGTTCATGATCAGAATGTTTTTCGCCCCGCTGCCATATTTCCGCACGGTGGCATGACCGTCGGGAAATATTTTTTTATAACGTCAGGTATCCATTGAAAGTCATTTTCATCAATTTTATTGAATGGTGTGTACTCAATCCGTTCATGTTTCATCACGCCTTTTTCATCCAAATGCCATTGACGGTTTTTGGCGCTAAGTTTGAGATAAATCAATAAAATGACAGTTCCTAATATTGTTATGAGCGTAATTATTTCCATTGTATTCTGCTTGTAACCCCAAATTATTTTATGATCTAATTTTCAATGTATTGAGAGGTTTATTCAAGACTACTCTACACTTTAACAATCCCGAATCATGTGTCAATAATCTCAAATCAACTGTCATTCAAATCCAAACTATAACTGTTATAGAAATTTAGATGAATGTTGTATCTATGCTTTCAAGCGATATACCCCAATAATCACCTATAACTACTAGGGATTTAGAGTACATCTTATGAGCAATCAAGAGCCTAAAAAACCGCAAAAATATGCAGACAGTGAAATTTCAGATAAGGCCTTTAAACGTGCCATTATTTGGTTCTCAATCTATGTGCTTTTATTCTGTATTGGTGTAGCGTTTGTCGTTGGTGCAGATAATTCTTATCTACCTTAAGCGATAATCTATTCGCTTATTGCAACTCGCTATTGCATGTATATCTTACATTTCATGTTCGCTTATGATCAGTTCATAAAGTATTAATATGATCATTAGGCCAAATAATTTGGTTTTAAATTTAAAAAAAAGCTTGTAAGTCTACATTTACAAGCTTTTTGCATTTTTAAAGTGATCATATCACAGATATAAAATTACTTTCCCATCTGAATAGCTTATGCAGGACTTTGCTTTTTAACTTGGTGCTGTAGATGCGTTTGAATATATTCACCGTAGACCGACATTTTTTCAAAGATGTGTTCTGAATAAAACATGTCTTCTACCAAGACTTGCGCACGGTCAAACTCATATAAACCTAATCGTTGTAAAATTTTCGCATTAATAAACGAAAACTTTTGACATAAATCGATATATTGCTGATCTTTGTCTTTAAATAGCAGCTTTAACATATTGATTTTATTTAGATCAAAGTCAATCGGTTCAGCTTTATCCGCCAAGACATGGATTTCAACATCTAAATATTCAGCAAGCTGATTTAATTTTTCTAAGTCGATATGTAGATGTGTAATACAAATAATTTTGGAAACTTTCGGATTACATAAGCTATTGATCAAACTAAAATAGAAGTATTCTGCTGGCGATAGCTGTTCATTATTTAGCTCAATGTAGACATTTAGTCCCGATAAAACATCATCAACTTTAAATGCGCTAAGTTTAGCCTCAGCATGATAATAACGATTCAATATCGCAACATTTTCAGGGCTTTGTGGTGTAGCGTAGATCACCTTCTGATTCAAATTCGCTAAGATAAAAGGTGCAAATAAAAAAGCCGCATTTTCAGCCTTGGCTTGCATATGCTCCTGACAAATACTGACATAGCCCACTTGCTGTACTTGGCGCAAAATTCGACTGCGTAACAGCACCGCTTCTAAATTTGTATGTTGTTGTTGCAGCAGATGCAGCGTTGAATCTGTCAATGGAACATCCACCAGTAAATGTTGTAACAGTTCTAATTCACTGGTTTTAAACATACTCAACTCCCTAACTTCCATACCATTTGACGCCACAAGTGTTGTGGTCAATGCACCTTATAAAAAATTCAAGCTTAAAACTAGATACAGTGAATTTGAAAAAACATATAACAGTAAAGACTCATCTGTTATAAAAATATAATGTAAAGTTTCTTTTACTGATATATTTATAACAGAATCTTGTCTTGTTGATGACTATGTATAAATCGGAACAGCTTGCTCAGCACCTACGTCAACTGATTGAAAATGGCACTTTAAAAGCGCACGAAAAGCTCCCGTCTTTACGTGAACAAGTGCAGTTATCCGGCTTTAGTTTAATCACGGTCATGAATGCTTATCAGGAGTTGGAATCACGTGGTTTAATCTATGCACGTGAGAAATCTGGCTACTATGTGGCGCAAGGCTTACTCGAAATAGAAGCTGAACAAACTCAAATCGTGTCCTTAAACACACCGGTTGAAATTAACTCTCTGGTCTTTAAGTATTTAAAATCAATACAAGATGAAAAAATCATTCCATTGGGTTCAGCCTTTCCATCTCAAGATATTGTTTTTTCTAAAAAGTTAACCCAAATCATGGGGCAAATTTCCCGAAATCCCAAAAGTTACGATGCCATTGATAATCTTCCACCCGGTAATTTAGCCCTTCGTAAGTTGATTGCACAGCGTTATTGCATGCAAGGCATTGCCACAGATCCCGAGGATATTGTGATTACCTCAGGCTGTATGGATGCACTGAATCTTTCCTTACAGGCCATAGCCTCACCGGGTGACTATATTGTGTTACAGCAAAATATTTTCTATGGCGCCTTGCAAGCTGCAGAGCGCTTAGGCCTTAAAGTGGTGACCTTACCTGAACATCCACAAGACGGTTTTGATTTAACCGCGTTTGAACATATTTTAAAAACTTATCCCGTCAAAATTTGTTGGCTGATGCTGAATTCACATAATCCTGTGGGCTTCACAGTGAGTGATGAAATCAAGCAAAAAATTGCCGTGCTCTTACACCAATATCATGTGCATTTAATTGAGGACGATGTGTATGAGGAAATGCATTATGCGTCTAAGAAACCTGTTTCAATGAAATACTTTGACCAAAATAATATGGTCTTACACTGCTCATCTTTTTCTAAAACGTTGGGCGCTGCATTTCGAGTGGGTTGGGTACACGCCGGTAAATACTCTCAAGCGATTCAACACTTACAACTCATGAGCACGATTTCCGTTAATACCTTATTGCAAAATGCCTTGGTGGAATTTATTTCAAATTATCATTATGAAAAACATTTACGGGTCTTAAGAAAAAGTCTACAACAACACAAATTACAGTTTTACCGTTATTTAGAAAGCCGCCTACCGACTGGATGCAAATTACAATATCATCCAAGTGGTTATTTTTTTTGGTTAAAACTACCGGAAAATGTTGAAAGTATGGCAGTCTATGAAGCCCTAATTCAACAGCAGATTAGCGTTGCTCCAGGCCGTTTATTTAATGTTGCGGAAGCCAAAACTCAATATATCCGTTTAAATTGTTCCTTTGCATGGAAGGATGAGATTCAACAGGCTTTAGATGCCCTCCTTAGTACAATCTCTGCACTTTCCTCAGATCAGACAAATATTTGACAATTTTTATTGTCATTATTATGCTCAAACAGATATTGTTCAAATACATATATTTGTTGTTGAGATAACAATGAATTCATTCAATATTTACCAAAATTCAAAAAACAAATAGGTTCGTTCATGGAAGATCAAAAACACAGTCAACGCATACATGCTTTTAGTTCGGATGTACTCACAGATCTAGATGCTGTGGGGATTGCACAGCTCATCAAATCTAAAGAAGCCTCTGTACAGGAAATTACACAAGCGGCCATTGCACGTGCGGAACAAGTCAATCCGCATCTAAATGCCATTGAACTGGACTGTTTTCAACGTGCTTTAGAGAAAAATCAATATGTTGAACATGGTCTATTTGCGGGCGTCCCTTTTTTCTTTAAAGATAATCTAGATTATCAAGGATTGCCATCACGCCATGGTTCAAAGGCCATAGGTTCAAAACCAGCCGATCGTAATCCTCAAATTAGCCAACAAATCTTAGATCAAGGTTTTGTCGTATTAGGAAAATCTAAGCTCCCTGAATTTGGTCTAAATGCCAGTACCGAATATAAAGATGGCTCAGCCACCTATAACCCTTGGAATCTAAGTTATTCCTGCGGCGCGTCTTCTGGCGGTTCTGCAGCTCTCGTTGCAGCCGGTGTAGTGCCAATTGCCCATGCCAATGATGGCGGTGGTTCGATTCGAATCCCTGCTGCATGTTGCGGTTTGATTGGATTAAAGCCTAGCCGTAGCCGTACGTATGACAGTGATGCAGCAGGCTCTCTTCCGATTAATATCATCAGTGAAGGTGTCCTAACCCGTAGCATACGAGATACTGCGCATTTCTATGCAGGAATGGAGTCAAGTTATTACAATAAAAAGTTGCCACGCATAGGTATGATTCATGGCCCTTCTAAACGTCGACTACGCATCGGTTTAGTCCCGCAATCGATTACAGGGCAAATAGATAGCGAAACAACTGCAACCTTAATGCATAGCGCAGCACTCATGGAAAAATTAGGTCATCATGTTGAAGAACTTCAATTACCTTTTTCCTTAAGCTTTGTTGAAGATTTTAGTGAATATTGGGGGATGTTATCCTTTTTACTGAGTACCTTTGGCAAGAAAATCTTTGGCGCTGACTTTAATCCAAAAGAGTTAGATCACTTAACCGTTGGTTTATCGAAGTTGTATAAAAAGAACTTTTATAAAACCCCGCTATTTCTGTATCGATTAAAGAAAATGCAGCAACAATATCGTGAAATCTTTAAGCATTATGACGTTTTGCTATCGCCTGTACTTGCACATACCACACCTAAAATTGGCTATTTGTCACCTCAATTACCGTTTGACCAGTTATTTGAGCGTATACAGAACTATGTGACATTTACACCTATCCAAAATGTGGTGGGTGCGCCGGGTATGTCGATTCCTATGGGAGAAACGCAAAACGACGGACTACCGATCAGTATGCAAATTTCAGCCGATGTCGGTGATGAAAAAACCTTGATCGAACTAGCGTATGAAATTGAAGAAGCTCAGCCATGGCGACGTATTCAGGATATGCCTCGAACTGCTTAACAAACTAATCAAAGATTTAAAAAAAGGGAGCTGATTGGCTCCCTTTTTTTATTCAAATCCGCAGAATAAGACTTTTTAATTGTTCGCTGTATGGAATACAAGATGCTTAATTAAAATGATACGTTAGTCCTGCATATACCGCTCGGCCTTCACCCGGTGTTAAACGAGCAGGATCTTTGCCGGCATCGTTATAGCCCGGTGTCACGGTAGATGCATATTTTTTATTGGCTATATTTCTGAAATCCAACCACGCCATATATTGTTTTTGTGGTTGCATATAGCCAAACGAAGCTCCCCAAATTTGCCAATCTTTTGCGTAGACACTATTGGCATAGTCGGTTGCGACCTTTGCGGCATAAAGTGTATTCACCGCAGCATAAAAGCCTAAAGGATGTTCGTATTTCAGTTCAGCCTGATAGATGTGTTTTGGTATACCTGCAAGCTCATTTTTTCCAAATACCGCATCATTTTTATAGTGAAAATCATTCAAGGTATAGGCTTGTTTTAGTTGAACTTGTCCATATGTATCATTTTGCCAAAGTGAACTGTTTAAACCGACTTCAATCCCTTGATGGATGGTGTCTGAAGCATTTGATTCAGCAATAATCTTTTTAGGCTCTGATTGGATTTCAACAGCCAACAGTTCATTTTTAACCTGTGAATAGTAATATGCAATATTCCACTCACCCAGTGCATGTTGACCACGCCCACCTAGTTCAAGAGTGTTCGCTGTCTGACTATTCAAATGTATCGGAGCACTTTGGCGTCCCGTTGCTGCGCCACTACCATCTGGGAAGTATTGATCCGACCCCCAAATTAAAGCCCATGGATGTGGTGCTTCTAAGCTTCGACTGACATTGGCAAAGAGCTGTGTTTCAGGTTGGATTTGATATCGAAAACCTAGCGATGGCAGGACATTCCATTCACGAATATTTTCTTTATGGCTTTGCACAGGCCATGTCACTTCACTTTCACGATGGGTGTACGCCAATGCGACACGACTATCGAGCCAAAACTGTGGGTGTAGTGCCAAGGCATTGGCATAATGTAAAACATAGTCACCACCTTGGTAGGTATAATGCCGCGTTTCTGTATCCGCAGCATAGGCGCCTTGCGCTACACGCAAGCGTTCAACGACCTGACCATCTGGCAAATGCGTGGTACTACGAAAACCTAAAGTATTTTGGCTTTCATGCCCCCATAGCGTTCGGTCAAATTGGTAGTTAAATAAGGTAATGATATCGTCATAGTCAACATCGGTACTATACAAACCTTCTTGCAAATCCATCGGATAATGATGATAGGCCAGACCCAACTGTAAACGATCGCCCGAGTCCAAAGTCATATTGGTTTTATTCGCCAACCAAAGACTTCCCGGCTGCGGACGATTATTATTCAGCGAGATATTTTGGGCTACTGCTTGTTTTGGATTTTGTTCAATCTGTTGTTGGGTTAGACGTCCCGGCGTTTGGTGTTCAGTCTCTCGGTAACGGAGATAAAAACGTGTATCTAGGTTAGGGTTTATTTTATATCCCACATTGGCCGATAAACCTTTGCTCTGGCTTGAGGAATGATCTTGAAAACCATCATCATCACTTTGCGTTAAGGAAAGATAATAGTCTAAGTCGTCGATTTGTTGTCCTGAGCTGATTTCACTTTTCTGATAACCGTGGCTACCCATTTCATGATGCACTGACAGTTTTGCTGCATTTTTTCCAGTTGGGCTATCATAGTTAATTAGACCACCCAAGCTTAATGCACCACGTGTTAAACCATTAGCCCCCCGTAAAACCTCTATATGGTCTACCCACAGCGGCTCAAGCAGTTCATAAGGTGTCCCACCCGGCCCTGTAAATGGCAAATCATCTAAGGTCACATACAACCCTGAAGCATGCGCCCCCGGTGCACGATTGATCCCCGAGCCACGTATCGACAGTTTTACCCCTTCATTTCCAGAAGATGCCGCGTAAATCCCCGGTTGATTTTTAAATAAATCAGCATTTGTTCGCTTCGGTATATCTTGAATGTCTGCTGCAACGATCGCATTGGTTGCACCATTTACTTTGGTTAGTGCTTTTTTTATTTGTTCATCCATTGAACTTTGTTCAACGTTGATGATAATTTCAGGTAATACATTGCTATCTGCAACACTATATGGTGCCATCGCGGTGAGCATCATCAGGCTTAAAAGCTTAAGTGACGTGTTGTTATATTTGGAAAATTGAGGGACATCCATGATTGCGTCTTCTAAGTGAAACGAAATTGACGGCAAGGATTGTAGTATGTTTTATCGTCATGTATGTATCAAAATATTTCAAAATTCATGATTTTTATCAATATCCTTCTTCGTATTTTTATATTCAAATGATTTGTTAAATGAAATAAAACAGATAATTATATTTTTTAGTCAAAAAATAAAAGTTTCTAAATAACCCGAATCCCGCTTAAGCCAATGATTCCATAATTTGAATTGTTGGTTTATTTTGATGATTAAGTTGATATGCACATAACGATGCGTAAATCCCACTCAGAAATCCATGAATACTACGAGCTTTA
>NZ_VPEK01000041.1:0-16663 GCF_013417145.1 Acinetobacter sp. YH16044
AATGGGAGTGCATGAGCTGTGGTACAGCTCATGATCGAGATATAAACTCAGCTCTAAACATTCTTGCGCTTGGGCATAAGCGTCTAGCTGTAGGAATCACCCTCTTTTAAGGGGGGGAGGATGTCAACTGCCCATGCTTGTTGTTTGGGTTGGTCATAAATCCCGGTTAATGGTGGATGTGCGCCTGCAAAAATAGGCAGATCCCATTCTTTTAAATCGACAATTTCAGTTTCTACGGTACTGTAGTCATAGCTTTCGATTTCTGAAAGTAGCCAGTTGGCAATTTTAATTGCCGTACGGCCTTCGCGGACACTGCCGACAATAATATGCAGTTTCATCATATTTCCCGTCTTGTTTTAAAGTCTTGCATTAAATTAATATGAATTCAATCTGTTGCATATACAGAAAATGTATCGAGTCGATTGATAGTTATAAAAATAGTGATAAAAAAAGCTCCCGAAGGAGCTTTTTATTTGCTGAAACTTAGATCAGTTTCACGCCTTGTTGACCGGCAGGGGTCACTTTGAAAATTTCAACTTCAAAGGTGATATTTTTACCGGCTAGAGGGTGGTTGAAATCAACTTCGGTAATGTCTTCACCTACAGTTTTGATCACTCCATACAGACTTTGTTTGGCTTTATCTTCAAACTCAATCATATGGCCTTCAACAGGACGTTGCTCAAATTTGACAGTATCAAATTTTTGTACGTTTTCCGGGTTCCATGGACCAAAAGCATCTTCAGGAGGAAGGCTCACAGTACGGCGGTCACCTGCACGTAAACCGAATAAAGCTTTCTCAAAACCCGGTAATAAGCTGCCATCACCCATGACAAGGCTGACAGGTTCAGCACGGCTACGGGTATTGTCAATTTCTACGCCATTTTCAATAGCAACAGAAAAGTGAAGGTCTACTTTAGAACCTTCTTCAATACGAGTTTCCTCGTTAGGATTGATAAAATCAGTCATTTTGCGCTTCCGCACGTTGAATTCGGTGTTTTTCTAAGAAAAACGTATCGATAAGAAGCAGAATCGTGCCTAATGTAATGGCACTGTCTGCAATATTAAATGCAGGAAAGTGGCTGTTGTTGTAATACACGTGAATGAAATCCACCACATAACCTAAAGATACGCGGTCAATTAAGTTGCCGATTGCGCCGCCTAAAATCAGGGCAATGGCAATCGGAAGGACTTTCACGTTTTTTGGCATACGCATGAGCCAAAATACAAAAATGACAGACACAAGTCCTGCGAGTGAAGTAAAGAAATAACGTTGCCATCCACCGGCATCGGACAAGAAACTAAAGGCAGCGCCATAGTTATGTAGTAATGTCCAGTTTAAAAAGGGCATGACAGGTACAGGATCTGCGTAGTTCAGATGTGTACTTGCAATCCATTTGGTCCATTGATCCAAAATAATGGCAACAATGGATAAGCCCACCCACACTAAATTGTGTGGGTAGAATTGAAAGAAGCCCTTTTTTTCTTGTGGATTAGGCATATTTTCTCTCTTCGCCTTGACCTGTAGGAAGGTTAATAATACAACGAGAACAAAGACCTGGATGTTCGTGATGTGTATTCACATCTGGCAGTACATGCCAGCAGCGTGCACATTTTTCACCGTCAGCAGCAGAGACTTTGACATTTAAACCATCAAGGTCAGAGGCTTCACCTTGCGCTGCATCAAACGCATTGACAATCACTTGAGAAGTGATGAGGACAAAACGCAGTTCTTCACCGAATTTGTCTAAAACAGCTTTCAGCTCAGCATTGGCCCAAAGTTCAACTTTGGCAGACAAGTTTGAACCCACAGTTTTTGCAGTACGTGCAGCTTCAATAAACTTGTTCACTGCAGATTTAACGGTGATCAAGGTTTGCCATTCAGCTTCAGTCACCAGATTCGCTGTAGAGGCTACAGGAATGTCATACCACTCCGCAGTAAATACATATTTCTCAGATTGCTCTGGAATCAACGGCCAAGCTTCTTGTGCGGTAAAGCTCAAGATAGGAGACATCCAACGGACAAAGGCCTGAACCAAGTGATACAACGCCGTTTGTGCAGAATGACGCGCTGCTGAGTCTGCTTTGGTGGTGTACTGACGGTCTTTGATGATGTCGAGGTAGAAACCACCCAAGTCATTAATACAGAAGTTGGTCAATGCGCTAGTCACGATATGGAAGTTCATATCTTCATAAGCTTGTTGAATAGTTTTTTGTACTTCCGCAGCACGTTGCAAGATGTATTGATCAAGCGCGATCAATTGATCGACAGGCAAAGCATCAGTCGATGGTTTGAAGCCATTCAAGTTAGCCAACAAGAAACGCAACGTATTACGGATACGGCGGTAACCATCTGATGCACGGCTGAAGATTTCTTTACCTGCAGTCATTTCATAACGGTAGTCTGCAGACGCGATCCAGAAACGTAGACCATCTGCACCCATGTCTTTAATGATGTCTTGCGGAGTGATCACGTTACCGATCGACTTCGACATTTTGCGGCCTTTCTCATCCACAACGAAGCCGTGAGTCAATAAGCCTTTGTACGGTGCGCGGTTATTAATCGCCATAGATGTTAACAATGAAGATTGGAACCAGCCACGATGTTGGTCAGAACCTTCAAGGTACAAGTCAGCAGGGTCTTGCAATTCTTCACGTTCACGAAGTACGGCAAAGTGTGTTGTTCCAGAGTCAAACCAAACGTCTAGAGTGTCACGAACCGCATTATACTGCTCTGCATCTGCACCGATAAACTCAGATGCATCACGGTTATACCAACCGTCAATACCTTCTTGTTCAATCAGCTTCGCCACTTCTTCGATCAGCTCAGGCGTACGCGGGTGAAGTTCGTTGGTGTCTTTATGCACGAAGAATGGAATTGGCACGCCCCATGTACGTTGACGTGAGATACACCAATCTGGACGACCTTCAATCATCGATTGGATACGGTTTTTACCCCAATCCGGTACGAAGCTGATGTCATTTTCAATCGCGTTCAATGCACCTTGGCGTAAACCTTTTGCATCCATGCTGATGAACCATTGCGGTGTTGCACGGAAGATAATCGGTGTTTTATGGCGCCAGCAATGTGGGTAGCTATGTTTGATCACCACATGTGCCCAAAGTTTGCCTGCTTCGGTTAAAGCAGCAATGATTTTTGGATTGGCTTTGTAGATGTGTTCGCCTGCAAAAATTGGCGCAGTCGGTAAATATACACCGTTGCCGCCAACTGGATTGTCGACTTTCAGGTTGTACTGTAAGCCAACTTTATAGTCGTCCACACCATGGCCTGGCGCGGTATGCACAGCACCTGTACCACTGCCGTCTGTGACATGCTCACCCAAAATCACTGGCACTTGGCGTTCAGCAATTAACGGATGTTGTAGTACTAGATTTTCAAGTTTTGCACCAGCAAATTCAGCAATCACTTCTACTGCGTTAAAACCATAACGCTGAGTTGCAGATTCAACTAATGATTTTGCAAGGATGAAGTTTTGCGCTGCTTTGTCTTCGCCGGTTGCTTTCACCAATTGGTATTCAAGTTCAGCGTGTAGAGCAACCGCTTGGTTGGCAGGCATGGTCCAAGGCGTAGTTGTCCAGATTACGATATCTGTAGAATCGCTAACTGTAACACCTAGGCGTGCAGATAAATCAGCCAAATCAACAACGCTAAAACCAACGTCAATCGCATCTGATTTTTTGTCTTCGTATTCCACTTCAGCTTCAGCTAAGGCAGAACCACAGTCCAAACACCAGTTCACAGGTTTAAGACCCGGCTCAATATGGCCTGCTTTGGCAATTTCACCGAGCGAACGAACGATGTCGGCTTCTTGTTTGAAGTTCATGGTGAGGTAAGGGTTGTCCCAATCACCAAACACACCCATACGCACGAAGTCTTTTTTCTGTAATTCAACTTGGGTGTAGGCATATTCACGGCAGGCTTTACGGAAAGTTGAGGCATCTACTTTCACGCCGACTTTACCGACTTTTTCTTCAACTTTCAGTTCGATTGGAAGACCGTGACAGTCCCAGCCTGGTACATACGGTGCGTCAAAACCGTCCATTACACGGCTTTTGATGATGATGTCTTTGAGGACTTTATTCACCGCATGGCCTAAGTGAATTTGGCCATTTGCGTATGGAGGGCCGTCATGAAGCACATATTTTTTCTTGCCAATACGCGATGCACGAATCTGCTGATAAATGTTGTCGGCATACCACTCTTCTAACCATTTCGCTTCACGTACTGCGAGATTTGCTTTCATCGCAAATTCAGTACCTGGGAGGTTTAGCGTGGCTTTATAATCCACTGCATTTTCAGGAGTTTGCTTATCGCTCATGCAAGTTGTCTTCCAAATTTATCAGCCCGTTGACTGACGCGTTTTACAATAAATAATCGGGGTTTAAAAGGGGAAATGAGGGTGCTGACCTCGAAACTCAAGGAGCTTTTCGACGTCGTCATCAATTCCGGCTTTCAGTGCTTCAAGCGAAGGGTAGTCCTTTTCGCCATGTAAAAAGTTCAAGAACGTCACCCGCATTAACAGGCCATACAGATTAGCAGAAACATCAGGAAAATGTACTTCTAATCGCCATTCAGGATGTTCCTGTTTAATTGCGGGACGCGTACCAACATGCCCTGCACCAAACAGGGCAGAGGGTGCATAACCTGCAACCCCTAATTTGTCAGCATTTTCGTTTTTTACTTTATCTGTTAAAGATTCGGTTTCACAAATGACATCGACTGCATAAATGCCATTTAAACAAGGTTTATGACGGTTTAAACGCACATTAATGGTAGGAAAATTAATGGTGCGACCGATTTGATCGCCATACTGCACACGACCGGTGATGCTATAAGGACGACCTAAAAGTTTTGCGGCATGGGCAAGGTCGCCTGCTTGTAATGTCTGACGAACCAGTGTCGAACTGACACGTTCGCCATCAACTTCGACATTTTGCAGGGCTGTGACTTGGAAGCCGTATTGGCGTAAAAATTCGCTATTGCCTTGGCGGTTTTTGCCAAAGTGATGATCTTCGCCCAAAACTAAACTTTGTGTATTGAGTTTATTTTTTAAAATATCGGCAAATTCTTCGGCGCTGAGATTACGAAAGGCATTGTCAAATTTCGCCACCACAATATAGTCGACGCCCAGTTCAGTTAAATATTCGACTTTTTCACGTAGTGAACTGATTCGAGGCGGTGCATCATAAGCTTTAAAGAATTCAAGCGGTTGTGGCTCAAAAATCATCACAGCTGTTTTTAAGTTTTGTTGCTGTGCTATGTCTTTGAGCTGGCTGACCATCGCTTGATGACCCAAATGTACACCATCAAAATTGCCAATGGTCACGGCAGTTTTGGGGAGTTCTAAGTGGGGCGCTAAAGCATTCAGACGGAGCAGCTTCATGGGCGAATCAATTGTTGAAAATGTTTGAGGGCTATATATTGCCATAATCTTCTGCGTTCGTCTTGTTGTTGTGTTTTTACTCAAGTTTTTTTATGCAGAGATGAATTTACTATCAATAAAATAAATTATAAAAATAAATATTAATCAATTTTTCTTATTTAATGGTGTGCTTAAACTATAGACATTCCATTTTGATGAGCATCATGCGATGAAAATGCCATTTTATCAACTCCAGCATAAACAAGACTTGATTCGTCATTTCACCCCAAACTGGTTTACGGTGGTGATGGGCACAGGTGTGGTGGCCCTCATTTTACCATCTATAGCGGTGGCGCCGCAGTGGATGTGGTCCTTCGGAGCAGCGCTGTGGCAGATCAGCATCGTGTTGTTCATATTGTTTAGTGGGATGTATCTCAGCCGATGGATATTGTACCCACAAGCAGATTTTCCAGCATCCAGTGATGAGTTTATTTCTTGGGGCGATCCTCATGGCACTGGCAACCCTGATCAATGGCGCATTGAAATTTGGCACCACGCTATACACAGAGTTTTTGGGCATGAGCATCATCACATGGGCTGAATATTTATGGTATGTCGATGTGTTGATGTCAATAGCGATTGCATGGTGTGTTCCATTTCTGATGTTTAGTCGTCAGCAACATGCGCTGCAAGGCATGACCGCAGTATGGTTATTGCCGATAGTGGCTTGCGAGGTGGTTGCCAGTTCAGGCGGTTTATTGTTGGCGCATTTACCTGCACAGGCCCATTCTGTCCATATTTTGCTGGGGAGTTATCTGCTTTGGGGGATCTCAGTATTTCCTGCATTTGCCATCTTAAGCATCTTGTTGCTGCGTCTGGCTTTACATCAATTGCCAAGTAAGGAAATGGCGATCAGCAGTTGGTTGGCCTTAGGACCGATTGGGACAGGGGCTTTAGCGCTGTTACTTTTGGGCGAGCAAGCCCCACGTATTTTGACAGCAGTAGACTTGGCAGATTTAGGACAGGTGTTGCTTCAAGGCGGCGTGTTCGCAGCCCTTGTTCTGCTCGGATTTGGTGTATGGTGGTTTGGAATCGCTATACTCATCACGCTAAAACATTTACGAGATTTACCCTTTAATCTCGGGTGGTGGGCGATGACATTTCCATTCGGCGTTTTTAGTTTGGCGGTCATCAATTTGGCGGAACATACGCAATTAAATGCTATCCAACAGTGCGGCACCTTTTTTGCAGTTTTGCTCTGTACGCTTTGGTTATTGGTGATGCTGAAAACTATACAAGGGTTTTATCGTGGCAGCTTATTTTTTTCTCCGTGTTTAAAAGCGTATTGTGATGCTCAGAGCACATCTTAAATTATGTCGGGTGAATGTAAATCCGTTGAAGAAAAATATAGCGCGTTGGCTTTGACGGATTTCAGCAAACAAATATAGAGCTTCTGCAAGCGTGTGATGCAGTTACGTTATTTTGCTATCCAAGCAAAACATTCATGTATAAAATTTGCGCGTATTTTTAAGAGATCAACAGGTTTCGAGATATAAACTTGCTTGTAGTGTAGGTGCTAGAGTAAGGATTATGGATTAAAACAAAAAAGATAAAAATAAGGATCGAATTATGTGTAATCAAACCCGTTTTTGGGATGATGCCAAAGGATTATTAGAAGAATGGTACGTCGCTTGTACCTCTAAAGAACTCAAAAAAGATCAGCCTTTTTCAGCCACCCTGTATGGTAAAAAATTTGTTCTGTTCCGACAAAAAGATGGAACAGCCGCTGCATTGCTCGATCAATGTGTGCATCGTGGTGTGCCTTTGTCTAAGGGTAAAATGACCGATGGCTGCGTGACATGTCCATATCATGGTTGGTCGTATCAGGGCGATGGGCATGTGGCGCATATTCCTAGTGTCAATGGACAATTTTTTCCAGAAAAACCGCATCCCTTTAAACAGCG
The DNA here is from genome assembly GCF_013417145.1 of Acinetobacter sp. YH16044. Classification (NCBI taxonomy): domain Bacteria; kingdom Pseudomonadati; phylum Pseudomonadota; class Gammaproteobacteria; order Moraxellales; family Moraxellaceae; genus Acinetobacter; species Acinetobacter sp. YH16044. The sequence goes on from NZ_VPEK01000041.1 coordinate 7,346, forward strand.
TAGTTTTGATGTATGTGAGCAAGATGGGGTGGTATGGATTTATCTCGGTGAAAAGCCCAAACAGGAACGCCCGGAAATATTTAAATTACCGTTTTATGATCAAGCCGGCTGGGTCAGCTATTACATGGTCGGCAGTTATGATGGCGAGATGGGCGCTGTTGCACAGAATATAATGGATGTAACCCATACCATATTTGTCCATGAAGGCTGGTTTCGTTCAGAGTCGGGAAAAGCCGTGGATGCCACCATAGATGTCGGGCCGCGCAAAGTAGTCGTTGACTATCATGACCATGATGCAGATGTCGGCATGATGCCATGGCTGACCAATCCGCATGGTGCTGAACAGGTCCACCGCGACAGTTTTATCGCGCCGAATATTACCTTGGTGGAATACCATTGGGGAGAGCCATCGGGCATGGTGTTTAATAGTCTGATTAGCCCTGTGGGGCCGTATGAGTCACGGGTTTATACCTGTGTCAGTTATAAATTTCCGATTCCAAAATTGTTGTCTAAGGCATTGATGCCGGCTGTGAATGCCTATACTTGGGTGGTCAACAAACAAGACATTAAAATTTTGTCAGCGCGAAGAGCTGGCATCGAGCATATGCCGATGACCCATTCGCATAGTGTACGAGGGGATATGGCACATATTGCCTTAGAGAAGATTTTAGATGCCTTACGTCATGACCAACAATTGGTACCATCTTTTATTGGCAAGCGGCCGATGCAATTTCAAATTTGATAGCATTCAAATCTGCGTGAGGAATTTATTTTCTGAGCAATGTGATTTTTGAAGATGATTTTTTCTGCGCACGTGCAAATGTATGCTATATGAAGGCATCAATTTGAGGAGACCGCTATGCGTCAGCAAATCGCTTTAATTATGGCACTGCCGAGTGAATCTAAAGGCTTGTTTGAAGCCGCAGGCATTGAAGTACATTACAGTGGTATTGGTAAAGTCAATGCCGCATTTAAAGCCTTTGATGTGATTCAAAAAACCGGATGTCATACTTTGCTGAATTTGGGCACTGCGGGAAGTTCACATTTTGATGCACATGCTTTGGTTGAAGTAGCTCAATTTGTACAACGGGATATGGATGTATCACCTTTGGGTTTTGATGTGGGGGTGACGCCGATGGATACCGATCATCCTGCTGAAATTCAGCCAGAGAGCATGTTTAGCCATTTGCCTAAAGGAATTTGTGGTACAGGCGACAGCTTTGAAACTGGGCTGCCGAAAGTACCGTGTAATCTTGTCGATATGGAAGGCTACGCAATCGCTAAAGTATGTAAAAAACTGGGTGTTCGCTTTGTATCGGTAAAATATATTACCGATGGTGCGAATGACACAGCGCATCTGGATTGGGAAGAAAATTTATTATTCGGCGCAAAGAAATTATTGAAATTATATCAAACAGTCAAATAAGGCATTTAGCTAATTTCGGTCGGCGACCATAGAATGCTATGGTCGTATGCCAATTCGACCCAATTCAATTTACTTTTCTGGGCGTGGAATTACACCGTAAAGCATCATATGAACGGTATGTTGAATAATCCGTTGTTGCATACTGCGATTACGTAAGGTTTTTCCAGTGACCATTTCCATTTGGGTTGCAAAGTCAGCATAGTTTTGCGTAATTGCCCAAATGTTCAGAATTAAAAGTTCTGGATCAATATCTTTTGAAATTTTACCTTGCTCTTGCCAGTTGCTAATGACTTTGGCTTTGCGTTTCACTAATTTTTTTAGTGGGCCTTTTAAAATTTCAAGAATGTGTGGTGCGCCCTGAATGACTTCAAGTGCGAACAAACGTGAGGCTTTCGGTTGCGTACGAGATACTTCAATTTTCTGCAATAGATAATTGGTGATCGCTTCTTCAGGCTCAAGGTCTGCTTCCAACATTTGTAGCGGAGCAAGCCACTTTTGTAGAACCGTTGTCAGAACTTCAACATAAAGCGCTTCTTTATTTTCATAGTAATAGAAAATATTCGATTTATGCATTTCTGCAATCTGTGCGATCTCATCCAAGCTGGCGCCATTGAAGCCATACAGGGAAAAGACATCCAGTGCTGCATTAAGCAACTGGTGGCGTTTCTGGGTACTCTTTTTTTGTTCCATTAGCTCTTTTAAGAAAATGAAAAGGGAATATTGAATTGTACGGCAAATCAACAGATTTGTGCACAATCATCGTTTTTAATTTTATGAATTTTGGCAGTTTATTCTATTCAACAGTCAAATAAATACGACGAATGCCATAATATTTCAAATAATCATTTTAGGGTGAAATTTAAATAAATCATTATTTTTAGTCATGGATTTATATGATTTGTCGTAATTTTTGTGATGTATTTGTCAACAGGCGATAAATCTCCCCTCAATGCAAAACATGGTTTTGTTGCGATATTGCTCTTGAACAGGACAGGAAGTCACACGGTTTAAGTGATGATTTCCTGCACAAGTACAGCTTAAGTGGCCAAGACAGCTTGTAAGACTTGTTGTTCAAGTTCAGTAAATTCAATGCCTTTTTTTCGTGGACGGGCCAAATCGACACGAAATTCTTTGGCAATATGGCCTTTATCCAGCAAGATAATTCGGTCTGCTAACTGCACGGCTTCACTTACATCATGTGTGACCAAAATTGCGGTAAAACCTTGTTCAGTCCAGAGTTTTTCAATCAAATTCTGCATATCTAAACGTGTTAAGGCATCGAGCGCACCCAGTGGTTCATCTAGCAGCAAAATGCGTGGTTTATGTGACAAAGCACGTGCCAGTGCAGTACGTTGACGTTGCCCCCCTGACAGCTGTGTTGGCCAAAGCCCCGCTTTGTCTTTTAAACCGACTTTTTCGAGGAGTGCTGTAGCATTGGCGTGTTGGTCTTTGCTTAAACCAAGTTGTACATTTTTCTCAATGCTACGCCAAGGCAGGAGGCGAGGGTCTTGGAACATCACACGAATATCATCACTGGTGATGCCTTCACGAATATGACGTGCAGACTTAAATTTAATTTCGCCATAACTCGGTTTTTCTAAGTCGGCGATGAGGCGAAGCAGGGTACTTTTACCACAGCCACTACGACCGACAATTGCTAAGAATTCACAGGGTTGAATATGTAGGTCAAGGTCTTTAAGGACTTTAACATCGCCATAAAATTTGTGTAGTTGTTCAATCAGGATCTCTGCGCCCAACACCGCATGGGGGTTGATATCCTCGACTGAAGAACGCTGAGGTTGGGTTGAGTCGTCTGCATGACGGCTTATGCTTAAATCGGTCATCACATGCTCCTTATTTTTGGTAACCCGAGTGCCAACGGAGTAAATATTTTTCTAAGGCAACAGCCAGTACATCGGCTAATTTACCGAGTAGGGCATACAATAAAATCCCGACCAAGACGATGTCGGTTTGTAGAAATTCGCGTGCGTTCATGGTCATATAACCGATGCCAGCTTGTGCAGAAATGGTTTCTGCAACAATCAACAAAACCCAAACGAGCCCGAGTGAAAAACGCAGACCAACCAAAATAGACGGCATCGCCCCCGGTAGAATGATTTCTTTATACAGTTGCCAGCCACTCAAACCGTAGCTTTTGCCCATTTCAATCAGTTGAGGGTCTACAGAACGAATACCATGATAGGTGTTGATATAAATGGGAAAGAATACGCCAATAGCGACTAAAAACAGCTTGGCCGATTCATCGATCCCAAACCATAAAATCACCAAGGGAATCAGGGCAAGAGCAGGAATGTTACGGATCATTTGCAGCGTGGTGTCGAGTAGCGTCGATGCTGTTTTGGATGAACCATTTAGCAGCCCTAAAAAAAGACCTAAACCACCGCCGACTAGAAGTCCCACCAAGGCCCGACCCGCACTGATTTGAACATGCTTCCACAGTTCACCACTGATCAGTAAGTTCCAAAAGGCCACCACCACCGCACTTGGCGCAGGCAAAATACGACTTTCTAATAGCCCTGTAACTGAGGCAATTTGCCATACAATAATTAATGCAATAGGAAACAACCAAGGCAGCAAACGCTGCCCGAGTTGTGTTCCACGTGAAACCTTCGGTGCTTTGAAGGTTTCAACAGAAACAGTTTTGGACATTAGGCCGGCTCCTGAATCTTTTCAGCTTTTTTATTTTCATCTGGGGTGTAGTTGTTCGCGACAATCTCACCAAATGGGCCGGTTAGGTTAGGTTGAACCAATTTTTGACGTGTTTCCAATGGCAGTAGTGGGAACACCAATTCTGCAAAACGGATAGACTCTTCAAGGTGTGGGTAACCAGAGAAAATAAAGGTGCTAATCCCGAGATCGGCATATTCTTGGATACGTGCGGCGACGGTTTCAGGATCACCAACGAGTGCCGTACCTGCACCACCACGAACCAATCCAACACCTGCCCATAAGTTTGGCGATACTTCTAATTTGCTACGGTCGCCATTGTGCAGTTCAGCCATACGGCGTTGTCCTACAGAGTCCATGGTTTTGAACTTGGCTTGTGCGGCTGCAATGGTGGCATCGTCGACATATTGGATTAGCTCTTCAGCTGCTTTCCATGCCTCTTCATTGGTTTCGCGTACAATGACATGCAAACGAATGCCATAATTCAGTTCACGCCCTTTGGCTTTGGCTTTTTCACGCACTACTGCAATTTTTTCTTTTACCGCAGCAGGTGGCTCACCCCAAGTCAAATAGGTGTCAACTTGATCTGTCGCTAATTCAACAGCAGCCTCCGAAGAACCGCCAAACCACAGCGGTGGATATGGTTTTTGTACTGGTGGATAAAGTAATTTGGCGTCGTCCACACTCAGGCGTTCGCCATGGAAGGTATAGCTTTCACCAGTATGTGAACGGGTTAAAATTTCACGCCAAATGGTGGTGTATTCCGCGGCAGTTTGGTAACGCGTCGCATGATCTTCATAGACACCATCCCCCTTGAGTTCTTGCTCATCACCGCCTGTAACTAAATTCAGTAAGATACGACCGCCAGATAAACGGTCAAATGTTGCAGCCATACGTGCAGTCAGTGCAGGCGTTGTCACCCCCGGACGTAGCGCCACTAGAAATTTTAAATTTTTAGTGGCATCAATCAAGCTTGCAGCTGTAAGCCATGGATCTTCACATGAACGACCTGTTGGAATCAGAACGCCTTCATAGCCAAGATTATCCACCGCTACTGCAATTTGCTTCATGTAGGCATGATCGACTTGGCGTGCACCTTTACTTGTTCCTAAGTAGCGACTGTCACCGTGGGTAGGGATAAACCAGAAAATTTTCATGTTCAGTTCCTTGTATTTTTGATGGCTCGGGTATCAATGTGATGAAGGTGTCCAAACTTGCTTTTGGACTTGAATGTTGTTTGGAATCAGTTGGACTTGTTTAAATAAGTCCGCAATATTTTGCTGTGCTTGTATGACCTCGGGTGTCAGCGAGCGCACAGGAGATGGTTTAGATCGGCGTGAAAAGGCTTGCGCAGCAATATTCTTTTGCAGCCCTGTGCTGGTTTGATAAATCTCTAAAGCCACATTTTGGTTCTTCACAATCCACTGATCGGAAGCGTCTAAGGCCTTTAAAAATTTAGCTGGGGCATCAGGGTGCGCTTGAACGACTTTTGGATTTGCCACATAAAATGAATAGGTCTTTGGAAAATCACCAGATTGAATCAGCACTTTAGCCTGAGCATCCAACTCCGCTGCAGATAAAAACGGATCCCAAATGGCCCATGCATCAATTGATTTTTTATCAAATGCGGCCCGTGCATCTGCTGGTGGAATCCAAATCGGTTGAATGTCATTCCAAGTCAAACCGGCTTTTTCTAAAGTTTTGGCTAATAACTCATGCGCACTCGAGCCTTTTTGTACAGCAACGCGTTTGCCACGTAATTCTTGAATGGTTTTGATTGAGCTATCCGCTGGAATCACGACAGCAAGCGACTGTTCAGGCACCACTTCATAGCCAATATAATTCAGGTCTTTATTGGCAGCTTGGGCAAAAATAGGCGGGGTGTTGCCGACATAGCCATAATCCACCGCACCGACCGCAAGGGCTTCTAACATTTGTGGGCCAGCAGGGAACTCCTTCCACTCAATGTGAGCGCCGGGAAATTGTTGTTCAAAGAGCTTTTGTTCACGGGCAACCAACAAATTTAAGGCTGATTTTTGAAAACCAATAACCAAGGTTTTTACGGCTGTTTCAGTTGGTTTTTCACGATCCTGCTGTGCTGTTTCTTGTTTTTGGCACGCACTGAGTCCAAGGCCCAAAGTGGCTAAAGTCAGTATGGAAAATGTTCTTAGAATACGCATGGCATCGCCCTTATGCTGTAGTCGGCTTATTTGATAATGGCCGACTCAATATTTAATTTATTGGGAATTAATTTTTCGTTATAAAACGCATCAGCGACTTGCTGCTGCTCTTGCGCCACTTGTGTAGTAATCGGCGTCACTTGATTGCCTAAGCGTGAAATAGATGTTTTAAGCACATCTAGACCTAAGCCGGTTTTGCCTTCGAGTAACTTGGCCGCTTCGTCTTGATTTTTTGAGACCCATTGCGTGGTCAAATTCAACTCATTCACCACAGCTTGCAGCACTTTTGGATTTTCCTGAGCAAATTTACGATCGGCCAAATAGAACTGGTAGTTCTTCACCAAGTTTTCGCCATTGGCAATGGTGCGAGCATTAAGTTGATGCTCAGCAGCAGAAAGGAACGGGTCCCAAATTACCCATGCATCAACGGCACCTTTTTCAAAAGCAGCACGTGCGTCGGCAGGTGGTAAATACACGACATTGATGTCGCTAAATTTAAGCTGATTGGCTTCCAACAGCTTGAGCAACAGGTAATGCACGTTTGAGCCTTTGTTTAAGGCCACACGTTTACCTTTTAAGTCCTGAATACTGTGAATAGCCGAATCTTTTTGCACAATTAACGCTTCAGCTTTTGGAACTGCAGGTTGGTTGGCAATGTAAACCAAATCGGTTTGAGCGGCTTGAGCAAAGATAGGCGGTGCTTCACCGACTTCACCAAATGACACGCTGCCCACATTGAGCCCTTCAAGCAGCTGTGGACCCGCAGGAAATTCCACCCATTTGATATTTACACCTTGGCTTTTTAAGGCTGTTTCTAAGGTTCCGCGTTCTTTTAAAATTGGCAATAAGCCATATTTTTGGAAGCCAATATTTAAGGTGACATTTTCATCAGCCTCTTTTTTGCCACAGCCCGACATCATCATGGCACCCACAACCGCTGTAGACAGTACAAGTGTTTTTGTCCAAAGTTTTGCTTTGTGCGTACGCATGTGTTGCTCCTATAAAGGCCTAAAGTTGCAGAACTGTTGATTTATAAACACATAAGCTAAAGAGTTTTCTTTTTCGAAAAAAATAAGAAAACTTAAATTTAAAATCAGGAAAAAAGATAAATAAAAATCAGCAAAAGTTATGAAAAAATATGATTTTATAAAAACATATAATGTTTCAATGTATTGTTTTAAGTTGTTGAAATTATTTTATTTATTTGGGTTATTTGAATGGCAGATATGGTTATTCTGTGGCTTGCAAAGTGATTTGAGGGTGTAGCCAATGGATTCGGCATAACCTTATGCAAAATAATGCTATTCAGCACATAAAAAAAGCCACTTTAAAGTGACTTTTTACAAACCAATGAGTTTCTTTGGTAGTTGTATAAGGCCTGACGGGCATTCGGTAAGTCATCGACACTGACTTGTTCAAAACCTTGTTCAAGGAACCAATGCGCTGTTCGTGTGGTCAAAATAAACAATTGTTCAATACCTAAATCTCGCGCTTTTTCTTCTAAATAATGCAAAATTTGGCTACCGCGATTCGATTTTCGATACCCCGGATGCACAGCCACACATGCGATTTCAGCAGAGCGTTTTTCATTCCCTGTGACAGGAATCGGGTACAACGCAGCACAGGCCAAAATCGTACCGTCACGTTCAATCACTGCAAATTGTCCAATTTCATTTTCCAAACGCTCGCGTGAGCGATAAACCAAGATACCTTCTTGTTCGAGAGGGCGTAAGAGATTGATTAAGCCACCAACATCTTGAATATCGGCAGTACGCACTTCTTCATAATGCGCATCGGTGATCATGGTGCCAGAACCGTCACGTGTGAACAATTCTTCGATCAATGCGCCATCATAGGCATATGAAATAAGATGAACACGGTGTACGCCTTGTAACGAGGCATCTTTAGCAACGCTTAAATGCAGGGCAATATCGGGATTAGAATCTTGATATTGCAAAATATGCTGATCAAGTTGATGAGGTGTAATTTCGCGTTGTAGCTGCCCATGTTCATTGTGCAAACCGTGTTGTTTGCCCAAGAAAATCAACTTATCTGCTTTTAAACTGATCGCGGTTTTGGTCGCAACTTCTTCAGCCAATAAATTAAACACTTCTCCTGTAGTGGAATAACCTGTCGGCCCAAGCACCACAATGTTTTGGCTCTCTAAATGACGTTGAATTGCGTCGATATCGACGGAACGAACTTCACCAGACAGTTGAAAATCGATACCATCACGAATGCCATACGGTTTTGCCGTGACTAAATTACCTGAGACCACATCAATACGCGCGCCGTACATCGGTGAGTTGGCTAAACCCATAGATAGGAGGGCTTCAATTTGCAGACGAATGGAGCCAACAGCATTCATCACAGCAGGTAAAGATTCGCGAGTGGTGATGCGACGATGATGATGAAACGGTGTCTGGATGCCGCTGCTTTGTAAATTATGATTGATTTGCGGACGGGCACCATGCACCAAAATTAGACGAATACCAAGCGAGTGTAATAAGGCAATATCGTGAATAATGTGTTGAAAATTTTCATGTTGCAGCGCTTCACCATCAAACATGATGACAAAGGTTTTGTTGCGATGCGCATTAATATAGGGTGCAGAATGACGGAACCAATGCACATACTGTAAGGTTGTGCTGGAAGATGGTTCAGTGATATTCGTTTGCATGCCTATGCCTGTTTATTCGCTTTGGTATGGATGATTCTAAACAAAAACATATGACAGCGGAAAGCAAATTTGACATCCTCACCCCCTTAAACGAGGGTGATTCCTACAGCTAGACGCTTATGCCCAAGCGCAAGAATGTTTAGAGCTGAGTTTATATCTCGATCATGAGCTGTACCACAGCTCATGCACTCCCATTCTCTTATTCCAAGATCTGTCTTACCTTTTGGACTACTTGAGGTGATCTCACCGCAGCACGAACAGATTTGGGTGGTATAGGCTTCTTGGACTTCTTCAAACAATACGCCTGCGTTCTCGCATTTATACTTGAGCATTGTTTTTAGTGC